>NZ_JBHLWK010000013.1:0-326486 GCF_042432915.1 Novosphingobium soli
GCCGAGCGGCGCTGGCCGCTGAGGATCGCGAATTCGACGACAGGCTTGAGATCGTCGGGCAGGGCGTTGAATAGACGCAGCTGCTCGTCGGCGCCCAGCTCGCGCACGCGTTCGTTGTTCTCGGGCAGCCTGAGGTCACCCCAGTCGATCTCACTGACCATATGGTCGCGGGCGACGTGGCGCCAGACGCGCCGCGCCAGCTCCCATTCGCGATTTACCGTGGCATTAGCGACGAGGGGGGAGTCCTTCTTCGCCGAGCGCGCCTTCTTCATGCCGCGCCGTCTGGCGATGTAGCCGCGCAGCATGGTCTGGGTGATCTCGCTGAGCAGACGATTTGCGCCGAGCATCTCGCAGAGGCGGGCGAGCTGGGTTTCCGTGGTGCGCTGCGATTTCGACAGCATCCCATCGCTATTCTTCTTCGCGGGCGTCTCGATCTTGTCGCGCCAGTAGGCCTGGCATGCATCGTCGAGCGTGATCTCGGGCTTCTTGAAGCGACCGCTGGCGATCTGGTGGACCAGATCGTCTATGAACTTTTGCGCCTTTCGCTCAGACGTGCAGCCCGTTGAGCCATGAAACCGCCGCTTGTTGCGCTGGAAGTCGTACTGCCAATACGGCGACCGAGGGTCTTTGATCGGCTTGGGCATTGTTCGTCTGTGTGCTTTCTTTTTTCCAGGAACTCGTCGCAGTCGGCTTCGTCGTACCGGACCACGCGATCACTGATGGCGATGTATCGGATCTCGCCTCGCTGGCGCAGCTTGCGTAGGGTCCGCTCGCTGATGTGCAGGCGTGCGGCGGCCTCGCCAGAGGTCAGGAGGCGAAGGGTCATAGACCTATCTCCCATGCCTTGATGCCGCGCAGTTCGATCGCCTTCGTCGCGCGCGAAATTGTGCGCTCGGCGTTACGCAGGCGAATTTTCAGGAGGTCAGTGTCGCGGTTGACGTTGCCGCTGTTGCGGATCAGCGAGACGACCAGTTCCCAGGTCGGAGCATCCTTGTCGCGATAAGGCGCGGGAACGACCGTCTTGAACGAACCCTCGCGCCATTCGATCAGGCCTGCCCAATCCGGCACCTCATCGGGCTTCAACAGGCCCGCAGGCGTGACGTAATAGAATTGGTCCGAGAACAGGCGAGCTTCGCGCTGCTTGACCGCGTTATCGCGGCGGAAGTCGGCGCGAGATATCTTGATCTCGTACGCCCGCGCCTTGAAACCTGCCGACGAGTTGGCGCTGATGGTCCAGAGGTCGCAACGGCGCGCGCCTTGGCAAAAGGCAAGCTCGGTGGCGAAGATTGCATCACCGAGTGACGCGGCCAGCGCCTCGACGATCTGCTGAGCAAGAGGGAGGGCGCCGTCGTCGGCCTGCGTGACGCTGCTCGGCAAGGGCGCGATCATGCCGCGCCTCCCGCATCGATGTTGCCCTGGTACACCTCGAAGGTGACGGCCACGACCCACGGGTTGTCGACCCAGCGCTCGCCCTCGGCGGTGTGGAGGCTGTTCCAGAGCATGTGGTAGGCCTGCTGCGGGTCGACGCCCCAGACGTCCGCACCGACGGCCTTCATTCCCGGGACGGTCCACACTCCTTCCATGTCGGAAACCGGAATGCCCTCCTGCCGGGCCCAGCGGTAATCCTCCTCGGTCGGGTCCTGCCAAACCACGCCCTCTGCCTTTGCATCAGCCTCGCTGCAATCCTGCAGCCGCTGGACGCGCACTTCTGTGACCGCGAGCCACAAGCGCGAGGCCCAGCGGGGCATGTGAATCGAGGGAACTCCCTTCCCGCGCAGGCCTGTCGGGCTCGCACCTTCCTTCTGGCCGTAATTGAACAACTTGAGCCATTTCAGCCCCGCTGACGGGTCGTTGCCGATCGGTAAGAAAGCGTCGTTGGCAAGGAAGCGGACGCCGTCCATGCCGTCCTCCGACAGTTCCTCGGCGCGACAGGCCTCGCGAACGTAAAGGCGGTCGCCAGAGGCATAAGGCAGGTGAAAGCGCTCGCTGCTGTTCCAACTGCCGTTCGCGCGCCAGTAGTAGGCCTGCCCGTGCTGGGGAGCGCCTGTGCAGTAGTCGCCCACATGATCGACCCGCTTGCCTGCTGCACCTGTATCGCCCGGCTGCGGCTTCAGAAGCCGCCGCGTCTGCGTCTTCCGCCCGGCGATGAGCGCGCGCACCATCGGCGCGCTGAAGATGATGCCTTTATCTGTCACGCCGCTTCGCTCCTGAATTTGCCCACCTCGTTCCCCCATGCATCCCAGCCCGGCCAAGCCTGCCGGGCGAACAACTCGGCGAAGCGGATCGCCCGCGGCGCCAGGCGGCGGCAGTAGTCGTACTGTTCGTCGGGCTTGCGACTGTGGCCGCGGGCCTCGGCGTCGATGACATCGAGGTCTTCGGTCTCGATAATGTTGCGCACGTTCTTCGCCGTCAGCGGGCTCCCGAGAGTCCCGATCAGGTAAGGTTCGCTGGCGCTGCGCAGGACATAGCCCGTGCCGAACGCCGACTTGCCGTGCTTCGTGCGCTTGTGCCATGCGCCGCCGGTGACGTAGCGAAAGCCCCACGCCTCGAGCAGGCGGATGGATTCGCGGAGCGTCGGCCAGCACGCCCACAGCATCAGGATCGTATCGCCGCGCCCGAGCTGTGACACGGGGAGGGCTTCAAGCTCCTCCCACGTCATAGTCGGGTACTGCGCCTGCGGGCTCTTGCCCTCGCCGGCCGTCGAGTAGGTCTCGAACCGGGTTGCCGGGTCGGCAATGATGACGTCGTAGCCGAGCGGCTGGAGTGAGGGGAACGGCCAGGGGGTCATGCTTCCTCCAACATCGGGAAGAAGTCGGTCTGTGCGGGCTCGACGTGGCCCGGGAGCAGCGCGCCCCACTGTGCCGCCATGGCGAGCGCTGGACCGGGGAAGGTCTGGCTGCGAGCACGGGCGCGATCGGCGCCGTGCTTGCCCCAGCCAGAGTGACGGTGGACAGCGCTCCAGGCCTTGTGCTCGTCCGTGCCGGGCTTCGGCGGAGTCAGGCGGTTGGTGGCCTGCAGCGGCGGCAACTCGACAAGTTCCAGCCCGATTGCCTTGAAGAACGGGTCACCGAACCACCATGGCTGGATGAACTGCACTCTGCCTCGGCCGGTGAGGCGGATGGCATGCTTGTGCATGATCGGGTTCTCGATCGCCCGGCGATGGATCTGGCGAGCATCGCGCAACGTACGGTAGAAGGCGGCGGCCTGTTGCAGTTCGGCCCAGCGCTGCGGATCGGGACCGTTGATGCGCTTGCCCCTGATGTAGAGCCACTTCGCGCCCGAGTTACACAGCACGGTGCATGGCGGGTGCATCACGGCCAGGAGGTCCCACCCGTCGTCCAGATGGTCTCGCACGTCACCGCGGATGTGGCGGTTGCTGCCATCGTCGGCCGGCGCGATGTCGCAGGACCAGGCATCGTGCCCAGCGGCCAAGAAGGCGCGCCGGACCACGCCGGATCGCTCGCAGGCGATTAGGACGCGGCCCATCAGGAGATGCCTTTTGCGGCACGGCTGTTCGAGCCGTTGCGCGTCCAGCACGGCCGAGTGCAGCTGCAATGCTTGGCGGGAATGGCGCCGTCGCCGCGCACCGCCGCCTGGATCTCCAGCAGCAGCGAGCACGGGGCGAAAAGGTTCAGCTGGCTCACGCTACCATCGCCTCCGGAAAGCCGTTGTGCTCGGAGCCGTCTAGCAGGCGGCCGGCTTCCTTCTTCCCGACGCGGACAAGTTCCGCGATGTGCGGTGCGCCGCCGTGCACGACACGGGTTCCATCCAACATGAGGGAGGCCGCGGGCGTGAGATCTCGGGAAAGTTTCACGTGATCGAGCGGCGCCCACTCGCCCCACTGCTTGAACAGGAACGGCACGCCTGCCTCCGCGCACTCGTCGCGCAGGGCGCGCACCCAGTCGGGATGCATCGGCCGGGCGCCGGGGCCGCTCTCGCCGCCCACGATCACCCACCCGACATACTGATGCCAGGCGGGATCTGCGGCAGCGAGGCTCACCTGTCCGAGCAGGGGTTCCATCGACAGGAACGGCTTGAGCTTGGTGACGGCAGCGACTGCGCGGATCTTCCCCAGGTCGCGAGCGGCCTCTTCCTGGTTCACGATCGTTGCGCCAGCCCGCACGTTGGCAGGTACGTCGTACGAGAACATGTTCGCCAGCATGTCGACGGCGTTGCCGATCCGCTTGGTGAGCAGCAGCCATTCGAGGGAGGGCGTATTCAGGATCGTCGCGCCCAGACGTCCGCGCCAGGCGTCGTCTGCCTTGTTGTCGAAGACGTCGGCCAACGAACTGCAGAACACGCGCTGGTGCCGGCCATGCTTTGCGCGGAACGTTTCGGCGGCGCGCTCCCACTTGCGCGGCTGGGACCAGGTGCCATCTGCAGTCAGGACCGGGCGGCGCCCCCACACGGCGCGCTTGTGCCGCACCTCCATGAGGGTCTGCGCATAGCAGTGGTCGCAGCCGGGCGAGACCTTCGTGCAACCGATCCACGGGTTGAAGGTGTGGTCGCACCACTCGATCTTGGTGTCGGTGGCCATTACGCTGCCTCGCCTTTCCGCATTTCGCGATACGCTTCGAGCATGGCGGCGCTGATCGCCTCGATGCGGGAGAGCGCTGGATGCTTGCGGCGGTGGTCCATGCCATGGAGCTCCCAGTCGCCCGGCTCGGCATCGGACAGCGTCTCGATGAACAGGTCAGGGTCGCCGCCGTTCAGATCGCCGTCGCGGTAGATTGCGATCAGAGCTTTCAGCAGTGTCGCCGCCGTGGTGACGGCCTTGTCGGGATAGGCTTCGCGCAGCGCGGTGAGCGCGTTGCGCACCACGGCCTCGCCATGAGCCGCGACGGCGCGCGCCAGCATCGGCGCGCAGCCGAGGTCGCCCGGGTGGTAGGCAGAGGATGCCCCGTGGCTGCGGATGCGCCAGCCGGTCTCCTGGAGCAGGATCTGCGTCGCCTTCGCACTCTCGTCTCCGGCGGCGAGCATGCCGTTGAAGATGTCCGCTTGGCTCAGCTTCTGGCGGCGCGTGTTGAGGGCGACGAACGTCTCCGCCTCTCCCGCCCGGTCGCGGTCGGAAACGACGACGCAGGGTAGGTGCGGGATGTCGCCGCGCTCCTCGGCGCCCTCCTTGCGGTGCTGCCCGTCAAGCACGTAGAGCGATCCGTCGGCGCGGCGGCTGACCACCAGCGGCTGGCACAGCGCCCAGTCCCATTCCTTGACCATGCCGAAGATGACCTTGCGGCTGTTCGGCCCGTCCGTGGCGCGCTGGTACGCCGCGTCGACATTCAGGCGGTCGACGGCGATCCATTCCAGCGAAGGGGGGGCGCCCTTCTGAGGCCCCGCAGTCGGAGACTTCGCCATCGTCACACCCGCGTCGGCATGAGGACGGCCTTGAACGCGGTATCCGCCGGATCGGTGAACAGCGTCGGGCCTGCGCCCATTGGCGCGCTCACCTGCATCGCGACTTCGTCACCGTGAAGCGCGCCCATTACCCCGATGAGGTAATTTCCGTTGAAGCCGATTTGCGCACCCTCGGCGGCGCCGGCGTCGTGCTCGGCGTCGATATGGAACACGCTCCTGCCGAGATCCGGGCCGTCCAGCTCGATAGCCAGCTTGCCCGCAGGAAAAGTGATCTTCACCGCGCCGTATTTGCTGAACGTGAGCGGGCGCAGGGCCTGGATGGCGCGGACCATTTCGGCACGGCGGAAGCGGGCGAAATTTGTGAACGAGGTAGGGACAACCTTGAGGTAGTCGGGATACGTCCCGTCGATCAGCTTCGAAGTCAGGCTGTAGTCGATGCCCGCGAGGTCTCCGCGGAGGCTGATGAGCACACCGCCGCGCTCCAGCGGGAGGGTGGGCCCTTCCTTGTTCGGCACGGCCTGGTGGCCGTAGGAGAGGCGCAGGCCGTCCTGGGCTCGCGCGAAGTGCTGCAGCACCAGATGCACGAAACGGCGGGGCAGGATCGCCATGTCGGGCAGATCCCCGGCCGCGTCGGGTAGAGGTACGTCGACCATCATCAGGACGTGGCCGTTCGTAGCCGCGAACTGATAGGTCCAGTCGCTGACCTTCCGCACGCAGATGCCGTTCAGGTAGTAGCGAGTTTCCTCGCTGCTGATGGCCGCGGTGACGCGGCGGATCTGCTTCAGTTCACCGGCGCTGAGCGTGGCCCCGAAGTCCTCGAATCCTACCGGCCCCACGACGGGGAAGTCGTCAGCAGGGAGGGAGCGCAGGTGGCTGTCGAGAAGACCGGTGCGCAGATGAACGCCCGCATCTTCCTCGAGCGTGAGCTCGACGCTCTCGCCGCCGGCGGAGTTGATCGCAGCGCGCACCCGGCGCGGCTGAGGCAGGGTGAAGTCGCTGCTCCCGTCGCCCTGATAAGCCAGCTCCGCGCGGCTATGGGTGTCGAGGTCGGTCCCCTCAAGGCGAAGGATTCCGTTGGCGGTCACCTTGAGGTTGCCCAGAATGGGAATGGTCGCCCCGCGGGCCTCCACGACGGCTCCGGCAAGATCGAGGGCGCGGGAGAACTGCTTGCGGTCAACTTGGATCATGTGCGGAAATCCTTGGGAAGGTGTCAGTGGGCTCGCGACGCGAGCGCCTGCTCGCCGAACAGCGCCTTGAACCGCTCGCCGTAGTGCCCGAAGGCAGAGGACAGCACGGTCGCGAGGGGAAGTTCGTCGGCGTCGCGGTCCAGGCCGGCGTCGGCCATACCCTGGCGAGTGCCTTCCTCGCAGGCGCCGGTGATGAGGCGGAAGTCCTCGATCAGGACGGTGCCGCGTTCCTTGATCTCGGCGACCAGTTCCTCCTCGTCGAAGTCGTGCTCCATCGCCTTGAAGCGGACGTCGCGCATCGCCTGCTCGATCGTCGCGCCGTGCGCGAAGTGCTCGCCCTGGTGCGCGACATAGCAGGGCTTGAGATCGGCGATTTCACCACCAGCGAAGTAGGCCGCGCTGTAGATCGTGGTCTCGCCCAGCTTCCGTTCCGACCGGATGAGCATGGTGTAGCCGTCGATATGCTTCAGCCGGATGCGCTCGCCGCGGTAGGACTGGTATTCGTCCGTCAGGCTGCTGAGGTAGACGTAGCCGCCGTTGTTGAACGCCGCGCTCTCGGGGAGCGTCGTCAGGCTGCGGAGGTCGACGTAGCCGCCGTTGTTGAACGCCGCGCTCTCGGGGAGCGTCGTCAGGCTGCGGAGGTCGACGTAGCCGCCGTTGTTGAACGCCGCGCTCTCGGGGAGCGTCGTCAGGCTGCGGAGGTCGACGTAGCCGCCGTTGTTGAACGCCGCGCTCTCGGGGAGCGTCGTCAGGCTGCGGAGGTCGACGTAGCCGCCGTTGTTGAACGCCGCGCTCTCGGGGAGCGTCGTCAGGCTGCGGAGGTCGACGTAGCCGCCGTTGTTGAACGCCGCGCTCTCGGGGAGCGTCGTCAGGCTGCGGAGGTCGACGTAGCCGCCGTTGTTGAACGCCGCGCTCTCGGGGAGCGTCGTCAGGCTGCGGAGGTCGACGTAGCCGCCGTTGTTGAACGCCGCGCTCTCGGGGAGCGTCGTCAGGCTGCGGAGGTCGACGTAGCCGCCGTTGTTGAACGCCGCGCTCTCGGGGAGCGTCGTCAGGCTGCGGAGGTCGACGTAGCCGCCGTTGTTGAACGCCGCGCTCTCGGGGAGCGTCGTCAGGCTGCGGAGGTCGACGTAGCCGCCGTTGTTGAACGCCGCGCTCTCGGGGAGCGTCGTCAGGCTGCGGAGGTCGACGTCGCCGCCGTTGTTGAACGCCGCGCTCTCGGGGAGCGTCGTCAGGCTGCGGAGGTCGACGTAGCCGCCGTTGTTGAACGCCGCGCTCTCGGGGAGCGTCGTCAGGCTGCGGAGGTCGACGTTGTGGAAGCCATTGACGTCCACGGCGTCATCGGCGCGGGTGTAAACGTACCCCTTGCGATCCAGCAGGGCGCAAAAATCGTTGATGTTCATGGGTCAGCTCCTTGCTGGAAAATAGTCAGCGCCCGCGGCTGGCGACCTGCTCGCGCGCCTTGCGCAGCGTCAGTTCGACCAGGGTGGCGAGCATTTCGGGTGGAGGCACGTCCGGCAGTCCGGTTGCGCCCCGCCAGACGCGTGCCAGATAGGCTGCGACAGCCTCCGTCTCGGCTGGTGTGAGGCGGAGGTTGCCCGCGGCAGCACCGGAGGCCGCGGGCAGTGGGGGCAGTCCCGGAACGGCGGGGGGCGGGGCGTTCCGGCCGGTGCTTTGGGAGAGGGGTGGACGGGGCGCGGTCATTCGCCGCGCTCCCGCCCGGTGCGACCCGATAGGCGGTCGGGATGGAACAGGATGGCCGCAGCGGCGGCGGCGCAGATCGAGCTGATGGCGAACGCGCCGCCGAACATCGCCGGCCAGAACAAGTCCGACAGCACGAAGGCCCTCACGTCCGGGCTTTCGAGCAGCAGCGGCGTCCAGGCATGCGCGGTGAATGCCACCAGCGCGATCGCCAGCATGACGGCGATGCGCTTCACAGTTCACCTCGCCGGAGCATGCGCTCCACCATGTAGTCGAACAGGTCGACGAAGTTGTCGAACTCGACCACGTGGCCGGTCGCGAGACGCAGCCGGATCACGCCGCCACCTGCCGGGCAGCGTCACGCTGCCGCTCCAGGGCGCCGAGCATGCGGCGCACGTCGGCGATCTCCATGGTGATGAGGTCGACCTTCTCCGAGACGTGGAACGCCTCGTTGTCGATGCCGTCGTGATAGCGGGCCGCCTTGGAGAACGGGAACAGGCCCGCCTCGGCGATGTTGCGGGTGTAGCCGTTGGCGCCGCCCGTGGCGCCGCGGCAATGCCACATGTGCCACTTGCGCGACCAGATCAGCCAGCAGGCCTGGCTTTCGGGGGTGGGCGTCAGCTTGCGCAGGAACCGCCCGTTCCGGGTGCGGAGGCGGGGCAGCTTCATGCCATCCGCGCCTTGATCGCGCTGGGGACGTCGAAGCCCCAGTCCTGCAGCGTCATCTCGGCGGCGATGATGGCGTAGTCGAGCGAGTAGCCCGGCTTCACCTGCTCGAGGTCGATGGCGCTCAGCAGGTTGGCGATGACCCGCGCGGCAATGACGCGGTCGTTGTCGGCCGCGCGCCGGTCAACAAACGACACCGGCTCGCTGCCGGTATCCGTGCCGCGCGTGACGGTGAAATAGGATGCGGTCTGCATCGGCGATCTCCAACGAATTCCCGGCAGGTCTGCGCTTGCGGCTCACTGCTGGACTGCTGAAGATGGCTTAGTAGGACCAGTCCTACCTGTCAATCGAATTAAGTGGGACCAGTCCTACCTACTCGTCATCGTAGATCTCGTCGGGGTAGAAGTCGGGCTCGGGAGCAGGTTGCGGCCGCGTCGCCGGCAGCTCAGGCGGCTGGCCATCGAATGCAACGCGCGCCACGGCGCCGTAGGGCGTGGCCTCCTGGAAGATGGCGTTAACGGTGTGGCCCTGCCGCAGGAGCTGGGCGATCCGCACGGCGCGCTCTGACGAGACGTACCCGATCTGCACGCCGCGCTCGGAGTAGACGGCAATCGCGTGCTCGTCGGCTGGGTTATCGGGCTCCGGCCGCAGCACCAGAGGATCGCCCGGCGCGCATAGCGCGATCTCGAAGCGCCGGCCGGGCATCTTGCCCTTGTTGGGGTAGTCGGCGCCGACGATGGCGAGGGACACGGCCAATATGCCCATAGTTCAATCTTGTGGGTAAAAGTTGAGCTCTATCTGGCGAGAAGCAGGTCGATGATCAATCACCTTTTCTACGATATGCTCTGTGACGAGGCCCTTGCTTGTTTGCTTCTGAACGAACCTGACTTCGCAAACAAGTACATCGCCCTTTGCGAAACTGACAAGGTTGTTGTTCACCTTCGACAAGAAGGATTCATCGGCGATTGTGGCACTTATCTGATTTTGGCCGTCATGGAGCCGCCACTTGTTGTCTTCTTTGAACGCTAGCGCCACGATCGAGAACGCCGATTGCCGAACATCATCGATCAGGATTTTGTCTTCGATAGATGGCGTTCGAAAGAAGTGTGCCTCCGGCTTCGTCACCCGCGCAGTTTCGGTCCCTTTGTCGAAGAATATGACCTCATCGATGCCTGGGGTCTCCAACGGGCGTTCAACAACTCGCTCGACTGCCGAGCGGACAGCTAGGTCCTGGTACAGGCGCAAGAGCTTTAGCGGAACGTCGAACGTGTTGTCGCTGATGGTGATACGCACCATGCCGGCGGGCAGGCGTTCGATTTTGTCAGGTGTTCGCCCGCGCATGAACTTGATGAGCTTGATCAAGCTCCAAGCCGCGCCTGCACCTCCGATGAGCAGCTCTTTGAGGTTGATGGCGGCGGCTATCTCGTCGCCAGTTAGAAGTGCGATCCCTCGTTTGATGATGCTTTGGACGACGTCGAGGTCAATGGAAAAGCACCCTGGTTCATGGGCACGAACGTTGACGGAAACTTGGGTTGCGTCGCCATTGAGCGCGTGGTTCGCCGCATCGAACAGCTCTCCGAGCGCAAGCAGCGCGGGAGCTAGGTCGCGCACGTCCATGGTGTGCTCAGCCAGCGCGGGGCCGTCATAGTTCACCGAGAAGCGAGCGTGTGACACGTCCATCCTTTAAGAATCCTCTACCGCCTAGTCCAGCAGCGATGACCAATTTGCCGTCATTCACTCACAATGATTAGATGCCCCTCGCCAGCCAGATAGCCCTGCCTTGGATCCGCAGATCCGCAGCATCCACCTCCATATCCGGCACGTTCGGGTTGTCGGAGATCACCAGCACCCGGCTACGGCCCACATTGCGCAGCCGCTTGAGCCCGGCGGCGCCGTACACGTCGATCCAGTAAACCGCGTCCTGCCGGGCGAGCTGGCGCTCCGTCGTGTCGATCAGGATGACATCGCCCCAGTTCAGCGTCGGATACATGCTGTCGCCGATGCCGGTGACCAGCTTGAGGCGGTCCGACGCCGTGCGGGTTACAGAACGGATGAACGCCAGGTCGAACGCGACCGGCTCGGCTTCAACCCAGTCGTCGATGTGGGTTCCCGGGCCCATCGAGAGGGACAGGTCCAACTTCTGGATGTAGACGACGTCCTCGGCAGGCACGATGTCCGCAACTGAGCGCGCGCCGGGCACGGCGGTTGCGACGCTACTGCCGACGGGTTCCACCGGCTCACCGGCAATTGCTCGCTCGAACAGTTGGCGAGGCTGGCCGAGGAGCTCGGATATTGCGTTCAGCTGCGCCAAACTTGGGTTTTTGCTCTTGCCGCGGTCGATATCGTATATCGGCTTCCCTTTGGTGCCGAGTTTCTCCTGCAAGATTTTATCGTAGTGATCGCGCTTCTGCGGCATGAGTGCGACGGCCGCACGGATGAATTGCTGTAAGGGCGTGGCGTCGTCTCGCATGTAGGTCGCATCCCACTTTCCGCGGACCGGCGGAAGGTTAGGACTTATCCCATCACATCCTATTGACGGTAGGACGTGTCCCACTTTATAAGCCGGGCCATGTCCAAACATCATCCTGAGCTTCTCGCCGACATCGAAGCGTTCGTGGCGAATGCTGGCATGACCGAGATCACGTTCGGCCGCAAAGCCATGAGCGACCCTCACTTTGTGCGGGACATTCGAAACGGCCGCCGGCTCTGGCCGGAGACTGAAGCGAAAGCGCGCGACTGGATGCGCGGCTGGTCTCCGGAGCATCAGGACGCGGCCGCATGAGGTCGAGGGTCCAGGATGCAGGCGACCACGCGGCGTTGTGGCTCATCACCAAGGCCGCGGCCAGCCGGCTTGCTTGCCCATCGAACGACGCTCTCGCCGCGGCGATCGGCGCACGCGGCGCGGCGGCTGGCGCGGCGGCTCTCAGGCGCCTGGAGCTGCGAGGCGCCATTACTGTCGAGCGGCTGGCGGGCTGGCGCCTCGTGACCGTCGTCGAGTTCGGCTGCCGCACGGAGGGCGAGGACGCATGACCGCCCTGTGCCCGCATTGCCGCGGCGACATCAGCGAGGACGCGGCGATCCGGCGCGGCCCGTGGTGGCTGCATCCGGCAGGGGCCTTCTACGACGGCAACCAGGTGAACCTGTCGCGCGCGCAGGCGCGGGTGCTCTACGCGATCGCCCGCGCCGATGGCCGCCCGGTCAAGCATCACAATCTGCCGGGATGCGGCGAGGGCACGCTTGCGCACCACGTGCGCATGATCCGCAAGGCTACCGGCGAGCGGTTCCCGATTACGGGCAGCACGGCCGGCGGGTTCTCCTGGGCCGGGTCGACATGAAGATCGTGGGCGCCCTGATCCTGCTCTGGCTGGCGCTCGACCTGCTGGTCGCGCCGGCACTGGCGCGGCTGGCACGGCGATGACGCCGCTCGTTCTGCTTTCGTTCGACCCCATGCATTCGCTCTAGTTCGCAGGCGCAACATAATCATGGCCAGCAATTCGGCATCGCAACAAGATCTAGCGGACCGCCTGTCGGAGGTTCTGCGCAAGCTCAGTCGGGACGGCGTGGACCTGCACGTCCTGGCCCGGAAGGTGGGTGAGGAGCGGCGCGACCTGCTGCGGTGGGCCGGCGGCACCACAATGCCGGCGCACGTACTGGTGGCCCTGCTGGACGAGCTGCCGCGGCACCATGCCGACTACCTGATCGGTGCGACGCAGCTGCGCCTCGTGGCGCGGGACGAGGCCCCGAACCTGTGCGCCATGAAGGCGGCTGCGGCGACTGCCTCGTTCGCCGCCGAGGTGGCGCAGCGGATGGCGGATGGATCGTGGTGTCACCGCGACGATGCCGAGAGCAAGGAGGATGCCCGGGAGACGATCACCGTGCTCCAGCAGTACGTCGGGGATTGAGGCAGTGAGGAAGGCCGACGTCGACATCCCGGGCATGCCACCGACGAAGCCCAGCCTGGAGCGGCTGGAGGAGATCGTGCGCCTTTGCGAGCAGCGCGATCGCCGGGCCGACGTGAAGGTCGCTGCGGCCGCCGCCGAAAAGGCATCGGCGAAAGCCGCGCTGATTCGGGCCAGAGAGGCCCGAGACCACTGGATCGCGAACAACGACGATCCCCAGATGATTATGTTCTGAGGCGACCATGACCACAACAGCGCCTGAGCGCACGTACAACGCCACCGTCGACTGGTTTGGCGTCAGTGGGATGCCCGATCGAATGCCGGCCGAAGCCCAGGCCTACGCCAGGCGGCTCACCCGGTATATCTCCGACGCTTCCACCGTGCGGGCGCGGACACTGGAAGAGTTCGGCCAAGCACCGCCGGTGGAGAAGATCCGCGGCTGGCGCGCGGAGCGGGTCGCTGAGATCGAAGGGAGGCGCGCCGCGCGAAAGCCCGACGAGTTCGTGAACATGGAGGGCAGGGCGGCCAACGAAGACGAGCTCGAGATCGATCTCGATGCCCTTGGCGCGGCCATTGCGGCGCGGCTGGCGAAGCTGGAGATCGTGGACACGGTGCCGGCCGTTCCGTTGCGGCCGAGCGCCGCGCCGCTCTCCCCCGACCTGCAGCAGACGCTGGCGCGACCGATCAGGGGCCAGCCGCGTACCCATCGGGAGGTTGTCTCCCACTGCGCCAGGCGGTTCGGATTGAAAGCCGAAGACCTGTTGGGGAGCTCGCGCAAGCGCCCTGTCGTCCGGGCGCGACAGTTCACGGCAACGCTGCTTCGCGCCCGAGGCAACAGCTACCCGGCGGCTGGCCGGTACCTGGGCAACATGGACCACAGTACGGTGATCCACAGCGTGCGCACCCTTTTCCTGGTGGGCATGCAGGATCCTGACACGGTCGAGGCCTGGATGGAGTTGGCGCCGTGCGCGACGAAGTTTGCGCGATCTCCCGAGGAACTCGACCTGATGCTGGGGCTGACCCCATGATCGAACTTCCCTTTCCTCCCTCGTCCCTCTCAGGCCACGCAAAGGGGCATTGGCGGCGCAAGGCGGCAGTGACGAAGAAATGGCGAGCCTGGGCGTTCGCGGCGGCCCTGGCGGCCAAAGTGGAGGCGATAGCGCCTGAGGGCGACATCCGGGTCGTCGTGACGTTCTACCCGCCGGATCGGCGTGGAGACCGAACAAACTATCCCAACCGCATGAAGCCGATCTTCGACGGCATCGCGCAGGCTTTGCGGGTGAACGACCGTCGGTTCGTGCCGACGTTCGTTTTCTGCGAGCCGGAGAAGCCCGGGAGGGTCGAGATCACCCTATGAGCGGCTTTGCGCTCCTATTCCGCGAGGCGGCCGACCACCCGCTGCTGGCGGGCGATTCGGCGCGTCTCGGCGCGTGGGCGTGGCTCGTCCTCAAGGGGTGCTGGAAGCCGACCAGGTTCCGGGTGGGCGGGAAGGTCGTCGAGCTGGATCGGGGGCAGCTTTGCGTCTCCCGATCCCAGCTGGCCGACGCGTGGGGGTGGTCGCCTTCGTCGGTGGAGCGGTTTTTGACCCGTCTCGAAACCGAACAGATGATCGGACGGGAAACCGGACAGGGGCGAACGATCATAACGATCTGTAATTACGCGAAATATCAGGACGTGGAAGCCAAGGCCGGACAGGCAGCCGAACAGCCTGACGGACAGGCACCGGACAGCGACCGGACAACTAAAGAACAAATAAACCATATAACCAAAGATATTCCGTCTCCTAACGGAGACGGGCGCGGCGAACCCGCGCCGCTCGCTGATGACATGGCTGCATCGATTTTCCGGACTGGTTTGCTGATCCTCTGCGAGGCCGGTCACGAAGAGGCTGCAGCCCGCCGCGTCATCGGCAAGTGGCGGAAGAATTACAGCACCGGCTCTGTGCTCGGCGTGCTCGCCAGCTGCCGTCGGCAGGCCGCGCCGCCGTCTGATCCCATCGAGTGGATCGTGAGGGCACTGGAGAACGAGAAGCAGCGCGCGGCGGGCCAAGTCTCTCTCAACCAAGGTCCGGCCCCGGAGCGTAAATCCGTCAGGGAGCTCGGGATGGAGATGGCAGCACGGAAACGCAGCGAGCGGCTAGCCCGGGAAGAAGAACAGAAGAGGATCGCATTCAGTGCAGGATGAAACCGAGATCGAGATGTCGGCGATGCTGTCAGCGAGCCTTGCGCTAGTGAAGCCAGCGGGGATGACCGAGAAAGAGGCCCAGGACTGGCTCGATGCGGCCTATGACGCGCTGTCACACCTGCCTCTGTACATTTTCCGCGATGGAGTGCGGTCAGCGCGGCTGACGTGTGATCATCCGGCCAAGGTCGTCCCGGCCGTCATCGCGGCGACGCGCGAGTTGATGGTGTGGCACAATCGGCCAAAGACGCCTCCGGTTCTTCGCTTGGTCTCGCCAGTGGTGCCTCCGCGCGACGAACCCCTGCCGGACCCAGAGACGCTGATGCCGGCTCTCAAGCGTATCGGGCTCCAGCAGGGGTGGATTGTCGAAACGTCTGACGGACGGCTGCGCTGGGCTCAGGAGACGGCCGCGTGATCCGCGTCAGCGCCCATGCGATCGAACGATACATCGAGCGCGTGGCAGCCGTCACCTACGAGGAGGCGCGCGCCGCATTGTCGTCGCCGGTGATCGAGCGCGGGGCCGAGTTCGGTGCGCACTACGTGCGTCTCTCCGGCGGCCAGCGCGTCGTCATCGCGGACGGCGTTGTCGTCTCGGTGCTGCCCGCCTCGCACTACCGCCGGCAAGTCCGCCGGCTTGGCCTTAGCCGATATGGGTGCGCGAAGCGCCCGCACATCCACGACGAGGGGGAATGACCATGCGCTCCATCAATCCGCGCACCGGCACCGAGATGACGCCGAGCGAGACGATCGTCTACGACGAGCTATGCCGGGCCGCCGAGGCTGGCGAGCCCTGTCCGCTCAACCTTGACCTCGAGATGATGATCGGCTGCAGCTCCTCAAGCGGCGCGCCCAAGGTGGTGAAGCGCCTGGAGCAGCGCGGGCTCATCGTGGTCGTGCGCTACCAGCGATTCAGGCAGGTGAAGATCTGCGCTACCGGCCAGTGGACCATGAAGGCGCCGAACCAGCAGACGACGAGCACCCATGTTCCGCGCGGCTGCGGCGCTGGCTCGCGCGCCGGCGGCAGGGTGTCGGTGCGGCGGGGGGCGCTGTGATGAAAGACGACCTTCTCCATGGCGCGCAAGCTGCCGCTGATTTCCTCGGGATCACCCGTAACCTTGTCTACAAACTTGCCGATAAGGGTGAGATTCCCGTCATCCGCAAGGGCGGCGCCATGTTCTTCCGCAAAAGCGAATTGGAAAAATCATTTTCGTCAAGTAGTGACTTGGGAGGGATGGGCGATGAACGGTAAGTTCAATGTGAAGACCGAAGAATTGCTTGCAGCATTGGCTTACGAATATGCGATCCCTGGCCATAGAATGGTCGCGTTTGCTAGCAGGCTGAGGCATCTTCATCGGCTAGGGTTTCTATGCTCCTCTCGCGTTGGCCGGGGAAAGGTGCAGACCTATAGTGTGCAAGACATTCAGCTTGTTGCTGTCGCATTCTACCTCCAGTCGCAGGGGATGCGGCCTGAGATTGTCGTAGGCGCTGCTGATACAGTCCTTTGCGAGCACCTCCGGCATAAGTCTGACTGTATTACCGTCACCTTGTCGGGCTTCGATGAAATTCCAAAGGCCGTCGTTGAGGTTGGTTCTCACTGCGGACTTGTGGTCAATGTGGCGAAGATCATTGAACGCCTTTTGGAAGCTATCAGTGTGACGCGAGCGCATCGAGGCGACTCTGCCAAAGCTCAAGGAATGCGGGCCGCCGGGCAACGGGAGGCGGTTCCGGGATGAAGCTGAACGCGAAACAGCAGCGTTTCGTCGAAGAGTACCTCGTCGATTTCAACGCGACGGCGGCCTACATCCGTGCCGGCTATGCCGCGCGCGGCAACAGCGCTGAGGCGAGCGCCTCCAAGCTCCTCAGAAATCACAAGGTGCAGCAGGCTATCGCGGCCGGGCAGGCGGCCCTCTCCGAGCGCACCGAGATCTCGCAGGACATGGTTCTCGAGCGCTGGTGGAAGATCGCGACCGCCGATCCGAACGAGCTGGTTCAGTTCCGGCGGACCTGCTGCCGCTACTGCCATGGCGAGGGGCACCGGTGGCAGTGGATCGACGCCGAGGAGTTCGCCCATGCCGTCCGCGCGGCGATGTCGGCCAGCGCCGACGATGGGCCGCGAGCGATCCCCTCCGACGAGGGCGGGTTCGGATACGACAACAAGGCGGATCCCCATCCCGACTGCCCGCAGTGCTTCGGCGAGGGCAAGGCCGAGGTGCACGCGATGGACACGCGCAAGCTCAAGGGCTCTGCGCGCCTCCTCTACGCCGGCGCCAAGCTCACCCAGGCTGGCTTCGAGATCAAGATGATGGACCAGGGCAAGGCGCTGGAGAACGTCGCGCGCCACCTGGGCATGTTCAAGGACAAGCTGGAACTGGAGGTGAGCGACGATCTCGCCTCGGTGCTCGCCGCGGCTCGGGAGCGTGCCATTGGCCAGCGCGGCTAACCTCAGCAAGGCGGACTTCAAGCGCCAGGTCGCCGAGGATATCGGCGCGTTCACGCACGATCCGCTTGGGCACACGATGTATGCCTATCCGTGGGGTCAGGCCGGTACGGAGCTCGCCGACAAGACCGGCCCGCGCGAGTGGCAGGGCTGGGTCATGGGTGAGATCCGCGACCACCTGAGCAATCCGGAGACGCGGTTCGACCCGCTACGCATCGCGGTCGCCTCGGGCCACGGCATCGGCAAGTCGGCCCTGATCGCCATGCTGGCCAAGTGGGGCATGGATACCTGCGTCGATACGCGCATCGTCGTCACGGCCAACACCGAGGGCCAGCTGCTCACCAAGACGGGGCCGGAGATCGCCAAATGGTTTCGCCTCGCCATCAACAACGATTGGTTCAAGGTGAACGCGACGTCAATCGTGTCGACCATGCCCGGGCACGACAAGGGTTGGCGCCTGGACCTTGCCACCTGGTCGGAGCACAACACCGAGGCGTTCGCGGGCCTGCACAACGAGGGCAAGCGGATCATCCTGATCTTCGACGAAGCCTCGGGTATCCCGCCGGCGGTGTGGGAGGTGGCGCTAGGCGCGCTCACCGACGCGGGCACCGAGATCATCTGGCTGGCGTTCGGTAACCCGACGCAGAACACCGGCGATTTCCGCGAGTGCTTCGGCAAGAACCGCAAGCTGTGGAAGACCAGGCAGATCGACAGCCGCACGGTCGAGGGCACGAACAAGAAGTACCTGCAGGAGATCGTCGACACCTACGGCGAGAACAGCGACATCGCCAAGGTGCGCGTGCGCGGCATGTTCCCGTCGGCCTCGTCCATGCAGTTCATTGCGGGCGACGTCGTCGAGGCGGCGGCGGTGCGCGAGATCTCGCCGGGGCTTGCGTCCGACCCGGTGATCTTCGGCGTCGACTGCGCGCGCTTCGGGGACGATCACTCGACGCTTGCCATCCGCTGCGGGCGCGATGCCCGGTCTCGGCCGTGGAAGCGCTGGCACCATCAGAACAGCATGCTGGTCGCCGGCGACATCGTCCTCCAGGCGCAGCAGTGGCATCCCGATGCGATCTTCGTCGACGCCGGCAACATCGGCGCTGCCATCATCGACCGCCTGCGCCAGCTGCTGCCCGACACGCCGGTGTTCGAAGTGTGGTTCGGGTCTACGAAGGTCCGTCAGGCCATGTACAATGGCAGCCCGACCAACGTCTTTAACAAGCGGGCCGAGATCTGGACCAACATGCGCGAGTGGCTGAACGGCGGCGCCATCCCCGACGATCAGGGGCTCAAGGACGACCTGACCAATCCGCTCTACAGCTTCGGCGGCGACGACGTGTCGATCCAGCTCGAGCGCAAGAAGGACATGAAGAAGCGCGGCCTGCCTTCACCCGACGACGGTGATGCTCTGGCCGTCACCTTCGCGGAGCCGATCGCGCCGCGGCATGTGCCTGGCTACGTGAACCCCGAAAACTACGGCTCCGGAGGATACGACCCCTATGCAGACCTCTGACCAGGCGTTCGAGGCGTGGCTGAGATCCCTGCCGTCGCTCGGCTACGAGCGGCAGTGGGTGGTGAACAACATCGGCGCGCTGGAAAAGCGATTCCGCGCCACGGGCGGCGCACCGATGCCGCCGTGCCCGGAGCCGTCCCAGCCCAAGTACGACCCGTACAGGGGGCTCTGAGCATGCCGCGCTACATCGTTCGCCCTCGCGCGGATGCGGACTGTGACTGGTGGGAGGGCGAGCGCCTGGAACCCGTGCCTCTCGCCGATATGCCTGAGCCCATGCGGACTGGGCTGCTTGATGCCAGCGGCAACGAGATTTGGCGGCTGCCGCGCCCGATCGGCTTCGGACGCGACGACGAGTGGTAGGCCCGCGCGATTCAACCTCCGGCTGACCGGCTGCATACCGCCTCCTGACCACAGGAGGCCACCATCTGCACCAGCACCCCTGACATCGCGAGCGTGCCCGAGCGGCAGGCGATGAAGCTGCCGGACAACGGCGCGCCCGAGGGCTCGACCCAGAACAACCGCCAGCGCCGCGCGATCATCGCCGGCCTGATGACGTCGCCCCAGGGCACGGTGGGCTCACCCACGGTAGGGACGCCGACGCTCGGCTGATGACCAGCCTGCGGGAACACTGCCGGATCCGCCTCGAAGCGCTCAAGGGCGTGCGGCAGGACTACGAGGCGGAGTGGCGCGACATTGCCCGCTTCGCCCAGCCCGCACGCTCGCGCTTCCTGGCCTCCGAGCAGAACAAGGGCTCCAGGCGCCGGATGCGCAACAGCCGCCTGCTCGACCCGCACGGCATCGAATCCTTCCGCACGCTTGCCAACGGCATGACCAGCGGCCTGACGCCGTCGTCGGCGCCCTGGTTCACGCTGAAGCTCGCCGACGAGGGGTTGAACGAGCTGCCCGGCGTGCGCGCGTGGCTCTCGGACTGCGAGAAGGCGATGTACGCCTTCCTCGCGCGGACCAACTTCTACGCCGCGGCCAAGTCCGGCTACGCGGAGATGGGCCTGTTCGGGACTGAGGGCTGCGTGATGGTCGAGCACGCGACCGCTGGCGCAGTCTGCCATTCGCTCACCGCCGGCGAGTACTGGATCGGTCTGTCGGATGCGCTGACGCCGGACACGCTGGTGCGCGAGTGCACCATGACCGCGCGGCAGATGGTGCAGGCGTTCGGCAGCAAGGCGCCCACGCTGGTCCGGCAGGCCTATTCCGGAAAGCGCAGCGACCAGGTCTTCACCTACTACAATCTGATCGAGCCCAACCGGGAATACGACCCGCGCCGGTTCGGCTCCAAGCCGTGGGTCTCGGCATACTGGCTGCCCGAGGCCCCGCGCGACGAGATGATCGACGTGCGCGGTTACAACGAACAGCCGTTCTGGGCGCCGAGGTGGGGCACGGTGGGCGGCGACACCTACGGCGTCTCTCCGGGCATGGAGGCGCTCTCCGCGCTGCGCGAGCTCCAGTTCCATTCCAAGCGGCTGAACGAGGCGACCGACAAGCTGGTGAAGCCCGAGATGCTGGTGAAGCAGGGGGTGCGCGTCACCGGCGAGCCGGGCCGCAACGTCAGCGTCGGTAGCCTCGACCAGTATACGGCATTCCCTGCGTACCAGATGCCCTATCAGGTCATTTCCGCGATCGAAGGCAAGATCGACAAGGTCAAGCTCCAGGTCGACAGCGCCTCCTACGCCGACCTGTTCAACGCGATCACCAACATGCGCGGCATCCAGCCCCGCAACATCGAGGAGATCGCGAGCCGCAACGAGGAGAAGCTCACCCAGCTGGGCCCGACGATCGACAGCGTGAACGGCGAGAAGCTGCACGTCGCCATCGACCGGGTCTGGGGGATCATGTGGCGTGGGCGTCTGCTGCCTCCGCCGCCGGCCGCGCTGGCCGAGCTCGGCGGGGCCAGCATCACGGTCGAGTTCGTCTCCATCCTGGCGCGCATGCAGCGCGCCGTGGGCGCGGGCCAGATCGAGCGCGCGCTCGGCATGGCCGGCAATCTTGCTGCCGCGGCGCCGTCGGTGATGGACAACGTCAACACCGACGAGGCGCTGCGCGAGTACTACGACCGGCTGGGCGTGCCGGGCCGCATCATGCGCGACCCCAAGGATGTCGAGCAGATCCGCGCCGCCCGGGCGCAGCAGGAGCAGATGGCGCAGGCGGCGGCCATGATGCCGGCCGTGCGCGACGGCGCCGACGCGGCGCGGCTCCTCTCGGAGACGGACATCAGCGGGCGACCCGCCCTCGACGCGATGCTGGGGGCGTGATGGTGGAGCTATCCCGCGAGGACGCTGAGCATCTGCTCGCCCAGGCACCATTTCGACGCTTCCTTTTCGCCGCGATTCAAAGCGCCGGGATCCTCAGCCATGAAGGCCCTGCTCATGGGCCGATACAGCGCGACCTCAGCTACATCGAGGGGCGCCGGAGCCTGGGGTTCGAGATCCTGCTCATGATCGAGCAAGGCCAGCCTGAACCGCTCCGCACTGCCGGGGCGCTGGCCACGATCGATGCTGCGATCCGCGAAGCGATGAACCCCGACCCCAAGGAGAAGTCCCGTGACAAAGCGCCCAAGTATGACCGGTATGCCGACATCGGCGATGATGACTAGCCCTGCGGCCCATGTGGCATTCCCGGGCATTCGTCCGACCTCGATCGAGCGCCAGCGTGGCCGCCTGCTGCGCGCGCCCGATCACGACGCCGGCACCGCCGAAGCGCCGGCCCCGTCGCCGAGCCCGGCCCCTGCGGCCACCGAGCCGCCCGCCGCAGACCAGGCCCCGCCCGCGCCCGCGGGAGAGGCGGAGGCGGCCGAGGCCGAGACCTCGCTCCTTGGCGATGCGGTGGCGAACAAGGATGGCGCGGCTCCGACGCCGCAGTCACCCGCTGACCCGCAGGCGCCTGCCGATCGTGCCGCCGAGACGCCGCCGGCGCCCGAGCATGTCGTGCCGGAGGCCTACGAGCTGTCGGTGGAAGGGCTGGAGCTCGATGCCACCGCGGTCGAGGAGGCGACACCTGTCTTCAAGGAGCTGGGCCTGTCGAACGAGCAGGCGAACAAGCTCATGCCCGAGGCGGCGAAGTTCCGCGACCGGGTCGCCAACTCGACGCTGCAGGGCATCGTCGATGCGGGCGCCAGGCAGAAGGCCGACTGGGCCGAGGCCACCCGCTCCGATCCCGAACTCGGTGGCGCGCGGCTCGAGGAGACACTGCACCTCAGCGCCAAGGCGCTCGATGCTCTCGGGTTCACCGAGGGCCACGAGTTTCGCCAGGCGCTCACCGACACCGGCTTCGGCAATCATCCCGGCATGGCGCGCGTCCTGCGCTCGCTTGGCGAGATGATCTCCGAGGACGGGTTCCCGCGCTCCGGCGCGGGAGCGTCCACCCTGTCCGCGAAGGACATCCTGTATCCCAAGAAGGGGGATTAACCGATGGCCACCATTGGCAACACCTATATCCAGCTCATCGACGCGCTGAAGGCTGGCGACATGGCGCGGGCCGTCGTCGTGAACGCTCTTCGGAAGATCTCGCCGGTCAAGGCCGACGCGAACGTCATCACCTGCAACCAGGGCACCAAGCACAAGCACATGGTGCTGACCGGCCTGCCCACGGCCGCATGGACGGCGCTCTACGAGGGCATCCCGCAGAGCAAGGCCGGCTACACGCAGGTGGAGGATACCACCGGCATGCTGCAGGGGCGCTCGTCGGTGGACACGCGCCTGCTCGACATCTCCAAGGATCCCGAGGCGATCCGCATGATGTACGCGACCCCGCACCTGGAGACGATGGTGCAGGAGTTCGAGAAGACGTTCTTCTACTCGGACGTGTCGGTGAACGGGCGCAAGTTCCACGGCCTGGCGCCGCGCTACTCTTCGCTCACGCAGGGCAAGGCCTCGTCGCAGATTGTCGACGGCGGCGGCGCCGGTTCCGACAACACCTCGATCTGGTTCGTCACCTGGGGTGACCACGCCACCTCGCTCATCACGCCCGAAGGCATTCCGGCCGGTGTCCAGCGCGAGGACAAGGGCGAGCAGCGCACGCTCGACGAGAACATGAACCCCTACTACGTGAAGGAAGAAATCTTCACGGACCACGTGGGCACGGCTGTCGCCGACTGGCGCTACAACGCGCGCATCGCGAACATCGATGTGTCGGACATCAACGGCACGGACATCAACGACCTGATGATCTCGGCCTACTACAAGCTGCAGGGCACGCGGACCTATGATCGCAGCACCGGCGATCCGCAGTTCGACATGGGCAGCACCGGGCGCACGGTGATCTACATGAACCGTACGGTCATGGCTCGGCTCGATCGCCAGTCGCGCGACCCCAACAAGGGCGTTCGCCTGACCGAATCGGAAGGGATCGACGGCCAGATGCTGACGACCTGGCGCGGCCTCCCGATCCGCGAGACCGACAGCATCCTCAACACCGAGGCCCGCGTCGTCTGACGCCGGTAGCGAAAGGAGCACTCACATGATCTTCGACAAGCAGACGCTGCTGAGCGACGGCCAGGCCATCACCGCGGACGCACCGTCGACCAACATCATCGACCTGGGCGCCACCGGCACGCCGTTCGGCTCCGCGGTGGCTCTCGTTCGCGACATCGGCAAGGGGGACTGCAAGGTTCCGCTGGCCATCATGGTTGCAGCCGCCTTCAACAACCTGACGTCGCTGCGCCTGGTCCTCCAGGTGGACAACGACCCGGCCTTCGGCTCGCCCAAGGCCGTGGCGGAGCGCACCTACCTGTTGGCCGAGCTGGCCGGCGGCATGCTCGAGTTCCCCGACGGCTTCGTCGAGGGAACCAACGAGCGCTACGTGCGGCTCTACTACGACATCACCGGGACCGCGCCGACCACCGGCGCGATCACGGCCGGCGTCGTGGCCGCCCGCCAGACCAACTTCTGATCGGAGGCACTGCGATGTCCAAGGAAGCAACCCCCAAGACGTACCGCGCCACCGCCGACGGCTTCGACGGCAAGCGCTACATCAACGCCGGCGAGACGTTCACCACGACGGCTCCGAAGGGATCGTGGATGGAACCGGTGGGCGAAGAGAAGGCCGGCCAGAAGGCGGCGCGCGTCGCGGCCGACCCGAACAGCCGCCAGGATCCCGACTACGACAAGCTGGATCTGAAAGCCCTGCAGGCCATCGCCGCGGAGAAGGGCGTTCCGTTCGAGGGCGTCAGCCAGAAGGATCTTGCCGCCGCGCTGCGCGCCGCTGCCGTCGGCAAGTGACGGGGAGGCCCGGGCGCCTTCTCCCGCCCGGGCCGACTTCGCAATGCTCCAGAAGCAAGGCAACCCCCTCAACAGGTCCCGCATTCCAGAGCGGCGCGAGCAGGTCACACCGGGGCCGGTCCGCGCCGCTTCTGGCATCGAGATCGGGCTGCTTGCCGACGACGTGTCGGCGGTGGAGGCCCGGACCGACAATGTCGAGGCGCGACTGGCGTTCGCGGAGGCGGACATCGATGCGCTGCAGGCGCTCGTCTCGGCGCAGGCGGCAACCATCGCCGACCATGAAGCCCGCATTGCCGCCTTGGAAGCGGCCGCTGCCGATCATGAGGCCCGGATCGCAGCCCTCGAGCCGTAGCGATTCAACACCCAGGGACCGCGCCGTACACCCGCGCCATGGCCAGCCTGATCGAACTCTGCAACCGGGCGCTCGCCAACATCGCGAAGGGCGAGATCGCCAGCCTGAATGAGGCATCCCCGGAGGCCAAGCAGTGCGTTCGCTTCGCGCAGCCGCTCCTGGATGAGATGATCGCGTGGTCGGACCAAATGCCGCTCGGCCGACGCCGCGTCGCGCTGGCGGAGCTGCCGAACGATCGCCCCTCGGAATGGCTCCACGCCTACGCCAAGCCGTCCGACATGGGTACGCCCCTGGCGATCCGGCGACAGGCTGATGACGCGCACTTCCTGCCGGAGGGCGGGCCGTACAACTTCCCGACGCAGGAGGGGCAAGGCCTGCGCTTCCTCCTGGAAGGCGGCAAGATCTACAGCAACGTGGAAACGGCGACGCTGATCTACACCGCGGCCAGCCTCCAGGCGGCCGAACTGGGAGCATTGATGCAGGAGGCCTTCGTCAACGAGTTGGCGGTCCGGATCTCCATGCCGCTCACCAAGGACCCGAAGGTGAAGCAGGCCCTCATTCCGCTGGCTCGCGAATCGCGTGCTGCGGCGATCGCCCACGAGGAGAACAAGATGACGCAGCGGCAGGTGGCCTACACCTCCGAGGCAGAGCTGGCGCGCCTGGGCCTGCTCTGATGCCAAACTTCCGTGCCTCACAGCCGAATTTCTCCAAGGGCGAGCTCGCCCCTCATCTCCACGGCCGCTTCGACGTGGACGCCTACCAATCGGCGGTGCGCCGCGCGCGCAACGTCATGGTGCTCAAGTACGGAGGCCTGGCGAAACGCCCGGGCACGCACCTCGTCGGCGAGGTGCTGGACGCCAGCAAGCCCAATCGCCTACTGCCGTTCCAGTTCTCGCTGACCCAGACCTATGCGCTGGAGATGGGGCAGGGGTACATGGCGCCGCTCGCGATGGGTGGCAGGATCGTCGAAGACGAGCTGGCGATCACCAACGTGACGAATGCAGCGCAGGCGCAGGTGACCGCGGCGTTTCACGGCTACGAGGCCGGCAACCGGGTCTATCTCTCCGGTATCGCGGGCGAGATCGGCGCCTTGCTCAACGGACGCATCTGGCGGGTCGTGTCCGTTTCGAGCGCCAACAGCTTCACGATCGACGCGGATACCAGCGGCCTGCCGCCGTTCACAGCGGCCGCAGGCGGCATCACGCGCACGAGTGCGCCCGAGCCCGACCCCGACACGCCTGTCGTCCCGCCTGTCGTCCCGCCTCCGACGCCTCCGGTCATCGTGCGCCCCGGCAAGAGCGGCCTCGAGCCGATTGATGAGCCGCTCTGATGGGGGTCTCGCGCGTCTACCAGGTCGGATCGTCCTACAACGGCGTGGAGCTGGCGGAGCTGGACTTCGAGCAGACCGCCGACACGATGTACCTTGCCCATCTCGACCATCCGCCGGCCAAGCTGGTTCGAGAGGGGCACACGTCCTGGGAGTTCATCGGGGTGACCTTCGGGCCGTCCCTCTCGGCGCCGACGGGCTGCGCGGTGGTCGCGAGCATGCCCAACGTCGATGACGAGAACGATGGCGAGAACCTGTTCCCGCAGCCGGCCTCCTACTGCATCACCGCCGTCGACGAGAACGGACTGGAAAGCCGGGCGTCGAACAAGGCCACGGCCACCAACGATCTCACGCTGAAGCGCAATTACAACACCATCACCTGGGCGGCGGCGGCCGGCGCCGATCGGTACAAGGTCTACAAGGCCGAGAACTCCCAGTTTTTCGGCTATATCGGCACCACCGCCGGCACGACGTTTCGGGACGACAACATTGGCCCCGCGCTCGACCAGGCCCCGCCCGAGGCGTTCAATCCCTTCGGCGAGACCGCCGCGGACTATCCCTCGACCGTCACCCTGTTCGAACAGCGCTCGCTCTGGGCTCGAACGCGCAACGTGCCCAACGGCGTCTGGGCCGCGCGCGGCGCCGAGCTGGAGAACATGGACCGTTCGCAGCCCCTGCGCGAGAACGACAGCCTGTCCTTCACGATCGTGGCGGGGCGCGTGAACTCGATCAACCAGCTCGTCTCGACCACCGGCCTGCTGGCGCTCTCGTCGGATTCGATCTTCACGGTGGATGGAGATGGGCAAGGCGGGATCCTGACCGGCAACGCGCCGCCTGCGGTGAAGCGGCAGATCGGGCGCGGCGCCTCGCGGCTGCCGGCGATCGTCGTCGACAACGTGGTGTTCTACCGGCCCAGCGTCGGCAACGCGGTGCGCACCATCTTCTATTCGTTCGACGTCGACGGGCAGAAGTCCAATGACGTGTCCATCTTCTCGCCCCACTTCTTCGAGGGGCTCGACATCGTCTCCTGGTGCTATGCGCAGGAGCCGCGCTCGCTGATCTGGGCCTGCCGGTCCGACGGCAAGCTGCTGTGCTTCACCTGGGAGCAGGAGCAGAACGTCTGGGGCTGGACCCTATGCGAGACGGACGGCAGGTTCCTCGACTGCATCTCGATCTCGGAAGACGGCGAGGACCGCGTCTACTTCATCGTCGAGCGCGAGGTGCAGGGGGTTAGCCGCCGCTTCGTAGAGCGGCTGGCGCCGCACCTGTGGGCCGACGTGTCGGACTGCGTCTATCTGGACTGCGCGGTCTCTGCGGAGCTGGAAGAGGCGCAGGCCACGTTCTCAGGGCTGTGGCACCTGGAGGGGAGGACCGTGGCGGGCCTCGTCGATGGTGTTGCCGTCTACAACCTGACCGTCACCAACGGCACGGTCACGCTGCCCGCTGTCAAGCCGACAGCCCGGAAGGTGACGTTCGGCATCCCGTACACGGCGGACATCGAGACGCTGCCGCTGCGCATGAACGTGCCCGGCAGCGGGTGGAATGTCGGCCGGATCCAGCAGACCGGCGATGCGGTGCTGACCCTCCGCGACAGCCGGTCGGTCTACGCCGGGATCGATGCCGCACACCTGAACCTCATCAAGAGCCGCGTGGACGAAGCCTACGGGGCGCCCGACGATCTCATGACCGGCGACTACGTGGTGACCATGGAGAACAAGACCACCGACGGCATCAGCGTGTGGGTGCGTTCCGATGCTCCGCTGCCGCTGACGGTCCTGGGCGTGGCCCCCGACGTGGTTCTTCACGGTGCGTAGTCGCGTTGCCGTGGTGCCGGCCGAGCGACGGCACATCAACACGATCGCCAACCGGATGCGCGCCGTCGACCGCGAGGAATGCGAGGCCATGGGTCGGACCGGCAAGGAGGCGCTGCGGCTGGCGCATGCGACGAGCACGCGCGCCTGGACTGCGCTGGTGGATGGGCGGCCGGAGGCGATGTTCGGTGTCGTGATCGAGGATCTCATCGGCGGCATCGGCACGCCCTGGTTCCTGGGAACCGACGAGGTCTACCGCCATGGTCGCGAGCTAATGATGTGGGGGCCAGGGTTCGTCTCGCGGCTGAGCGATTCATGCCGGCGGCTGCGGAACGTAGTGTCGGCCCGCAACCCCCGCGCGATCCGACTGCTCGAGCGCTGGGGGTTCGAGGTCGAGGAGGACACAGTGATCGTACGTGGCGTCGAGTTTCGGCATTTCGAGAAGGTGAGAGGCTGATGTGCGGTCCTGCGGCACTCCCCATCATCGCCGGCGTCATGGCGGCCGGCAGCGCTGCAACCGGCGCACTGGCCGCGAATGCGCAGGCCCGCTTCCAGGCGAAGATCGCCGACCGCAACGCGGCCATGGAACGCGAGGCCGGACAGCAGGAGCTGCAGAACACGCGGGAGGCGGCGCTCGACCACTACCGGAAGATCGGACAGATGAAGGGCGCGCAGCGGGCCCGCGCGGCCGCGGGCGGCGTGGGGGTGGACTTCGGCACGGCGGCGGCCGTGGTCGACGACACCGAGATGCTGGGGCGCGAGGACGTCGACCGCATCTACCGGCAGGGCGCGGAGAACCTTCGCGGCCACGACATCGCCGGCTCGAATTACAAGGGGCAGGCCCGCGCGTCGCGGCAGGCCGGCACGGCCGCCCTTATCAAGGGTGCATTCGATGCGGGCTCTTCGCTGCTGAGCGTGGCCAACCAGTACTCCAACATGAAACCGGCCCAGACGTACGATCGCGGCTACGACGGGATCTACTGACGTGCCCCGCGTACCCAACTACGAGCCCGGGCAGGTCCGGCCCGTCCGCACGACCGGCGAGCGCTTCCAGGCCCCGAGTGGCCCGACCGCGGCTGGCATCCTTGCCGAGGGCTTCGCCGGTCTGGCCAAGCTGGCGGACACGCAGGATCACATCAACCTGGAGAACGACGAGACGCAGTCTCGCCTCGCGCTCGCCCAGGCGAGGGGGCAGTACGCATCGGCGCTCGACCAGTACAAGGGGCTGAAGCTGGGCGCTGCCCGCGCGGGGCAGGAGGCGTTCGACAAAGGCCTCGACGAGATCCGGAGCCAGGTCATGAACTCGGCGACATCGCCGCGCATGCGCCAGATGATCGAGCAGGGGCTGGTCGAGATCGACGGCACGGCCCGGCGCATGGGCGCAAGCCACGCATTCGGAGAGAGCCGGGCCGAGACGAGCGCAAGCTTCCAGGTGGAGCAGGATTCGCTGATCGACGCGGCCGTTTCCTCCGACAGCCCGCAGTTCCGCGATCAGTCGGGGCTGCAGCTGCGCGACAGCGTGCGCCGTCAGCTGCAGTTCGACGGCTTCGACGAAGAAGCGATGCCCGCCGCCTACGCCGTGGCCGAGAAGGCAGCGCTTTCCAAGATGCACGGGGGCGTGCTCGACCGCATGTTCGCGCACCCCGATCCCGATATGGACGAGGTCGGGCAATACCTGACTGCCTACCGCGACGAGATGACCAGCGATCTCTACACCAAGATGCTGGAGCGCATGCAGGGGCCGCTGCAGGAGCGCGTCGACGACTACCGCGCGGACCTGATCCAAGTCGCGCCGATCGAAGGGGTTGGCCCGGCCGGGACCCCGCCCGGGCCATGGCAGGGTGTGGCGATCAACGTCGCCAAACGCTTTGGCCTTGATCCTTCCGATGTGGCGGCGGTGATGTCCTACGAAACGGGCGGCACCTTTTCACCGACGATCATGGGCGGCAAAGGCGGCCGCTACATGGGCCTGATCCAGTTCGGGCCCGAGGAGCGCCGGAAATACGGCATCGACAAGTCCTCCGACCCCCAGAGATGGACGCAGGCCGTCGGCGACTTCCTTGAGGATCGCGGGTTCAAGCGCGGAATGGGTGTGATGGACCTCTACTCCACCATCAACGCCGGCCAACCCGGGCGCTACAACGCCAGCGACGGCAACCGCACGGTCCGCACCCATGTTGCCGAGATCCTGGGCGCCCACAAGGAGAAGGCCAAGGGCTGGCTTGGCGGCGCAGCCAGCTACGACAACGCCCCCCGGTCGTGGGACAAGGCCGCCGTCTTCGACACGATCGAGAAGAAGGCGGCTGAGGAAGGGTGGAGCCCGGAGGCAACCAAGCGGGTCAAGAACGTGTGGACGAAGCGCATGTCCACGGACGAAGGGCTATTGGCGGAGCAGCGGCGCGCAGCCGACGAGAGCGCCACCTCGGTGCTCGCCAGTGCCGGCGACAACTTCCGCACCTCGATGATCCCGCGAGACACCTGGAATTCGCTCGCGCCGGCGCAGCAGATCCAGTTCCGGAACATCGAGAAGAGGCTGCTGGAGCCGAGGCCGCCTGAAGCGAACGGCAATGAGGTGGTCGCGCTGCACCGCATGGCAGCGGGCGGCATCGCGGATCAGGCGAAGTTCGCGGGGCTCAACCTGGCGAAGTACCGACCTTACATGACGCCCGCGGAATACGACGAACTGGCCACGGCGCAAGTGAAAGCGCAGCAGGATCTCCGCAACCCCAAGGCGCTCGACCTGCGCAGCAAGATCGATGGCGCCATCACGCGCGCGAAGAAGTGGGTTGGCGTCGAAGTCGATCAGAATCCGACCGAAGGATTCCGCATCCGGCGATACATGGAGGCGCGCGCGGCCGAGGAGGCGGGGAAGAAGGAGCTAAGCGACGCGGACTATGATCGCCTCTTCCGTGATGCGACGCGGTCAGTGAAAATGGTCGGTTCCGTCTTCGGCATGGACGGCGGCACGAAACGGTCGAGTGAGGTGCTGTCGCCCAACTATCGCGGTATCATCGTACGCAGCTTCCGAGCTGCCAATGGGCGCGACCCGAGCGAGGACGAGATACAGAAGGCCTGGGAGGCGATGGGGAAACCCGGGAGTTAAGGTAGCTTCACAGGCGTGAACCAGACGACGCGGTTGCGCGCGAAGATCTCATACAGAGCCGGATCTCGGACAGCTCGCCTGCGCACCCAGCCAATCGCGACGTTTCGTAGCAGCTTAAATGAGAGGAAAGCAAGTGCGAGACAGGCAATGGCCAAGACCCAGCTATAGAAGATAGCTACTATTGCGCCGGCTACGAAAAAATACGGCAGAAAGACTATATTCGTCAGACGCGAGCCCGAGCTTCCGAAAGCACTGGTAGCTAGGCCACGGTCCACGATCATATGGTATTTGCGGTTCGCGATTGCGCGCATGGCCTCTTCGTACGGGACATCGTCGATGATCTCGATCATACACCTTCCTCGCGATTCAACGCAGTGAATGCCGCCCATAGGGTCACCTCGTCAAGCGAGGCCCTATGTCGACACCGTTCCCCGAACTGGAATCCTACCTTCCCGGGGCGCGCACGTCGCGTCAGCCCTCGGCCGCCCCGACCACCAGCACGTGGATTGACCGCGAGATAGCTCGTCAGCGTGATGAGCAAATCCGCGATGGCCTGACGATTGCGCCGCCGCCAGACGCCGTCGCCCGCACCGAGAAGATTGCCCGCGAGACGCGCTCCCCCATCATCGACGTGATGGGAAATGAGGACATGGCGGAACGCTCTCTGCAGGTCCGGCGGATGGTAGATCTCGCCGGCCGCGATAAGGCCGTGGGTCGCTGGGCGGCGCAGAACCCACGCGGCGCGGCGATGGCGTCGGACGACACCGACAGCCTCGGACTCCTCGGCTCGGCCTGGGCCGATCTGAAGGGATTCGTCAGCGGCATTCCGGGCGCCTTCGAGGCCGGGATGAACCGCGGCGCCAAGGGCATCACGGACCTGTTCCGGTCCATCGACGAGCTCATCGTGCCATTCGCCAACCCGAGCGGCGGTCGCGCAATCCTCGACCGCGAGGCGGCGTACGCTTCGGAGTACACGCGTCGTGCCGACGCAGCGCGACCGACGGGGCGAGGCTACGTTTCGTCAGGCATTCTGCAGGGTATCGAGAGCATCCCCCTGAGCGTAGCCGCGCTCGGGGTCGGCGCAGTCACGCGGTCGCCCGGCATCGCGGCTGGAATGATGGGCGGGACCACGGGAGCGTCCGCCTATCAGGAAGCGCTGACGCAGGGCCGCGCCGCCCCCGATGCGCTGCGGTACGGCATCATCCAGGGAGGAACCGAGGTTCTTACCGAGCGACTGCCGGCCAGCACACTCGTGGATCTGATCAGCCGCAAGACGCCATGGGGAAAGGCCTTCGTCAAGGAGCTGGGGCAGGAGTTCGTTGGCGAGAACGTCGCCACGGTCGTGCAGGACTTCGCCGATTGGGCGTACCTGCCCGAGAACAAGAACAAGACCTTCCGCCAATACGCGGAGGAGCGCCCCGAGGCAGCGGTCGAGACCTCGCTGGCGGTCATCGGTGGCGCCGGCACAACGACGGCCCTGATCGGCGCCGCGCAGCGCGCGACCGACGCCACCGCTTCCGTCGCAGCCCGGGTCAGCGAGGCCCGGCAGGCTCGGCGCGAACGGACGTTCCTCGACAAGGCGGCCAAGGCGGCTGGCGCCTCGAAGCTCAAGGAGCGTGATCCGGAGAGCTTCCGCACGCTGATGCGTGAGCACGCCAACGAAGCAGGCTCCACCTCCGTCTTCATCCCCGGAGAGGCGATCCGCGCGTTCAACCAGTCGGAGTCGTATGATCCGGACAATGATCCGCTGCGCACCACCGATGCGGAGGCGGCGGCGATCAGTGGCGGCGACGTCGTCATGCCGATCGAGGACTTCCTGACCGATGTCGTGGGCACGCCGGCATGGGAGGCGATCAAGGATGACGTCCGGCTGACGCAAGGTGGCATGTCCACGCGCGAGGCGCAGACCTTCGAAGAGGCGATGGACGATGTCATCGCCGCCGCAGCGGACGACCTGGCCCAGACGGAGAGGGCCGACCGGGCGGAACGGACCACGCGCGAGGCGCTCGTCGATCGCGTCGCAGGCATGTTCGGCCAGAGCTTCACCTCGCCAGTGGCGCGCCAATATGCCGAGATCGCCGTCCAGCGCGCCCAGACCAGAGCGCAGCGGCTGGGAATGGAGCTTGGCGCGAACGATCTGGATGACCTTGTCGTGCGGCAGGTGCTACCAGAGGGCGTGGCGGAGGCGGTGCGCGCGGACCGGCTGGACCTTGTCATCAACGCGTTGCGCACCGGCGGCCCTGCTCAATATGGCGCGGGCCCGACGCTGCTGGAGTTCATTCGCCAGCGCGGCGGCGTCAACGATGTCGGCGGCGATCTTGCCGCCATGGGCGTGCCGTCTCGCTACATCACCGGCTTCGACCCGCGGCAGGGTGACATAGTGGGCGGCACGTCCGGCATGGGCGACTTCGGGCTCGACAACACCCTGCAGGCCGCGATCACGGCGGGGTACTTTCCCGACCTTGCCAACCTGGAGAGCGAACAGGGGCCGTCCACGCTGGACACGCAGCGGCTGCTCGACGCCATCGGCGAGGAACTGGCGGGCCGCCCGATATACGCTGAGACGCGGACCGATGATGTCCGCGCCTCCGCCGAAGATCTGCGCGAGACGCTGGAGGGTGCTGGCTTCGCCCCTGCCAACATGACCGACGACGAGATCCGCGACGCGGTCGAGGCAATGTCGGATCAGGGCGCCGCATCCGGCCGCAGCTTCTATCAGTCGCAGGAGAACAAGGGCGGCCGGAGTCTGCCGGTGCAGTTCCATGGCGACGTCGTGCTGACGCCCATCGCCATTGCTCCGGTCGATCTGCCGATGGCGGAAGCCGCGCGCCGTTTTGATGCGGAGGTGAAGCGCGAGACTGCCCAGCTTGCCACCGGCGAGGCGGTGGTGTTCAACCGCGCCCGCAAGGCGATCTTCTCGAAGCCCGCATTCGCCGACGATGCGATGCGCTACGGCGTGGCGCTTAACATGCCTGACATCGTCCGCGTCGCGGTGCCGTTCGCCCAGCGACAGGATGGGGATCGCACCTATACTCATGCCGTCGCGCTGGCCGATATCGGGGGAGTGCCGACGGCGGTGCGTCTGGTGCTGTACCGGCCGGAGGGCGGTGGCGATCTTCGCCAGTATCAGGTTGAGGGATTTGAGGCGGCCACGACCCCCGCGTTCAATCTCCGGTCCGAGGACCTCGGAAGGCAGGCGACGGGGGCCGCAGCCGGTTTCACCGTACAGCAAGCGGTGGATGCGTTCAAGGGGCGGCAGCTATTCCAGGAGGCGCGGGGCCGCGTGGTGTTCGAAGAGAACCGCCGCGTCATTGAGTTGTTCAAGGGCCGCGATCTGTCGACCCCTATCCACGAATTGGGGCACACGTGGCTGGAGGAACTTGCCGCCGACGCTGCGCTCGACGATGCCCCCGACCAGCTGCGTGCCGACTGGGAGACGGTGCGTTCATGGTTCGCGCATTCCGGCCACCCCATCGGCGAAGATGGGGTGATCCCGGTCGGGGCCCACGAGCTGTTCGCACGCGGGATCGAGCGGTATTTCATGGAAGGCAAGGCGCCAACCACGGCGCTGACCCGCATCTTCGAGAACGTGCGGCAGTGGATGCTTTCGATCTACAAGGCCGTGTCGCAGCTGCGCAGCGAGATCACACCGGAGATCCGCGAGGTCTTCGACCGCATGCTGGCGAGCGACGAGGAGATCGCCGCGGCGCGCGAACGGCAGGGCATCGAGGAGCTGTTCAAGGATGCCGCCGAAGCGGGCATGAGCAAGGCCGAGTTCGCGGCCTACCAGGCGCAGGCGCAGGATGCGAACGCCGCCGCGCATGCGAAGCTGCTGGAACGGGTCATGTCGACCATCCGTCGGCGGGAGACGGAACGATACCGTGAAGCCAGGCGCGCCGTGCGCGCAGAGGAAGAGGGCAGGATTGACGCCAGCCCGCTTTTCCGGGCGCTGGCGGCCATGGACCCAAGGCGAGACGGCAGCCGCATCAGCAAGGAGTGGATCGTCGACCGCCTTGGCCTCGACGCGCTCGACCTGCTGCCGCGCCGCGTGCCTCCGCTGTTCGTCGATGGGGGCGTGAACCCGGAGAACATCGCCGAGCTGGCGGGGTATCCCTCCGCCACCACCATGCTCGAGGCGCTGATCGGCGCGGAGCGCGTGCATCGCGAGCTGCGCGAGAACGGCGACAAGCGGTCGATGCGCGAGCGCGCCATCGAAACCGCAACCGACGCGGAGATGAACCGCCGCTATGGCGATCCCCTGAACGACGGGTCGATCGAGCAGGAGGCGCTTGGCGCCGTGCAGTCGGAGATGCTGGGGGAGGTCATCTCGTCGGAAATCCGCGCGCTTGGCCGCCGTACTGGCCGGGGCCCGCTGCCGTATCAGGTGGCACGCGACTGGGCGCGGGGAAAGGTGCGCGCCGGCAAGTGGATCGATGTGGCGTCTCCCGGTGCGCTGGTGCGCCATGCTCGCAATGCGTCCCGCGCCGCGAAGGCTGCCGAGGCGGCGCTGCTGGCCGGCGACCATGCTGAGGCTTACCGGCAGAAGCAGTTCCAGATGCTCAACAACGCCATGGCAGCGGAGGCCTATGCTGCAGCGGAGGAGGTGGAGGTCGCTCGCAAGCGCATGGAGGCCGTGGCTGAGGCGAAGACGCGCAAGGCCGTTGACCAGGACTACCTGGAGCAGGCGCAGATGTTGCTGGAGGCCGTGGATCTCAAGCGCCGGTCGCAGGTCTACGAGCGCCGGAAGGGCAGCTTTGCCGCCTGGGCGGCGGCGCGGGAGGCGGAGGGCTTCGACGTCGTCATGCCGGAATCCTTTGCCGCGACGATCGGCATGACGAACTGGTCGCGGATGCCGGTCGACGACATCCTGATGCTCGATGAAGCCATCAAGCAGATCCTGCATCTCGGCCGCCTCAAGCAGTCGCTGCTGGACGGGCAGGAGGAGCGCGAATGGGAAGCGATCGAGCAGGAGGCGGTAGACGCGGCCGCCAACCTTCCGGGGAAGCTGCCAGACGACCTTGCGCAGCCGCGGTGGTGGGAAAGCCTTGGTCGCCGGATCGCCGGCATCGACGCCTCGCTGCTGAAGATGGAGACCGTGTTCGACTGGCTCGATGGCGGCAACTCCAATGGCGTCTTCAACCGCATCGTGTTCCGCCCGATCGCTGCCGCACAGGCGCGCGAGGCCGACATGGTCAAGGACTACCAGGGCCGCATCAAGCGCCTGTTCGAGGCGGTGCCGAAGGAGATCGCGGCGCGATGGCAGGATCGCATGGTTCTGCCATTCATCGACGTGGAGAGCGGGCGGCCGATGGTGCTCAACCGCCAGCAGCTGCTCGCAATGGCGCTGAACGTGGGCAACGAGGGCAACCTCCAGCGCCTCGCCGACGGCTATCGGCTCAATGGCGGCGCCCTGATGGGCTATCTCGATGCGACGCTGACGAAGGAGGAGTGGCAGTTCGTCCAGTCGGTCTGGGACGAGATCGACACGCTATGGCCTCACATCGCCGAGCTCGAGAAGAAGATGAACGGCGTCGCCCCGGACAAGGTGCGCGCCCGCAAGTTCGCGACCAGCACCAACGGGCAGATGCGGGGCGGCTACTACCCTGCCGTATACGACACAAGCCGGGATTATCGCGCGCAGGAGAACGCAGGCAAAGAGCGGGACATCCTGGAGGGCGGCTATACCAAGGCGACCACGCGGGCCTCCTCGACCAAGGCGCGCGACGAGCAGGTGAAGCGTCCGATCCTGCTCGACCTGGGGGTCATCAACCGGCACCTGGGCGAGGTGATCCACGACATCACCCATCGCGAGGCGGTGATCGTTGCCAACCGGTTCCTGTCGAGCGAGCGCGTCCGGCGCGCCGTTGACGCTGCGGTCGGACGCGAGATCGGGAACCAGTTCCGGCCCTGGGTCAAGTACGTCGCGAACAGCTGGGCGATGGAGCGCGCCGGCAACGAGGGCATCGGGCGATTTCTGGGCTACATGCGCGCCAATGCCACCGCCGTGGGCATGGGCCTGCGCGCCACGACCATGGTCACCCAGCTTGCCGGCTACGCCAACTCGATGGAGGTGGTTGGCGAGGGCGCGATGGCGAAGGCGATGGCGCAGTTCTATCGGGATATCCCAGGGCACACCAAGGCGGTGATGGAGCGCTCCGACGAGGTGCGCCACCGCCTGAACACGCTGGACCGGGACATCCGCACCGAGATCTCGCGCCTGGCCTTGAAGGACCCGGCATCGAAGGCGGCTGCGGCAGTGCTGGACGGTCGCAAGTACTTCTTCCATGGCATCGGTTACCTGGACCTGCTGGTCAGCGTTCCGACGTGGATGGCGGCCTACGACAAGGCGATCGTGGCGGGGATGAGCGAGGCGGATGCCGCCTATGCCGGGGACAAGGCCGTGCGCCAATCACAGGGCGCCGCCGGCCCCAAGGATCTAGCTGCGATCCAGCGTGGCACCGGCAGGTGGGGAGAGGCCCTCAAGCTGATGACCATGTTCTACAGCTACCTTTCGGCCTTTTACCAGCGCCAGCGCACCCTGGCGCGGGACCTGCGGGGCGAGGATGTCCGCCGGCCGCGCAACATGCCGCGGCTGGCGGCGCGCGCCTTCTTCCTGCTCATCCTGCCGCCGCTGCTGACGGAGATCCTGCGCGGCGCCGTAGGGGCGCCGGCCGGCCCGGACGACGACGAGTGGTGGACGCAGTGGCTTGCTCGCAAGCTCCTTGCCAATTCGCTGGGGCCCATCCCGGTGGCGCGCGACGTCTTCGAGCCTACCTGGAATGCGGTCCGCGGCAGCGGCTGGACCGGCACGTCGATTTCGCCCCTGCAGCGCTCGCTCGAAAGCCTGGTGAGGGTGGGCGGGGACATCGGCAAATTCGCCCGAGGCGAAGAAACCCAGCACGCCACGAAGGACGTGCTGGAAGCGACTGGCTACTGGACCGGTCTCGTTCCCGGGCAGGGCGCGAGTGCCGCGCAGTTCCTCGTCGATCTCGGCCACGGCGATGCCGATCCGGACAGCTTCGGTGAGTGGATGGAAGGACTCTCCACCGGCAAGATCGACGACTAGGCGCGATTCAACGCTGGCGCCGCCTCCCTTACGTGCCTGTCAGGACTACTGGCAGGGCTTCGATGGCTGTTTCGACCGACAACGCGTATTCGGGCCCTTACGCGGGCAACGGTGTAACGACGGTCTTCCCGTTCACGTTCACGGCGCCTTCGGCGGCTGAGGTGGGAGTGGTGGCGCGCGATGCATCCAGCGTGGATGTCGCGCCGGTACCCTATACCGTCACCATTAACGCTGGCGCGGGCGGATCGGTGACGTTCTCGAGTCCGCCGGCGGCTGGCCACACCATCCTGATCCTTCTGGATCCATCGTTCACCCAGGATCTCCAGTTCGAGAACGGCTCCGCCTGGCTCGCGGAGCCCGTCAACGAGGGGTACGATCGCGCGGCGCTGCGCGACCAAGCGCTAAAGCGTGATGTCGATCGCGCGCTCAAGGCCGACGTCGGCCAGGCCGGCCTGGCGGTGGGCGAGATCGCGCCCGGCGAGGTGCTGATGCGCATCGGCGACCAGCTGGTGGGCGTGGCCAACGATCCGGGTTCGGCCGCGGAGTCGGCCGAGCGCGCGGAGGACGCCCTGGCCGGCGCGATCTTGGCCGAGGGCGGCGCGCAGAGCGCGGCCGCAGCCTCGGCCGGCAGCGCGTCCGCCGCGTCGAACAGCGCGGCCGCGGCATCGGCCAGCGCCGGCGCGGCGGCATCGAGCGCGCTGGCGGCCGGCGGATCGGCGAGCGCCGCCCAGGGGCACGCGGCGGCCGCGGCGTTGGCGGCGGCGAGCGCGCCCAGCATCTATCCCAACGTGGCCGCCGGCCTGGCCGTGGTGGCCGACGGGGCGACGTTCTGGGTATCGTCCGTCCTGCCGGACAGCCTGACGCTCTATCGCCGGAACGGCAGCGTCGCCGATCAGGTCCTTGTCTTCCATTCGGCCGGTGCGCGCATTCCGCTGCTGCTGGCCACCTACGGCGACCGCGCCAGCATCCCCGTAGGCCTGCGCTACGACGGCATGCAGGTCTACGTCCTGGAGGGGGACCTGTGGTCGCAATGGAGCGCCGCGGAGAACGACTGGATTACGCCGAGCTGGGCGACCAACAACACCGTATGGGCGAGCGCCAACCACATCCTGGACGGCAGCACGCTGTACTACAGCGCGTTCTTCTTCTTGGGCTACAAGTACAACGGCGTCAGCCCGTACTACGAGCCGCCCGTGGGGGCCGCGTTTGCCTTGCCGATCAGCACGGGCAACTCGATCCGCCGGCACATCTTCGACCTGACGATCTACAATTCGACCTACGACGACGAGATCTCGGGCGGGGCCAGCGCGGACGACGCGCGCAAGGCGGCCTCGCTGGCGGCGATGATCTACGTCGAGGGCAGCAACACCTCACTGGTCGACAGCCCCACGCAGATCGTGCTGGCTGTGTCGTGGCGCGGGCGCATCATCCAGATCAAGGGCCCGCTCGCTGGCGATGTCCCGGGCGGATCGGTGCCCAACATGTTCCGCTACGGCAGGGAAGTGGGCTGGGCCCCGTTTCTCTATCCCGGCCCGCTGTTCGCGGACGACGACGTGTCGCGGGTCGAGGTGGTCGACATCGACGACGCGGATCTGGTGGCCGAGGGTTTCACGCAGGGCATCCGTAACAAGCCGGGGTTCCCGGCGATGATGGGCGACTACCTTGAAGCGCCGATCGCGGCCGGTGACTACATCGTCGCGCGCTGGAGCGCGGAGGCCGAGACACCCGGCGAGTTCGGCTTCCCGCTGGTCTGGACTTACGCGGCCGAGAATACGTTGAACACTCCTCAGCTGGGCGGTGTGCTCCTGCGCGAAAAGAGCTCCACCGTGCGGGAGTATTACTACGCGGGCCGTGCGACGCAGGCGGGCATCGCCAAGATCGCATTCGGCATGGGCAGCATCACGGCGCCGCACCGGGTGAAGGTGACCAAGGCGCAGTATTACGTGGGCAGCACTCCCGGCTTCTGGATCAGCGGCGCGGACTTTCCCGCACCCGTCGACGCCGCGCCGCTGATGGGCGACGAAATATTCCTGACGAGCGACCGCGCGCTTCCCTTCATCGCGAGCAACGGGCTGGTGGAACGCGCGGCCGACGTGACGGTGGAGCTGGTGGCCGGCCCCGAGCCCGACCTGCCCGTGGGGACCCAGCCCGTATTCGCGAACGCCAGGGCGCAGGACACGATCTTGCTCGATCCCGGGCGGCTCGAGGGCAAGGAACTGTCGCTGATCCTGCGGGCGAAGGAGACCGCGCATCGGATAGTCTCGCGCGTGCTGCCCGTGCGGGTGGTGCAGGTGCCGTTCGCCGAGCCCGTGACGATCAAGTGCATCTATTTCGGCGACAGCCATAGCGCGACCCTCTTCGCGCGCTACCTCAAGGCCTATCTCGCCGCGTGGAACATCAACATCGTGTTCTACGGCACGTTGGAGAACGCCGTAGGTCCCAACTATGGCGATGGGCCGCAGCAGTACGGCGAAGGCCGCGGTGGCTGGGGCATCGCGAACATCTTCGGGACCTATCCCTACATCGGCGGGGTGGGCTCCTACGAGGTGTGGACGTCGGTGCTCGGCCCCGGTTCGGCGGCGACAGCGGCCTACACCAGCGCGGTCTTCGACACACGGCATCGCACGAACCCGTTCCTCAGCAACGACCCCGGGAGCGGATCGGCGGTGCCGGTCATTCCCGGCTCGTTGCCGCTGCTGGGCGGCGGGACCGCCACTGGGTTGCGGGTCGACCTGGTGAACTACCGGGACCGCTTCGCTCTACCCACCGACATCGACATCGTTCTGTGGGACATCGGGGACAACGACGTGGCGCAGGTCGGATCGGCCGGCGCCGTCGCCCGCATGAACGAGATGTACCCGGCGATACTCGCGGAGTTCCGCCGCGCGTGGCTGCCCGCAGAAATCGTCTGCTGGGCCGGCGGCCTCGGCATGGTCAACCGCGCCGACATCATGTGGAAGAACACCCGCCCGGTGCTCGCCGCCCAAGTCAAGGCCGTGCGCGACGCGGTGGCGGCCGGCGACGACAAGCTGCGCTTCGTGTCCGACTGGATGCATCAGACGCTGCACAGCGGCTACCCGCTGAAGACCGGCACTGTGGACCCGGTGACCGGATGCACCGTGACCAGCCTGTCCGACCCCGGCCACGACGACCGCTATCCCGGTCGCGCGCAGGGGCTCGAGGCGCTTTCCAGCGCAATCGCGAACCTGATCGGAGCGTGACCATGCACGTTGATACCCCCGCACGTGCTGCCATTCGGGTCCTGGAAACCCAGGTGGACGGCGCTCTCACCAGCTCCGACTACAAGCCGACCCTCCAAGAGGCGATCAGCTCTCTCGATCCCGGCTCGTACTTCAACTCCGACGACCAGGGCGAGGAAGGCCCTTACCCCGGCGTGCGCTGGATTTACCAGATCACAAATGAACCACCGTTTTATACGCCCAAAAGGCGTTGGGGAAAAGGTGAGGACTTCGGATATCCGGATGATCCGAATGATTTGCCAGTTAGCGAGGCCGCCCAAATCCAGCTTGAAAGCCGTTCGACATATGCCGATCTGGCGGACCCCACCAAAGGTGCCAACCTTCTCGCGACGGCCTCAGGCCTCGCTATGCAGGATGTGCTCGACTACAATGTCGGCGTCCCCACAGGCATTCTGCCTACCGACACGCCCCAGCAGACCAGTGACAAGCTCGATGTCGCGGTAGCACGCGCCGAGTTGTTCGGCGTTGCCGTCCTGCTGCCGCCTTTCACGATCTACCTGGCCCGAACGGTGCGCGTCAGCCGTCTGCTCGGTACGCCGGGTAAGAGCAAGATCGACGTCTCGAACATCACCATGGGCGCTTACCCGCTCTCACAGTTCTGCATCGTCAACAAGCACTGGAGTACAAGCTACAACGCGGTCGCCGCGGATCGCGTTCGCTACTACGGTTTCGAGGTAGTCACTACCCCGAACAAAGTCCACTCGCTCATTGGCCTGGCAAACGTCGAGTTCGCCGACATTGAGCGAATTGTTCTTCGCGCTAATCGGGCAATCAACCCGATTACCGGCAAGCCCTTTAACGTCGACGCTCTGCTCGACTTCTATGCGTCAGTGCATGGTGGATACGTGCGTCGCTGTCAGTTCTACCAGCTCACTGGCGCTTACGGGGCCACCCGCGTCTCCGCGGGTGGCGGGGGTTGCATCTGGATCAGAAACCTCTGTAGCGATGGTTCGGTGGCCATTAACGTCACCGAGAAAATACTCATCGATGACAGCGACATCTACCACTACACCACCGATGAGGCGGTCGCGATATTCGGTGTTTACGGCATCACTCGGCTCAGCACAGTCGGGCGAAATCGCATCTATGCGCTAGAAGCCGCAGATCTCGGATTACCCCTGTCCGAGAGCATCTATCGAGCCACTCTGCTTTCAATCTTCCCACATGCCAGTGCCACGACGGCTGGTGTCTACGATAACGAGTTCGCCGACAATAGGATCGTGGACAAATCCACGATGTACAACGTCATCCGCTTTGGTGAGTCGACTGAGACATTATACCGCTGTGAGAACAACGCCAGCCGACGCAACAAGGTGGAGTGGTTCTTCTCGACAGACGCCTCTTACGGTCCCGACGCCGTGTGGCAGGCATCTGGATCGCCCGGTCTCAAACCGTCCACTGCCAACACCGCGATCCGCTGCATCGACGGCACGCCGGGGGCGGCATATCTTGGTGCCTTCTCAGGCAATATATCGGAGGGCGACGAAGTTGTCGTGCGCGGCGGCGCGACGATTATCGCCGGCTTCAATGGCTGGCAGACACTGAAGAGCGGTGCCACTCGCGGGGCCATCACAATGGCGGCTCTCAGCTGCGCGCACGTCGAAGGCGGGAAGTTCGAGGCTTCCCTGCGTGGCTTCGCCAACTGCAATCACGTGAGCGGTCCCGACGTGAGGGTTAACGTCGCTGGTGGTGCCATTTTTGCGGTCTCCAGCAGCGCTGGTGGTAACTTCTCAATGACGGGTGCGAGGGCCATCGGCAATGGCCCGCTCCTTTCAGTGCCTTCCGAGGTAACTGGTTCCACGAGGATTAGCTTGACGGGAAACTCAGGGTCTCTGAGCGCAACAACACCAGTCCTCGACGCAGCCCCTGCCACCACAGTGATCCGCGCGTCGGGCAACGTCTTCTCGCAAGCCGGCATGACCATCAAGTCGGGAGCGGCCACATACGCCTCAGGCGGCAACACTTGGGGCGCGCAAAACGACTGACACTAGGAGAACCCCAATATGTTCGCATCTGTCACCCTGTCCGCCCCCAAGGGCAAGCGCCTCAAGGCCGAGCGCGAGGACGGTAACGAGTACTTCATCGCGGAGGAGGCTTCGGCGGCTCTGGCGAGCGGCGTCGCTCTCACCCCGTGACCGCCGACTTCTTCACCATCATCCCGAATTGGCTGCCCGGGTGGCTTGGCGCCGGCTTTGCGGCAGGGGGCGGCTTCGGCGTGATTAAGTGGGCCATGGAGTTCTTCGCCGGCCGCCTCGACAAGCGGCAGGCGGTGCTCGATGCCGACACCCGGTTCGTGATCGACCAGTTGCGTGCCGAGCTCGCCCGCGTGTCGTCCCGCCTCGATCACGCCGAGGGAGAGATCCAGGACCTGCGCGGACAACTGGCCGAGTGCCAGGCGAAGCATGCCGAGGCCGAAGCGCGCGCGATGCGCCTGGAGGCGCGGCAGCAGGGCTATTCCGAGGCGCGGGACCGCGCACAGACGATCCTCGCCGCCGAACGCGTGGCAGACCGACAGAAAGGAAACTGACAATGGATCCCCGCAAGAGCATCTTCGATGCAGTCCGCGCCGTGAAAGGCGATATCTCTCCCGGTGACGTGCTCATCCTGGACGAGGCGCTGGACCGGGTGGACGTGCCCCGCGCCACCTCCGCGCCCCGCCGCGTGGGCACAAAGGGCATCGCCCTGATGCACAAGTGGGAGGGCTGCGCGAAGCGGCGCCCCGACGGCCGCTTCGAGGCTTACCCCGACCCCGGCAGCAAAGACGGCAGGCCCTGGACCATCGGGTGGGGATCGACCGGCCCCGACATCGGCCGAGGCACGATCTGGACCAAGGCCGAGTGCGACGCGCGGTTCGAGCGCGACCTGGTGCGCTATGCCAACGAGGTGTCCGGCTTCCTCGCCGATGCACCGACGACGCAGGACCAGTTCGATGCCCTGGTGGCGTTCCACTACAACACCGGCGCGATCGGCAAGTCCACGCTGGGCAAGCTGCACAAGGCCGGCAACTACGCCGGCGCCGCGGCCGAGTTCGGCAAGTGGATCTACAACGACGGCAAGCCGCTGGAGGGGCTGAAGAAGCGCCGCGCCGACGAGGCCGAGCTGTACAGGTCCGCCTCGTGACCGAGGACCCCGCCGAGATGGCCGCGCGCCCGATCCCCGCCACCATCCCGATGCCGGACCATCCGGTGCGGCAGACGGCCTGGTTCCAGGCCTATGTGCGCCTGGCGCGGCCGACTGCCGAGTGGGTGACGGCCGGAGGCCTGCTCTACGCCTTCGTCGTCGGCCCCACGATCGAGCGGCCGCTGGCCGAAGGCTACCTGGTGCAGGTCCTGCTGTTCGCCGGCGGCATCTTCGGCATCCGCGCCTTCGAGAAGGTGAAGGGCGTCGCATGAGCCGGGTTTCCGCATTCGTCGCCTCGGCCCTCGGCCGCGTGGTGCTGGCGCTGGTCCTGGTCGCGGTGATCCTGTTCGGCGTCGAGCGATGCCAGCGCGCCCGGCAGGCGGGCAAGGAGGCCGCGCTGAGCGCGAAACAGGGCGAGGCGGCGCTGGGCAGCGGCAAGGATGCCGTCGGCGCGGTGGGAGCCGTTTCCGGGCGAAGTTCGGCCAGCGACGATCTGACCAGGGAGAACGACGATGCGATACGCAAGGCACCCGGAGCGGAAGCTGCGGTGGATCCCCGCCTGCGCGATGCTGGCCTCGACAGCCTGTGCAAGCGGGCCGCCTATCGTGACAGCGAGCAGTGCCTGCAGCGCGCTGCTGCCGGACGAGTGGCGGGCACCGATACCGGGCGCCCCTCTCCCTGACGGCGACACCGCCGGCGACTGGGTCCAGTTCGCCGACGCGCAGACCGCGCAGCTGGACAAGGCGAACGATCGGACGGTGACGGCGATCGGGATCGTGGAGCGCTGCGAGAAGCGCGATGCCGCCGCCATCGCCGCAGCGCGCCGTCCATGGTGGCGGATCTGGTAGCCGGCATGCCACTTGCCGAATCGGTATATGTGTTTCTATTATGTTCTCATGACGCCCTTCGTTACTCTACCCGCCAATGACCTGGAGCGCTTAGTGGATCTCGCCGCTCGGCAGCAGGGCGTGAATGATGGCCCCACGCTTATGCTCTTCGCCACGGTTCGGCTGCTGATCGAACAGGCGAGGCAACGCCGCTGATTTCGGCCAGGACTAGCTTCGATCGTTGAACAACGGCATCATGCCGCAATGTGCAACCTATACCTCCTGCGCACGAAAGACGCCGAGATCGCGCAATTCTTCGGCGCCGCCCACATGCCCGGGGCAAACTATGCGGAGGAGGTCTACCCGGGCTATCCTGGACTCGTCGTCGCCGATGGGACCATCCGCCCTATGACGTGGGGCTTCCCGCTGGTGCTGAAAAGCAAGAAGACGGGCCAGCCTCTCAAGCCCAAGCCGGCCGCGTAGTCGCACCAGGGCGGGTTCTTGCTCGAAGCAAGCCGCTGCCGCTGCTGCGGGGCGCACCGCGGCGACGGATCCACCTCTGGTGCGTCAATGCCGGCCAGGCGCACCCGCTCGCCGGTGCATAGGCGGACGGTATCGCCGTCGTGGATGGAAGCGATGCAAAGGCCGGCCGCGGCCAGGATGAGCAGGGACATGCTAGATCGTCGCTCCGTATGGGGTCGCTCAGCCGTTGCAGGCGCAGCCCTTGCCCTTATGGCACTGCTTTTCCCGAGAGATACAGCTGTTGCCGCAGGCCTTGCCGGTCCGGCAGATCTTGCAGCAGGTTGAGGCGAGGGCCGTTCCGCATAGCGGGGTGTCGGCAATGCCTACAGAGGCGGCCACCAACAGCAATCCTGCAGCGATAGATTTCATACGCCCCCCGAATCGCGCCCACGCTCCGCGTCATGCCTGAAGGCGTACAAGTGTGGGAGGCCGCGGATCAAGAGCGCTCGAGATCACCCATCCCCATCGTGCTGGGCGCCTAGGGCGCGGGGCTTGTAATCCGCCAGCCATATCGCGCGCTGGGCGTCCATGTCGCACCTGTCTCCGTACATCGCCTGACACCGCTTCGCTGTGCCGGGGGCGCCGCACCATCCGCAATTGCGGCGTTTTAGCCATGCCTTCTCGAGCTTGGACAGGGACTGCACGGTCCTGCCAACTGCTGGGGGGCTGATCCTACCCATGCCCCTTCTCCTGCGCTGTGAGGTGATCCCGGAGGGCTGGCCGGTCCAGTCGCTCGACCCGGAATCCGGCCGCGTTGCGATGTCCGCCGCCGCCGAAGCGGCTGGCAACCTCGCTGACGCTCTGCCGATCGTCGGCGCTTCGCAGGGACCAGCTCACCGCCTTCTCGCCGGTGACGGACATCGCAGCGAACGGCGCGGCCGGATGCTTGTTGAGTAGATGGTGGCCGACGGCCGACACGAGCGAATAGGGGCATTCCACCGTAACGACGCCCTCCACGCCGCCGACTGTTGCCACATGCGCACGCGCGGCAATCTCCCGAATCAGCGGCTGGCGCCAGGACTCGATTGTCCGGCCGCGGATGAGCGGTGCCTGCTCGTCGTTCTCGAGTTCTTGGTGGATGCTCTCCATGCGCGCGACCGTCAGCTCGCCCGCCTGAATGTCGAGGTGGAGCAACTCGGCATTGTCCAGCGTGTTGGGCGCGAAGCGCCACAGGTCGTAGCACTCGGCCAGCAGAACGAGTTGGGGCGCTTCGGCTCCATGCATCGCAAAGTCCCACGCCATGTGTGCTCCGCTGCGATCCATGTCGAACATGGCGACGATCGGGGGCCGGCCGAGCTCGTCCAGGTCGCGCAACATCCCGTCGACGTCCCGGGCCGAGACCGCCCCGGGCGAGCTTTCGCGGAACCGGAATGGCTCCAGCGCGGCCTGAGCAGTTTCGTGGTGATCCAGGATGATGACCGACCTCGCGCCAGCTGCGACCATCGCGCGGAGATCGTCAGCCTTGTAGCTGAAGTCGACGATCAGGATGTTCTTGCCCGCCACGCCCTCCGGCGGCGGGAAGCCGTAGTTCGCCGAGCGGTACTCGGGCGATTCGCCCCAGCACCTCCAGCACGCCCAAGCGGCGACAATTCCGTCAGCGCACTTGTCGTGATAGATGATGAGGTCAGGAGACCATACCGGGAACGCGGCGCCGGGATCGGCTGGTGAGTTGTCCGGGACTATTCCGTGACTCACGTTGCCGATTGCTTCCGCTGTTCTCCCTTCGTTTCCATTCGCTTGCGCTTCGGAACTGGCCGGAACGGCGGAAAAGTGGTCGGGGAGACAGGATTCGAACCTGCGACATCCTGCTCCCAAAGCAGGCGCGCTACCGGGCTGCGCTACTCCCCGACCGTACGGGCGTCGATGTGTGCCGCCGAAGCGGCGTCCGGCGATGGTGGGCCCGGCAGGATTCGAACCCGCGACCTAGCCGTTATGAGCGGCCAGCTCTAACCGCTGAGCTACAGGCCCGCCTTGCCGGTCCCGGCCCATCGACGAGGCCGGATGCCGAGCGCGTTAGCTTGCGCGCGCGGATCAGGCAAGCGGGGTTCTATCCCCGCTGGACCGAAGCCATGATTTCCCGGACGCTGGTGGGGCGCACGCCGCGTCGCGCCAGATGCGCGAACAGCGCCCGCCACCAGTCGTAGAGCGCGTCCAGATCCTCGTCGTCGCGCACGTAGGGGGTGTGCCCGGGAGCGAGGGACGGGCTGTGGAACGAGAACACCAGCACCGGCAGGCCCTCGTCGATGGCGATGTCGACCCCGCGCAGCGCCTCCTCGGCCGTGATCCCTTCGGGCGTGAGCGGGATGCGCTCCAGCAGGCCCGCGCGCGCGAGCAGCCCGCGAAAGCGCGGCGCGCGCCAGAGCTGCGGATAGATCACGTTGCCGAGCTGGCGCAGCGGGCCCCAGTAGACCGTCGTCAGCGGCAGCTCGAGCAGATGCCGGTCCGCGTCCGCCCAATAGGGCCGCAGCGGGTGCTCGCGGTAATTCGGCCCGCCCGTGCCGCTGTAGTCGAAGCGGGCACGGACCGATGTGTCGATCGCGATGCCGCACGCGCGCAGGATCTCCGCCGTGCGCGGACCCAGGCCGTACCGCCCGGCGCGGTAGATCAGCGGCGCGGTGCCGAACGCGCTTTCGATCCGGTCGCGCAGCGCATGCAGCTTGGCGCTCTCCAGTTCGAAGGGAAGATTGCCCGCGAAGCTGTTGAATTCACTCACATCCTCCACGAAGGGAGGGCTGACCCAGGGGTGCAGCTGCACGCCCACCTCCGCCGCCCCGCGCGACACGGCCTCGCCGATCGCTTGCGGAGCGAGGGACGAAGACGCCACCGGCCAGTCGACCAGGTAGCTGGGCACGACGCCGAAGCCTTCGCAGAACCGCTGGAACTTGCGCAGCGCAGGCACGGTGACGACGCCATGCCGGTCGCGATCGAGCGGTGCGGCCCAGTCGAACTCCTCCTCGGTGTCCACGGTGACGATGAAGCGCTGCCCGAACCCGGCAACGAACGCGGCGAACGCGTCCTTTCCGGGCGGTTTCAACAGGTTGGGGCCGGGCAATGAAACTTTCCCCTCCGCGGGTCGCATCAGCGGGTGCTCTAGCGCGAAGTCGTTGACGAACTGCTATCGCCGGCCTCCGCCCCGGCGAGCGCCGGCAGCGAGAGGCGAAGGGTGTCGCCGATGCGCTGCAGCCCGCCCCCCGCTGCCGCCGCCTCCGCCGCGGCCAGGCGCAGGGTGAAGCCGATCCCGAACATGCCGGCGGCGAGCGACTGGCTGCGTTCGGTGGCGATCGCGTCGTACAGCGAGGCCGGGTCGCGTTCGGCGAGAACCGCGGGCAGGGCCACGGTCACGTCGAGCATGGCACCGCGCAGGGACCATGAGAGCGCCAGTTTCTCACCGGGTGCAGTCGAGCCGGCGAGGACGGCGAACAGGCGCCAGACCAGCCGCTCGACCTCCACCCGGGCGACTCGCACCGGCAGCGATGCCGCCGAGGGGTCGACGGGAAGCAGGAAACCGCTGTCGCGCGGCCCGGTCCAGGCCCGCAGGCGCACCACCGTCTGCGCGAGTACGCGCGCGAGGTCGCATTCGCCGGCATCGAGCAGCAAGGCCCCGCATTCGAGCTTCACCAGCCGGTCCAGTTCCTCGAACCCGGCCAGGATATGCGCGCAGTCCCCGGCGATGGCGGCGGCGAGGGCGCGGTATTCGTGCGGCGCGGGGCCGTAGAGCTGCTGCTGGATGATCTCGGCTGCCACCTGGATGGCGTTGGCGGGGGTTCGCAGTTCGTGCAGGATCTCGCGCATGCGGTCCGCCTCGGCCGTGTCCGACGCGATGGCAGGAGAGGGGGCGTCCGCCACCGCGCGGCGGCGCAGGCGGCCGCAGTAGCCGGTGAACCGGCCCCCGGCATGCTCGAAGCAGGCGGCGGCATCGACCTGCCATGCGCCGCTGACCGCGGGCGCCCCGGTCACTTCGATCCGGACGCTCCGCAAGGGCAGGCGCCGTCGCAGCGCCGCCGGCAGGTCGACGATGCCGTCCTCGTCGCGCAGGCCGACGAGATCGAGCCCCGCGATCGAGGGACCGTAAGGACCGTCCGCCCAGTCGATGCGGCCCTCGGCGTCGGTGGTGAAGTCGATCGCCACCGCGGCGCGCGTCACCAGCAGGGCGCCGTCGCCCAGCGGCAGCCCCGGCGCTTCGGAGCCCGCGCGCGCGGCGGCCGGCGTCTCGCGCGCCTTGCGGAAGGCCTCGATGCGCCGGACGATGGCGCCGATCCCGTCTTCGCCGCTCGCCGAGGGCGCCTGCGCGGCGACCGTCTCCTTCAGGTCCTTCTGCTGCTGCGCGGCGCGCGCCTGGGCCCATTCGCTCAGCGAGGTCGGCTGCGGCGGATCGTCTGCCAGGCCGAGCAGATCGAGCACGTCCTCGGAGATGTCCTGGTCGAGCGCGATGTCTCCCGTCGGCGGGCGGAAGCTGGTGCTCGGGACGTCCGGGATGGGCGCCTCCGGGTCCGGTTCGCAGGCGCCGGCAGGGAGCGCGCGGTCATGAACGCCGAGCCGCTCCAGGAGGGCCTTGACTGGTGCCGGAAGGTCGCTGCGGTGGCGCAGCAGTCCGCGCGCCCGGACCGGAAGGCGCGGCACCAGCGCGAGCCATGCCTCGTCCGAAAGCCGCGCCGCGCGGATCGCGGCAGCGGCGACGTCCGGCTCCGCCTCCGCCAGCCAGGCCAGCAGCCGCGCATTGGTGATCGGCTGCAAGGGGCGGTCCAGCAGGCGCGCGCGCTCGGCGGAGGAGAGCTGGCGGCCCAGCTCCTCCAGGCGGGCGAAGCCGGCCTCCACCGCCCCGCTCGTCACCTCCTGCTCCGGGGCCTGGCCGAGAATGTCGACGAGCTGCCGAAACTGGATCCGCGCCAGTCCGTCCCCGGAACGGGGAAGGCGCAGAACCGTGGCAAGGCGATCGTCGAAATGCATTCCATCTCCGGGTCCTGCCGGAATGGCAGACCGAGTCCTATGGCCCCATGACCTTTACCATCGGGAAAACGCCGGATGGTTCGCTCCGGCTCCGTCCTAGCAAAGCTGCCGGGGAGAGGAAGAGGACAGTTTCGGCCGTTGCAAAGCGAGACGATTACGCTATGGCACAACAATATTACGGCGCGCCGGTGTTTTCGATGGGTATGTTGCAATCCGAAGAAGTGGCGCGTGCGTTCGGGGAATGTGAATGATCAATCTCGATGAAATCGACCGCCGCCTTCTCGCCGAGCTCCAGGCAGAAGGGCGGATCACCAATGTCGAGCTCGCGCAGCGGGTGGGGCTGACGGCGCCGCCGTGCCTGCGCCGCGTGCGCAGCCTGGAAGAGGCGGGCGTGATCCAGGGCTACCACGCCGATCTCGACGCGTCGAAGCTGGGCTTCACGATCACCGTCTTCGCTCTCGTCAGCCTCAAGAGCCAGGCGGAGGAGGCCCTGCGCGCCTTCGAGGATCACATGAAGGGCCTGCCGGAAGTGCGCGAGTGTCACATGCTCAACGGCGAAATCGACTTCATCCTCAAGATCGTGAGTCGCGATCTCCAGAGCTTTCAGGAATTCCTCACCAGCAAGCTGACGCCCGCGCCCAATGTGGACAGCGTCAAGACCTCGCTGACCATCCGCACGGCGAAGAACGTGCCCGGCGTGCCGCTGGGGTAAGCCTGGCGGCAGGACAACTCGGGCGCGGCCTCAGGGCTGCGTCGGGGGCGCGGCGTGGATGCCGCCGTCCTCGGCATCGGCCCAGACAGAGAAGTAGAGGCCGAGGCTCGCGATCCAGCCGAGGTTAAAAGCGGCCAGAGCGGCGATCACGGCTCCGCGCGAGATGCGCGGCCGTCCCGGCCCTGGCACGATCTCGGAGCGGCGGAACAGTTCCGCCACCGACCTTGCGTGGACGATAAGGTAGATCAGCGCCACCAGGCTCGTGAGCACGGCGACGGCCAGAAGGACGGGAAACAGGGCAAGAGGCATGGCGGGCTCCGCAAGGACAAGGACGCCGCCGCTCTAGCCGCCCGAACGCGGCACGCCCTTGATCTGGATCATATCGCCTCTCGCATCGGGGGAGGGCCGATTCAGAACTCCGCAGCCGCCTCCAGCGCGAGAAGGTAGCTGCGCGCGCCGAAGCCGGCGATCGTGCCCCGCGCGGCCATGCCCACCCAGGACGTATGGCGGAAATCCTCGCGCGTATGGGGGTTGGAGAGGTGGACCTCCACCACGGGGACCGAGATCGCGCGGATGGCGTCCAGCAGCGCGACCGAGGTGTGGGTGTAGGCGCCGGCATTGAGCAGGACGGCATGGGCGCCCTTGTCCTCCGCTTCGTGGAGCCAGTCGACCAGCGCGCCCTCGTGGTTGGACTGGCGCATGGCGATGGTCATGCCGAGCGTTGCCCCGCGCGCCTCCAGCATGGCGCCGATGTCTGCGAGCGTCTGCGTGCCGTAGATCCCGGGCTCGCGCTTGCCGAGCCGGTTCAGGTTCGGTCCGTTCAGCACATAGACCAGCCTGTCTGCCATCTTCCGAAATCCCCAAGTGCGCCGTTCCCGCCGGCCCGCAGCATTAGCGCGGGCGGCCCGGCGCGCAAGCGCGGCGCGCGCTCAGCCGATCGGCGGCATGCCGGGATCGGGCGCGTGGCCGGGCTCGGGCCGGGGCGGCGGCGGCGCGGCAGGACGCGCCTCGACCGCCGAGCGGGCAGGGGGGAGGTCCTCGGCGAAGCCCTCCTCCTGCGGCGCCTCGGCCTCGGCGTCCTCCTCGCCAGCCTCCTCGCCAGCCTCCTCGACAGCCTCGTCGCCGGCGTAGAATTGGGCAAGTTCCGCATCGCGGCGCGCGGCGGCGGACGATCCGGCGTTGTCGGCCGCGGCTTGCGTGGTGGCCGCCGCCTCGGGCTCCTGCGGCGTGCAGCCGGCAAGCGCCATCGCGGCGGCGAGAAGGGGCGGAAAGGCCGCGCGAAGGGGAGTCATGGCCAGGGTCCTTACGCGGGAAACGTTAGCGCGCGCTTAGCGCTTCACCGGTCCGACCCGCGCGTCTTGCCCCACTGCCGCATCGCCGAATAGCCCAGGTACCCGGTCCCGAAGAGCGCGTAGAGCGGCTCCGGGATGGCGGCGAGGTAGTCGGTCATGCCGCGGCCGACGGCGGCCGCCCGTTCCGGGCTGATGGCGGCGAGCAGCCCCATCGGGATCGACCACAGGATCACCAGGTACATGACGTATAGGAAACCGGGCCGGGCGCGGCTGGTCCACGGATCGGCCGACCCGGCTTCCGCGACCACGGCCGAGAGGCTGGCCTGCAGCATCTCCAGCTCGCGCGAGTTCTCCAGCCGCAGCAGCTCCAGCTTCGCCCTGTCGCGTGCGTCCGGATCGGGAACCACCTTGTCGATGATGCGGGTGACGGGGCCGAGTAGCGAATCGAACAGAGCCATGGCGAGTCCTTCCGAGAGAGACTAGCGGGTATAACCAAGTGGGTTCGTGTAGGAAAACGCCATTCGCGCGTGGCGCACGGCCTGCAACGCTTGCCGCTTCGAAAGCAAATCTGTGCGAAGAGAAACTAGGCAGCAAGCGCACCAATCCCGTAGGGATACCCTCTTTCGCGTTGCCCCGCCCGAGCCGGTATGTGCCGCGCCAGCCGCCGAACCGCCTGTTCAGCTGCGGCTGTGCCGGGTCTTCGTGCTAGCCTCGGGCTGACGTAAACACATGCGCGCCGTCCGTGCCTTGCAGAAGCGCGTGGTCAAGCTGGAGCACGCCGCGCAGCCGCGCCCGTCGCTACTCGCCGTTATGTACGGCTCGTTCGACGCCTTTGTGGAAATCGAGTTGCTTCCCGATACTAAGAGCGGCGCGCTTGACCGTGCCGACATGATCGACGTGGTGGCTGCGCTGCGGGCTTGCGAGACGGACGGCACTTGGCATCGGGCGCACGCCCGGTAGAAATTAGGTCTGATTGGCCGCTTCGATCCCTCGTTGGATTTTCGCGCTTAGAACGAACAAGAAGTTGCCCAGCGCTTCAGCGAACTCAAGAGACTGCTTGGCTTCTTCGATGGAGGTGTGCGGATTGTCCTGGTCTGCATGTCGCGGTCGATTTGACCCAAGCCGAACGGCATGTGCCCATTCCGCCATTGCTTCGGTGATTTTGTGTTCTTTGCAGGCTTGATCAATCCTGCTGTAAACACTGCCCTTTTCATATCCGAGGGCCTTTAACATTGCATCCACTGCGCTGCCAGACATCACGGCGGAGGCATCAGGTGCATTGACGGTGGACATGGCCTGATCGAGATACACTCTTGCGGTATCGGGTAGGTCTTCGTGAGCGGATGGAAAGCCAGGGATGATCTCGACAATCTCGGGATTGGCTACGTGCTCGTTCTGGTTGCCAATGACAATGATCCATCCTGAGCAACTGGTGCACCGATAGGCTGCCCGTCGAGCTACGGGAATGCGGCGATCCATAGGCGTAATTGGATCTGGATTGTGAAATACTACGATTTGAGGGTTTGAAACCGAGCAATATGGGCACCGAGTGATGCACGAGAGTTGCTTATTTCCAATTCGGTCCGAAGTCTTAATTTTCATGAATCACCTCAACGAGACATTCTGAAGCTCGACTCCAGAACGGCAAAGAGGCTGAGCCGCAGTTGTGCACAATGTGCGCGCTTACGACAGGCTTACTCACGTGGCTGTAACGAAAAAGGGCAGCCGAGGCTGCCCTTTTAAGTTCTTGAAAACACTAAGAAATTTGGTCGGGACGAGAGGATTCGAACCTCCGACCCCCACACCCCCAGTGTGATGCGCTACCAGGCTGCGCTACGTCCCGACCGGAGCGCGGCCTATAGGCAGGTCCGCCGGGATGCGCAAGCGCCTCCGTCAGAGTTTTTCGCCTGGCCGGCAGGCTGCTTGAACGGGGCTGGCGGGGCCTTATCTCGGCGCTCGCCGGCGGCTGGCGGCAAGTGCCCGCGCGTTGCCAGCGCAGCGCTTTGTTGCTAACCGCCCGCATCCGGCTGTGCGCCGAGGCGGTTCTCCGCTGCGGCGCGCGCACCCGGCCGCACGCGAATCGCCGGCCGGCACGACACGAAGAAGGCCATCATCTCCATGCAGACCTCCATCCTCGCTCAGCTTGCCGCCGCCGCACCCGCCGGTGCGCCTCCGGCCTGGATCACGTACATGCCCTTCGTGGCGATGGCCCTGATCTTCTGGTTCCTGATCCTGCGCCCGCAGATGAAGCAGCAGAAGGAGCACAAGGCCAAGCTCTCCGGGCTCAAGAAGGGCGACGAGGTGCTGACCGGTGGCGGATTGGTCGGCCGGATTGTCAAGGTCGACGACACTTACGCCGAAGTCGAGCTGGGCCAGGGCATGAAGGTGAAGGCGCTCAAGTCGACCATCGTCGACGTGATCCCGCCCGCCGGCGCCAAGCCCGCCAACGACTGACCGGTTCTACCAAGTTCCCCCGGGCGCGGCCGACCCGCTGCAGCCCGTCTGGAGAGAAATGATAGGCGATGCTTGAATTTCCCACCTGGAAGAAGGCCTGGTACTGGGGGCTGACGCTGGTGCTCTGCGCATTGGCGCTGCCCACGCTGCTGTCCTTCACCACCGTGCGCTGGCCCGAGGCGCTGCCTCACCCGAAGATCAACCTGGGGCTGGACCTCGCCGGCGGCTCGCGCCTCCTGCTCGAGGCCGACCGCGACCAGGTGGTGGCGCAGCGGCTGGAAGGCATGGAGGAATCGGTCCGCACACGCTTGCGGGCTGCCGAGCCGCGGATCGCGATCGGCGACGTTTCCAGCCGCGGCGGTCGCCTGACCTTCACCGTGCGCGACAGCTCGCAGGTGGACGCCGCGCGCGAGCAGATGCTGCCGCTGACCACCGGCGCCGGGCTGTCGGGGCAGCGCGACTGGGACATCCAGGTCGTCAACGGCAACCAGTTCGTGCTCTCGCCGACGCCCGAAGGCATCGACCTGGCGGTGAGCAACGCCATGGAGACCGCGGTCGAGGTGGTGCGCAAGCGCATCGACGCGCTCGGCACCAAGGAGCCCGACATCCGGCGCCTGGGCGGCACGCGCATCGACGTGCAGGTGCCCGGCCTGCAGGACCCGGCGGCGCTGAAGTCGCTGCTCGGTCAGACCGCCAAGCTCGAGTTCAAGCTGGTCGACGAGACCGCCGCGCCGACCGACCTGGCGCAGGGCATCGTTCCGCCCGGTTCCGAGATCGTGCCTTACGCCGATCCCGCCGCGAGCGGTGGACAGGCCCCGGTGATCGCGGTCAAGCGCCTGGGCGGCATCAAGGGCGACGAGCTCACCGACGCCAAGCAGGCCTTCGAGCCGCAGACCAACCAGCCGGTCGTCTCGATCACCTTCAACCAGCAGGGCGGCGAGAAGTTCGCTAAGCTGACGACCGAGAACGTCAACAAGCGCTTCGCCATCATCCTCGACGGCAAGGTCCTGTCGGCGCCCAGCATCAACGAGCCGATCCTGGGCGGCAGCGCCCAGATCTCGGGCAGCTTCAACGTCCAGTCGGCCACCCAGCTCGCCATCGCGCTGCGTTCGGGCGCGCTGCCGGTCGACCTCACCGTGGTCGAGGAGCGGACCGTCGGGCCCGACCTGGGCGCCGATTCGATCGAGAAGGGCATCGTCGCCATGGCGGTAGGCACGGCGCTGCTGATGCTCTTCATCCTCGCGACCTATGGCCGCTTCGGCATCTACGCCAACGTGGCGCTGGTGGTGAACGTCCTGATGATCCTGGGGGTGATGGCGGTCTTCGGCACCACGCTGACGCTGCCGGGCATCGCCGGCTTCGTGCTGACGATCGGCGCCGCGGTGGATGCCAACGTCCTCATCAACGAGCGCATCCGCGAGGAGCGCCACCGCGGACGGCGCGTCGTGCAGGCGGTGGAAATGGGCTACAAGGAAGCGAGCCGCGCGATCTTCGACGCCAACATCACCAACGTCATCGCCGCGGTGCTGATGGCCTACTTCGGCACCGGGCCGGTGCGCGGCTTCGCCATCGTCCTGCTGATCGGCATCGCCACCTCGGTCTTCACCGCCGTGACCCTGACCCGCATGTGGGTCGCCGGCTGGCTGCGCAAGGCGCGGCCGGCGGACCTGAACCTGTAAGGGGAGAGGACATATGAAGCTCCTCAAGCTCGTTCCCGACCACACCAACATCCACTTCCTCAAGTGGCGCATCCCGTTCTACGTGGTCAGCTTCCTGCTGATTGCGGCCTCGATCGGCCTTATCGCCACCAAGGGCCTGAACCTGGGCGTCGACTTCGTCGGCGGCCAGGTGATCCGCGTCACGTTCGAGCGCAGCGCCGAGGCGCCCGTCGCCGAGCTGCGCGAGGAAGTGGACCAGCTCGGCTTCGGCGAGCCGACCATCCAGCGCTTCGGCAAGCCGAACGAGATCTCGATCCGCATGAAGCTGCCCGAGGGTGCGTCCGAGAACCCGAAGCTGGCCGACGCGATGGCGGGTCAGATCACCTCCAACATTCGCCAGAACCATCCCGATGCGCGGATCGACGGCGTCGATTCCGTGACCGGCAAGGTCTCGGGCGAACTGGGGCGGAGCGCCATGCTCGCCCTCGGCCTGGCGGCGATCGCAGTCGCGATCTACATCTGGGTCCGGTTCGAATGGCAGTTTGGCGTGGGGGCGCTGTTCAGCCTCGTCCACGACGTGACGCTGACGCTCGGCCTCTTTGCGCTGACGCAGATGGAGTTCGACCTCAACATCGTCGCCGCCCTGCTGACGCTGATCGGCTATTCGCTCAACGACACCATCGTCGTCTACGACCGCATCCGCGAGAACCTGAAGAAGTACCGCAAGATGCCGATGCCCGAGCTGCTCGACCTCTCGGTGAACGAGACGCTGGCACGTACCATCGTCACTTCGCTGTCGATGCTCATCACCCTGGTGGCGCTGCTGGTTCTGGGTCCGGACGTGATCTTCGGCTTCACCGCCGCGATCGTCCTGGGCATCTTCGTGGGCACCTACAGCTCGATCTACATGGCGGCGCCGATCCTGATCTGGCTGGGCGTCAAGGCCGACAGCTTCGTCGCCACCGAGACCGCGCTCGACCGCCAGGAACGCCTGGCTCGCGAAGGCGGGGCGCCCCGGGCCTGACCCTGCGGCTCGCATCCCGCCGGAGCCTTCGGCGGGATAGCGGCGGGGATGCGGCCGCCGTCCCCCTCCGCCGCGGCGGGAGGGCGATCAGGCGGTCGGCGAAAGGGCCCTGGCCACCGAGACGAACTCGTCGATCGACAACGTCTCGGCGCGCCGCTGCGGGTCGATGCCCAGACGCTCCAGCGCTTCCAGCGCGCCGGGAACGCCCTTGAGGCTCTGCCGCAGCATCTTGCGACGCTGGCCGAACGCCGCCTCGGTCACCCGCTCCAGCACGCGCATCGACACGCCCGCAGGCGCCGCGCCGGGCTCGACGTGGACGATCGCCGACATGACCTTGGGCGGCGGCGTGAAGGCGCTGCGGTGGACCTTCATCGCCAGCCGGGCGCGCGAACGCCATTGCGCGAGCACGGCGAGCCGGCCGTAGGCGGAGGTGTCGGGCGCCGCGACGATGCGGCGGGCGACCTCCTCCTGGAACATCAACGTCAGCGAAGCCCACTGCGGCGGCCACGCCTCGCCCGAGAGCCAGCCGGTGAACAGCGCCGTCCCGACGTTGTAGGGCAGGTTGGCGACGATGTGGTACGGCCCTTCGAACAAGGTCGCCGGGTCGATCTTGAGGGCGTCTCCCTCGATCACCCGCAGCTTGCCGGGGAAGGCGGCCTCGACCTCGGCCAGAGCCGGGAGGCAGCGCCGGTCCATCTCGATCGCGGTGACGTGGGCGCCGGCGCGCAGGAGCGCGCGCGTGAGGCCACCGGGGCCCGGGCCGACCTCCAGGACGTTCTGCCCTTCGAGGCTGCCGGGGATCGCGGCGATGCGGTCGAGCAGTTGCTCGTCGAACAGGAAGTTCTGGCCCAGCGCCTTGGATGCGGAGAGGCCGTGGCGGGCGATCACCTCGCGCAAGGGGGGCAGGCCGCTCATGCCCGAACCTCGGCGCGGCGGGCGGCGCATTCGCCGGCCATGCGGAGCGCCGCGATCATCGCGCCGGCGCTCGCCACGCCCCGGCCGGCGATGGCGAAGGCGGTGCCATGGTCGGGCGAGGTCCGCACGATCGGCAGGCCGAGGGTGACGTTCACACCCTGGTCGAAATCGAGTGTCTTGATCGGGATCAGCGCCTGGTCGTGGTACATGCACAAGGCGACATCGTATCCCCTCCGGGCGTGCGCGGCGAAGAGGGCGTCGGCCGGGTGGGGGCCCGAGACGGCGAGCCCCTGCGCCTGCAGGGCGGCGATGGCGGGGGCGATCACGTCGCGATCCTCGGTCCCCATGCGCCCGTCCTCGCCCGAATGGGGATTGAGCCCGGTGATCGCGATCCTGGCCGCGGGCAGGCCGAAGTCCCGGGCCAGCGCGCGCGCGACGATCCGCGCCTTGCGCTCGACGAGGGGGCGCGTGACGAGGCCGGGGACCGAGGCGAGCGGTTCGTGGACCGTGAGCGGGACGGTGCGCAGCGACGGGCCCGCCAGCATCATCACCGCATCGTCGCGGGGGGTGCCGCAGGCGTCGGCGAGGAACTCGGTCTGCCCGGGCTGGGTGAAGCCCACCGTCGCCAGCCGGGACTTCGCGATCGGCCCGGTGACGATCGCTCCTGCCACGCCGGACAGCGCCAGATCGGTGGCGCGCGCCAGCGAATGCAAGGCCAGCCGCGCGCCCGCCTCGTCGGGGGAGCCGAAGGTCGGGGCGCAGTCCTCGTCGCCAAGCACCGGGAGCCCGGTGCCGAACGCCGTGGCGGCATGCTCGGGCGCGCCGATCAGGGTGACCGGCACGTCGAGGCCGCGCGCCGCTGCGGCGGCACGGAGCACGCCGGCGCCGCCAACCACGAAGAATACCGGCAAGGCCTCGGCGCCGCGCCGGGCCCAGGCCTCGACGATCACCTCGGGAGCGATCCCCGCCGGATCGCCCAGCGAAACGGCGAGGGGAGGCGCCAGCGTCATGCCGTGCAGGTCAGTTGTACTCGATGACCGCGTCGCGCCGCAGGTCGCGCAGATAGGTCTGCGCGCGCTTGTTGATGCGGTCGTCCTCTAGCTGCGCCTGGAGCTGCTCGAAGCTGGGACCGTCGTTCACCTGCGGATCGTCCCGGCCGCAGAGCATCAGGATGCGCACGCCTTCGTCAAGCGAGCCGAACGGCGGCAGCGTCTCGCCGGGCGAGAGCTGCAGGACGGCGCTCTGCACCTGGCCGGGCAGGTCGCGGGCCTTGACCTGGTCGTTGGTGACGACCTGGGCTCCGAGGCCGCTCGCCACCTTGTCGACGTCGCCGCAGCCCTTCGCCGCCTTCATCGCGGTCGCGAACGCCTCGGCGCGCTTGCCGGCCTCGGCTTCGCTGATGCCCTTGGGGAAGGGCAGCGAGATCTGCTTGAGCGCCAGCACCGCGTCGCGCGGGTCGGCCGTGAGCACCTGGCGCTTGTCGATCAGGTACAGGATGTCGAAGCCGCCCGGCACCTCGATCGGACCGACCAGCTGTCCCGGCTCCATGTCGCGCGCGACGGCCGAGAGTTCGTTGGGCAGCTGCGCCAGCCGCACCCACCCCAGGTCGCCGCCGACCGCAGCCGTGGTGGCCTCGGAATACTGGCGGGCATAGGCGACGAAGCTGCCGCCCTGCCGCAGCTGCTGCACGATCTTGGTGGCGTTCTCGTAGACCTGCTGGCGCGCCTCGGGGACCGCCGAGAGATAGATCTCTCCCAGACGATACTCGGCGGTGCCCTTCATCGCCTTCATGCGCTCGAGCATCTCGTTCACCTCGTCGTCCGAGACGTTGATGAACGGCTGGACGTTGCGCTGGAGCAGGCGCTGCCACGACAGTTCGCCGCGGATCTGGCGCTTGAGCGAATCCGCCGAGGAGCCGACGCGCTTGAGGTAGGCGTCCATCGCGCCGGTGTTCTGGCCGAAGTTCTGCGAGGCGACGCGGGCGTAGGACTGGTCGACCTCGGCCTGGCTGACCTCGATGTCGGCGGCCTTGGCTTCCTGGATCTGCAGCGTCTCGTCGATGAGGTTGCGCAGGACCTGCAGGCGCAGGCGCTTCATCTCCTCCTCGTCGATCTTGCCCTGGTTGGCGGCGACGATGAGCGCGAGGCGCTGGTCGACGTCGGTGCCGGTGATGACGTCGCCGTTCACGACCGCGGTCGCGCGGCGCACGTTGGGGTTGTCGTTGCCGAAGATCTTCACGTCGTCGGGGATGACGATCTCACCCTGTTGGGCGGACTGGGCATGGGCGACGCCGGTGCCGAGCGTGGCCGACATGGCCGCGAGGCTCCCGACACAAAGGAGCGCGCGCCTGATGAACCTGCTGCGATTGACTGCTTGCACCGTGATTTCAATCCCGTCTTCGACCGGCGGAGCCGGATCACCATCGGGCAGGTCCGTCCATGAGACGTCCTGCCGCACCGTCCCAGCGCTCCTGCCGGGCGGCGGCTTAACTGAAAATGAGCACACCCGATAGCGGCTTTGCAGGGGCGTGCCAATGTTTCGCCGGCATGTTGCCGGGGCAATGTTCCCGATCAATAGGCGCCGATGTTCTTGAGCCGGAAACCGAGCTGGAACGAGTTGCCCCGCTGCACGTCGCCGATCGCCACGTAGTCGCGCCGCCAGGTGATCGAGAGCTGGATGCAGTCGTCCTCGTACGCGGCGCCCAGGCGCGTGCGCAGCGGCTGGAATCCGTCAGACCCGTTCTCCGGATCCTCCGAGCGGTCGGTCATGTTCACGACGGCCGAGCCGAACAGCGACCAGTAGCGCGCAAAGGCGATGCGCCCGGCGGCACGCAGCTCCTCGCGGTCCTGGAGATCCTCGATGTCGGCGGAGATGTCGCGGTTGAGCTTGGTGTAGCCGACCTCGATGTAGGAGCTGGTGTTGCCGATCACCGCGTCAAACTCGTTGCGCCGCACCGCCAGCGTGTCCTTGTCGACGCGGAAGCGGTGGATGAAGTTCACGAAGTCGCGGTAGCGCACTTCGGTCCGGCCGACGATGTCGGAGGTCTTGTTGGCAAGGCCGGTCCCGTCGGGCAGCACGGTGGCGCGGTTGCTCAGGCGCACCGACTGGCCGACGGTGGTCTTGATCCGCCAGCGCGGCCGCTCGAACTGCCAGTCGAAGCCGTAGGTGAAGCGCACGCCGTCCTCGATCCGGTCGTACCCGGGGAAGCGGTTGAGCGCGAAGAGGTTGCCGGTGTCGAGATCGATCGCCCGCGAATCCTCGTTGGGGATGTCGAGGTTGCGGATTCTCGGGCTGGCGACGAGCTGGACCCTCGGCGTGAGCACCTGGGTGCCGCCGAAGACCTGCCCCACCAGCGGCCACTTGACGTCCACCGCGGCGGTGGCGACGCCGCGCCCCTGCCATCCGGACATGCCGCGATAGAGCTCTTCCACCGTGTCGGCGTTCTCGTCCGAGTGGTAGACGTCGCCGCGTACCAGCCCGGTCAGCGTCAGTTCCTGGCCCATGCCGGTGAGCCGGCGCAGCGACCACTGGGCGCTGGCGAAGGCGCGCTGCGTGTCCTGGCCGTCCGGGCGGGTGATGCCCAGGGTGTTGACCTGCGCTTCCAGCCGCCCGCCGAGGATCGGATCCGCGAAGCGGCGGCGGTAGTCGATCACCGGCAGCGCGACCGGGATCTGCCCCTGCTCGCGATCGGAGACCAGCGTCTGCGTGGCGTAGCCCGCGAACGAGAAGTAGCTGTCCTGGTCGATCCGCTCGACCTCGACCAGCGAGCGCAGGCGGTCGTCGCGGCTGATGTCGTAGCGGCGCAGGAAGGTGCGGTCCGTCGCGCGCCGGATCGAGGCGGTGACGCTCCAGTTGTCGTTCAGCTGGAAGCGGCCGTTCGCGAAGACGTAGCCGCGGAACGCCTTCTGGCTGTCCGGGCTGTCGTCCTCGCCGCCGAAGATCGGGATCTTGCTGCTGGCGGTGGCGTAGCCGGTGATCTGGTAGGCGCCCTTGTCGGTGAGCGCGCGGTATTCCATCGCGGCCATCGGGGCCGCCTCGGTGAAGACCGAGAGCCTGCCGGTGAGGTCGCGGTTCTCCGCGATCTTCCAGTAGTAGGACTGCGCGATCTCGAAGCCGTTGGAGGGGCTGGAGCGGATGTCCGGGACCAGGAAGCCCGACACCGAGCTCCCGTCCGTGCCGATCGTCAGGCCCAGCAGCGGCAGCTGGACCAGCCCGAACAGCTCGATCCGCGCGTCCTTGAATCGCACGCGGTTCTGCGCGTCGGAGTAGATCACCTGCTTGGCGACGATGCGCCAGGTCGGCTTCTTCGGGCAACCCTCCTCGTCGACGACGTCGCACCCGGTGTACGCCGCCTGGTTGAGGATGACGTCGCCGTTCGCGATCCGCTCGCCCTTGAGCGCGGCAAGCCGGCCGCCCTCCCGCATGACGATGAGGAGGTTCTCCATCATGCCGGTCTTGAGCTCGTCGGTCAGCTCGACCCGCTCGGTATAGAGCTGGTTGCCGTCCTGGTCGACGAGGCGGACGTTGCCGGTGGCGACGATCTGCCCGCTCTGCCGGTTCCACGTCACCGTGTCGGCGCGCACCGACTGCGCCTGCCCGGATTCATCGCGGCGGCGCAGCACCACGTTGCCGCTGGCGGTGACCAGTTCGCTGTCCTGCGCGTACTCGACCTCGTTCGCCTCGAACGCGACCGGCTCGGCGTCGCCCGTGGCCGGGGGAGGGACGGGCGGGGCGCCTTCGATCGGCGCCACGTCGACCGGGCGCGACAGGTCCTGCGCCGTTGCGAACTGGGGAAGGGCGGCGAAGGCGGCGCCCAGCGCCAGAGCGCGCACCGAGAGGCGGCGCAAGCGGCGGTCCGGACGGCGGGTCGGGGCTTGCAGCGGGATCTGCACGGCAGGGAGCATGGCTTGCCTATCGCATCGCCTGTGCCTAACTGCAATCCAGTCATGCGGCGAAGCGCACAAGATCGGTGTCGCGCCGGAAGAATCCAGGAGAATCCATGAAGATCCAGTTCCTTGGCGCACCGACTGACGCGCAGGCCGGCGTGGTGGCGCACCTCGTCAACCAGGATGCGGTCCCGGCCGGGCTCGAGCCGGTGCTGGTCGAAGGCGCAAAGCGGGCGCGGTTCTCCGGCAAGGCGGGACAGGTCTTCGACGGCTTCGTGGAGCGGGGCGGCCAGGTCGTGCGCGTGGCGCTCGCCGGCATCGGCGAACCCGCCGGCAAGGACCGGCCGGCCGCCATCGAGCGCGCCGGTGCCGCGATCGTGGCGCGCTATCTCACCAGTGGCGAGACGTCGCTGGCGCTCGACGTCACCGACGCCGGGCTCACGGCCGAGCAGGCTGCCGGGGCGCTGCTGGGCGCCGTGCTGCGGGCATGGCGGCACGACGCCTACCGCACCCGCCTTTCCGAGGACGCCAAGCCCAGCCTGGCCGAACTCGCGCTGGTCGGCGCGCCCGAGGGCACCGAGGCGGCGTGGCAGGTGGAGCAGGCGGTGGCCGAGGGGGTCGCCTTCACGCGCGAGCTAGTCACCGAGCCTGCCAACGTCATCTACCCGGAATCGTTCGTGGAACGCTGCCGCGCGCGTCTGGAGGGCACCGGCATCAAGATCCGCGTGCTCGACGAGGACGCGATGCGCCAGCTCGGGATGGGTTCGCTGCTGGGCGTCTCCCAGGGCTCGGCGCGGCCCGCGCGCCTGCTGGCGATGGAATGGCTCGGCGGCGAGGAGGGCGGCAAGCCGGTCGCCTTCGTGGGCAAGGGCGTGTGCTTCGACACGGGCGGCATCTCGCTGAAGCAGCCGGCCGGCATGGAGGACATGAAGTGGGACATGGGCGGCGCAGGCGCCGTGGCCGGTGCCATGCTGGCGCTGGCCCGGCGTCAGGCCAAGGCCAACGTGATCGGCGTGTGCGGCCTGGTCGAGAACATGCCCGACGGCAACGCGCAGCGTCCGGGCGACGTGGTCACCTCCATGTCCGGCCAGACCATCGAGGTCATCAACACCGACGCCGAGGGGCGCCTGGTGCTGTGCGATGCGCTCACCTGGGTGCAGCGCGAGTATGCGCCTGCCAAGATCGTCGACCTCGCCACCCTGACGGGCGCGATCATCCTCAGCCTCGCGCACGAGTATGCCGGCCTGTTCACGAACGACGACGAACTGGCGCAGCAGCTCGACGCGGCCGGCGAGGGCAGCGGCGAGCGCCTGTGGCGCTTCCCGCTCGGCTCCGCGTACGACAAGATGATCGAGAGCCCGATCGCCGACATGAAGAACGTCGGGCCCCGCTATGGCGGGTCGATCACCGCGGCGCAGTTCCTGCTGCGCTTCGTCGAGAACGACACCCCCTGGGCGCACCTCGACATCGCCGGCACGGTCTGGGCCGACAAGCCCGGCGCCACCTGGGACAAGGGCGCGACCGGGTTCGGCGTGCGGCTGCTCGACCGCTTCGTACGCGACGCGCTGGAAGCCTGAGCCGGGACCCGCGGCCGATGCGCGTGGACTTCTACCAGCTCAGCCGCGACCCTGCCGAGGCGGCGCTGCCGCTGATCGCCCGCAAGGTGCTGTCCGATGGCGGGCGCCTGCTGGTGGTGTCCGGCGACCGCGACCAGCGCGAGCGGATCTCGCGCGCGCTCTGGTCGCTGGGGCCCGAGACGTTCCTGGCCAACGGGCATGCGGGCGACCCGCAAGAGGCGCGCCAGCCGATCCTCCTGTCCGACACGCCCACCGCCGCGAACGGGGCGCAGTTCCTCGCCATCGCGGACGGCGCATGGCGCGAGGGCGCTGAGCCCTTCGCCCGCACGTTCTTCCTGTTCGACGACGACACCGTCCAGCATGCCCGCACCGTCTGGCGCGACCTGCGCGCGCGGGGCGGGGTGGAGCACTTCTACTGGAAGCAGGATGGGGGCCGCTGGGTGCAGGCGGGATAAGCGCGGGCGCGGCTGCTTGCGCGCCAAATCAGGCATTCAGCGATGCCTTGGCGCTACCCAGCCCTGCATTCGCCTATCATTGCGGGCAAACGTCCGATTGACGCTGCGGTGTTGTGAAAGCCCAGCAAGCCGGGCTGCGCGATCCTCGACCACATGCCAGTCTGCTGCGCGGAATAGGCGCGCTGTCGGCAAGGATACGATAGCCGCCGCCTCGACGGACAACGCGCATTGAAGGTTGGTGGCGAAGCGGCATCGAACCAGAGTCTAGCTCTTCGTCACCGCTTCCTTCGAATAAGTCTGTGTCCGCACCGGATTCTGCCGTTCGCGGCGGTAAGCTCTTCAATCTCAAGTTCGAACATGCTCTTCATCAATTCGAGCGATGCACCCTTCAAGTGCTTGGGCAATTTACTGCTTGTCGGCAGTGCCACACCTGCGGCACCCCCGCCACTCAATGGCGCGGGCAACGACTGAATCGGGGGTGTGGTTCAAGCTTTCTATCATAACAGCGCGGTTCATTAAGAATCTCACAGTTACTGCGAGGGCGAAGTGGGGTAGGGACTTGATGAAGGACTACAGGATAGGCAAGGCCAAGGCGACAGCGGGCCGAACGCTCAAAGCGAGTAGCGATGCGCTTGATGGTGCCGCCAAGTTCATGGAAGAGCGGCGCCCGGGTATCGCCAATTCCACGCGTGAGGCGCTGGATTGGGCGGGGCGGGCTTCCGAGGCCGCGGGACAGGCACTGGCAGAGAAGGCTGCCGCGCTCGCCGAGAATCGCAAAGAGGTTCGGCCGGCCAAAAACGCCGGCGAGAAGCTGATCGACGTCGCGGCGGGTTCGGCCATTGTCTTCGCCCGCGTGATGGGGAAATTCATCAACGGGCTTGGCGGCGCTGCGCGGCGGGTCTCTCCCACGGTTGGGGCTGCAACGGGCAGCATGATCGTCGGTACCGTTGCCACCATGTCGGGCGCGTTGGATTCGTTTGCGCTGACACAGGCGGATTTCGATGCGATGGAGCAGCGGCTTGCACTCGCCGGTGCCAAAGCGCGCGAACAAGCGCAAGATGAGCTGGAGCGGATCAACTTCGCACGTCTGTTCCGCCGGCGCGATGCCCTCCTGGATCTGCTGGCGATTGGTGGAGTCTCACTGGCCGATTTCCTGCGCCTTCCACACGAGGTGCCATTTGAAGTGCAGCAAGCATTTGCGCTGGCTTACCCTGGGCTGACGGCCGCCGGCGAGACGTTCACTGATGCCGTAGCTCGCATTCCTACCGACAATCTCGTGCACTTGGTCAACGGCGTGAAGGGCAAGCTGTTCGAGATTGAACTGGTGGATCAGCTCAACAGCTCGCTAAGCGACGGGCTTCATGCCGAACTTGCCGCGTCGGCCACGCAGCCGGGCTACGATATCCTCGTGCGCGATGCCCATGGCGACATCGTTCACGAACTTCAGGCCAAGGCGACCGAGTCCGCAAGGTATGTGAGGGAAGCACTGGAGCGCTATCCGAACATCGATATCACCACGACATCCGAGGTTCACGGCCATCTCATGGCGCTGGGCCTCTCGCCCGAGCATGTGACCGACAGTGGTATCGCCGAAGCCGCGCTCCAGCACAAGGTCGAGGCAGCGGCGGGAATTGGCCACCATGTCGGCGCCAGCGACTTCGTACCGTCTGCCTTGGGATTGGCCGTGATAGCGTTCTCGGCCTTCAGTCAAACCCGGGTCAGCTGGGAAGAGCGCGGCGTGGTCTTCGGCGAACGTGCGGCAAAGGCGACGATTGCCGGCGCGGCCGCCAAGAGTGTGCTGATCGCAACGAACACCTGGTGGATCGCGCTTCCGGCGGGCGTGGGCCTGCGCGTGATGGTCGGTCGCGGCGATGCCAAGCGCGAGCGTTATGACGCACTCAAGGGCATTGTTGACAGTCTAGAGGCGGCGAACACTGCAGGGCTTCCTATCTCGAAAGTAATGCCGACCCAGCTTGAACACGGCCGCTGACAATTGTCTCAGACAGGCTCCTCACGACGCAGTGTGCGCTAACGGCAGGTGACGAAGCACGGCTAAGGAGGCGGATCGATGAGGTACGGATTGTCCTCTGCTAGCGCGAGGTGCCGGGATCGAATCGTCTGCACTACAAGAGTGGCAATCGGCGAATGAAAGGCCAGCGCGGGTCGCGAACTGCCGGCTCCGCTCGTCAGGTCGGATGGCGAACTGACCCGCCCCGACCAGTCCTTCCCACCCCGCTCGGCCTGGGCTTGTCGAAGCCCTCGACAGAGCAGGCGTTGCAGGCCCAATTCGACACTCCGCTGTCCACCTTGCGGCTCGCTGCAATCCCCGCTAGGGGCGCGCGCAACGATCACGCAGTCCAGTTCAAGGAACAGTCCCATGGCGGTTACCCGCACCTTCTCGATCATCAAGCCCGACGCCACCCGCCGCAACCTGACCGGCGGCGTGACCAAGATGCTCGAGGACGCCGGCCTGCGCGTCGTCGCCTCGAAGCGGATCCAGATGACCAAGGAGCAGGCCGAGGGCTTCTACGCCGTCCATGCCGAGCGTCCGTTCTTCAACGACCTGGTGTCGTTCATGATCTCGGGCCCGGTCGTGGTCCAGGTGCTCGAGGGCGAGGACGCCGTGAAGCGCAACCGCGACGTGATGGGCGCCACCAACCCGGCCAACGCCGAAGAGGGCACCATCCGCAAGACCTACGCCGAATCGATCGAGGCGAACTCGGTCCACGGCTCGGACTCCGAAGAGAACGCCGCGATCGAGATCGCGTACTTCTTCAAGCCGGAGGAGATCGTCGGCTGAACGGCCGAGGGTTAACTCTTCGCAACAAAAGACGAAGGCCGCCGTTCTGGCGGCCTTTTTCTTTGTGTGGTGTGGCCGGCGATGCCTACCATGGCGGCGTGACTTCGCTCTGAGAGGAATGGCCGCGTGCACATGGGCAAGACGATCCTCGTCGCCGGGACGCTGTCGTTCCTGGCGGCCGTCCTGGTCTCCCTTGCCGCCCGCGTCGAAGAGGCGCTGCCGGGCGGTCCGGCCCAGGCGCACGCGATCGCTGCGGTCGAGCGCTGAACGGCATCGCCGCCGCGGCTGCGCGATATCGGCGGCGCGCTCCACGCCCGCGGCGATTCGGTTTGATCCATCGTGTCTCGCTGCTGTACCGTGCCGCCAAAGGAGACGAGCGATGCAGGGCATGGGCGAGGCGGGCGAGAGCTGCCCTTTCGAATTCAACTTCGACGAGAAGGCCTTCAAGGTCGGCGACACCGTCAGCTACCGCGTCAACGGCAGCCTCGAAGGCTTCCCCTTCGTCGGCACCTTGGTGGAGGTCCATGACGAGTACGTGCTGATCGCCGGCGACCCGCAGGACCCGACCAAGCACTACCGCGGCACGCGCGAGAGTCGTCCGCTGGTCGACTACAACGAGATCTGACCGGGACCGCGCCGGGGAGCGCGGGAGCGCAGGATCCTCCGGTCCTCCCCTCCGATGACGCCCGGTTCCTGCCTCCTGCCTGCCCACTCCCCACGCTGCGAGGGGCCAGTGGCACTGGCCACCGTCGGGAGGCAAAGCCACGCGCGGCCGGTGGGACGGGGCGGATTTCCCTCCTTCCGAGGCGCCGCGCCTCCGCTCGCGCCAACGATGTCCGCGTGTGCCGTGGGCAGCGCTGGTGGCGCGCTGTTGCGGCCCTAATGCGGCGCTATCGACATCGCCGCGTAACGCTGGACGATGTCAGAACGAATCCGCCGCATCCATGAGCGCCGTCAGCTTCTTCGGCGCCACGGCACGCCACGACCGGGCGAGCCATTCGCTGAGGGCATCCCAGTCGTTGCTCCCGGTGTCGAGCCGGATGCCGATCCAGCCGTCGCCGAAGTAGGCCGGGCGGAAATAGCGCTCTTCGTCCTGCTCGGTCAGCATCGCCTGCTCGTCGGCGCCGCTGATCTTGACCAGCAGCGCGATACGGCCGTCGCCGTGGTGATCGGCGCTGAAATAGGCGAATTTCTTGCCCTTCACGATGCCGAAGCAGGCCATTCCGTGGCTGACCGTCTCGTCCGATTCCGGCAAGGCGAGGGCGCGCTCCCGCACCCTCTCGAGCAGCCACTCGGGCCGCGTCTCGCGAGTGACGAGGTCGGCCAGGCAGCGGGAGTAGAGCTGGTGCTCGGCAATCAGCACGCGGGCGGCCAGGGTGTCTGGCGTGTCGTCGGCCAGGATCGCGACCGGTGTCTGGCCCAGGATCGGGCCGTCGTCGAGCGCCGCCGTCACCAGGTGGACGGTGACGCCCCCATGGCTGTCCCCCGCCGCGATCGCCCGCTCGTGGGTATGAAGGCCGGTGTACTTGGGCAGGAGCGAGGGATGGATGTTGACCATCCGCCCCTCCCATTGCGCGACGAAATCGGGGGTCAGGATACGCATGTAGCCCGCCAGCGCCACCCACTGCGCGCCGCTTTCGCGGATCGCCGCATCCATCGCCGCGTCGTGCTCGGCGCGCGCCATCCCCTTGTGGCTCAACGCGAAAGTAGGGATACCTTCGGCGGCCGCAAGGCGAAGGCCCTTGGCGGTGGGGTCGTTGGCGGCGACCAGCACGATCTCGTAGGGGCAATCGAGGGAGCGGCTGGCGTAGAGCAGGGCAGCCATGTTGGTGCCGCTGCCCGAGATCAGGACGGCGACTCTGGCCTTAGCCAAGGTGCACCGCCTCCCACGGTTCGCGCGCGGACCATGCCTCGGCGGAACCCTGCACGGTGCAGCCCTTGTCCCCGGGCTCGACGGCGCCGATCACGAAGACGGTCTCGCCGGCGGCTTCCAGCTCGCTCTTGAGGGCGGCCGCCTCGTCCGCTGCCACGGCCAGCACCATCCCGATGCCGCAGTTGAAGGTGCGCGCCATCTCGGCCGGCTCGATATGACCCTGCGCCTGGAGGAAGGCCATCAGGCGCGGCTGCGGCCAGGCATCGGCGTCGATCCTGGCATGCAGACCCCGGGGCAGCACGCGCGGAATGTTCTCGAGCAGGCCGCCGCCGGTGATGTGGGCCAGCGCATGAATCCGTCCGGCGCGGATGAACGGCAGCAGGCTCTTCACGTAGATGCGGGTTGGCGCGATCAGCGCGTCGATCAGCAGCGTGTCCTGGTCGAACAGGGCAGGGCGGTCGAGCTTCCAGCCCTTGTCCGCCGCCAGTCGCCGCACCAGCGAATAGCCGTTCGAGTGGACGCCCGAGGAGGCCAGGCCCAGCAGCACGTCGCCAGCCGCGACCTTGTCGCCGGTCAGTTGCTCGCCCCGCTCCACGGCGCCGACGCAGAAGCCGGCGAGGTCGTAGTCGCCCGCGGCGTACATGCCCGGCATCTCGGCCGTCTCGCCCCCGATCAGCGCGCATCCGGAGATCCTGCAGCCGTCCGCAATGCCGGCGACGACGCGCTCGGCGACACCGTTTTCCAGCTTGCCGGTGGCGAAGTAGTCGAGGAAGAACAGCGGCTCCGCGCCTTGCACGATAAGGTCGTTGACGCACATGGCGACGAGGTCGATGCCGATCTGGTCATGGCGATCGTGGTCGATCGCGAGCTTGACCTTCGTCCCGACGCCGTCGTTGGCAGCGACCAGCAGCGGGTCCTTGTAGCCCGCCGCGCGCGGGTCGAAGAAGCCGCCGAAGCCGCCGAGTTCCGCGTCGGCACCCGGCCGCGCGGTGGACTTCGCGAGGGGGGCGATGGCCTTTACCAGCGCGTTGCCGGCCGCGATCGAGACGCCGGCCTGCTCGTAGCTGTAGCTCTTCTGGGAGTTATCGTCGGACATTGCGCGCGCCTAGCGCTTTGTGGCTTGGATTTCCATCGCCGTTTGGGCAAAAGGCCCCCGGTTTCGACAATGGCGATCACGATCTCCCCGAAAATCCCGCGGCCCGCCCGCATGGGCCCGGCCGGAAAGGCAGCTCTCGTGTGGGGCGGCGCGGCGGCACTCGTGGTCGCGGCGATCGGCGGAGCGCGCCTCGTCGCGCAGATCGAGGGCGACCGCGGGATCGCGCCGCTGGCCAATTCCGAGGATATCCAGGTCAACGGCATCCGCGTGGACGTCGGCGGCAAGACCGCTGCAGAGGCGCGCGAAGCGGGCTGGAAGCAGGCGGAAAAGCTCGCCTGGAAGAAGCTGGGCGGGCCGGACATGCCGGTGGAGGCGATCGACGCCATGGTCTCCTCGGTGGTGATCGGGCAGGAGCAGATCGGCCCGCGGCGCTATATCGCCACGCTGGGCGTGATCTTCGACAAGGCGAAAGCCGGGCAATACGTCGGCAGCTCGGCAGGCTTCGGCCCGCGGTCGGCGCCGCTGCTGCTGATCCCGGTGCTGCAGTCCGGCGGGGTGCGGCAGGTGTTCGAGGTGCGGGGGCCGTGGCAGCGGGCCTGGGCGGAATTCCAGGCGTCCACCAGCCCGGTCGACTATGTGCGGCCGACGGGGTCGGGCGGCGAATCGCTGGTCCTCACCGCCGGCCAGACGAGCCGCCGCAGCCGCCTGTGGTGGCGCACGGTGCTCGGCCAGTTCAACGCATCGGACGTGCTCATGCCCGTGGCGCGATTGGAGCGGCAGTGGCCCGGAGGCCCCATCAAGGGCACGTTTACGGCCCGTTACGGGCCGGATAACAAGTTCCTCGGCAGCTTCACGATGACGGCGCCCGGCGAGGAAGCGCTGCCGCGCATGCTGGAGCAGGCGGTCGGACGGGTGGATGGGCTGTACCGCGATGCCCTCATGCAGGGGGCTCTGCACCCGGACCCGACCATCAGTGCCGGGGGTGAGGCGCTGGACCGCGCCTTCGAGGAACTGCGCGAGAAGCTGATGCCCAAGGGCGATGCAGATCCCGCGCTGGCGCTTCCGCAGCCGCTGCCCACCATCCGCCCGGACGAGGCCATGGGCCTGCCGGCGGAGACGGTGACAGTGCAGTTCGCGACGCCGGATGCCGCCGCGCTCGACGCCGCCCTAGCTGCGGTGCGCGGGGTGCCGGGGACCCAGGGCGCCGCCACGACCAGCCTCGCGATCGGCGGGACCTCCGTCATGCGCGTGACCATCGCCGGCGGCTCCGAGCGGCTGGCGACGGCGCTGCGGGCGCAAGGCTGGAAGGTGGCGGGCGGAGCCGGCGCTCTGAGGATCAGCCGCTAGGCCGTCCTCGCATGAGGCAGATCGCCCTCCCGCTGTCCGCCGCGAGCGACAGCCCTTCGCGCATCGTCGTGGGCAGCGCCAATGCCGGCGTGGTCGATGCGCTGCTGGAGCCGGCGCGCTGGCCGTTCCACACCGCGATCCTGAGTGGCCCGCCGCGCTCGGGCAAGTCGCTGTTGGCGCGCTGGTTCGCCGGTTCGGGTGCGGGCGATGCCATCGACGATGCGCATGCCGTGGCCGAAGACGTGCTCTTTCACCGCTGGAATCGCGCGCAGGAGAGCGGCCGCCCCTTGCTGCTGGTCGCCGATCGCCCCTTCGCGGCCGGCCCTCCCGCCGACGACGCCGGAGCCGTCTGGCGCGTCAGGCTGCCGGACTTGTCCTCCCGCCTCGGTGCCGCGCTGGACCTTGCCATCGGGGAGCCCGATGACGCGATGCTGGCCGACCTGATCGAGGTCCACGCGGAAATGCGCGGGCTCGTCCTCGATCATTCGGCAACCCACTATCTTGCAGGACGTTGTGAGCGTAGCCATCTGGGCGTCGAGCGCGTCGTCGCCGCGGTGGACAGGCTCAGCCTGGAGCGCAAGGCTGCGCCGACGCTGGCCATCTGGCGCGATGCGTTGAATGAGACTAAGGCCGGCGGCTCGACCATGTGATGAGGGCGGACTGGCCGCGTCGTGAGCCGGACGCTGCAGGGCGGATCGAATGATGGGAGTTCTCGGGCATGCTGGGTAATATCGTCCGCTACCTCGACTCCGTCGTCGCGCGCGATCCCGCGCCTCGCTCCCGCTGGGAAGTGCTGCTCTATCCCGGGGTCTGGGCGCTGTTCTGGCACCGCATCGCGCATGCGCTGTTCAACGCCGACCTGTTCTTCCTGGCGCGCGCCGTCAATCACTTCGCCCGGGGCGTGACCGCCATCGACATCCACCCGGGCGCGAAGATCGGCCGCAACTTCTTCATCGACCATGGCTTCACCGTGATCGGCGAAACCGCCGAGATCGGCGACAACGTCACCATCTACCAGTGCGTGACGCTGGGCGGCTCGAACCCCACCAACGGCGTCGGCGGCAAGCGCCACCCGACCCTGGAGGACAACGTGATCGTGGGTTCCGGTGCGCAGATCATCGGCCCGGTCACGATCGGACGCCGTGCCCGTATCGGTGCGAGTGCGGTGGTCACCGAAGACGTTCCCGAGGGCGCCACGATGATCGGCGTCAAGGCGCGCTCCACGCTGGTCAAGGCGGAGACCTGGGCCAAGGAGTTCATGCCCTATGGCACGCCCTGCAAGGAACCCTGCGAGCCGACGGGGAACCAGCGCGTGGACGAGCTGGAGCGCGAGATCGCCGATCTGCGCGCGCGGCTCGACGCGATGCAGGAGGCTCGCGAGGAGCCTGCGCGGGAGAACGAGCGGTGGTGAGGGCCCGGTAGGCTGAATGGCGGCAGGACCCCAGAACGGACCCATCCCCAGCGGCAGCGTGGTCGCCTTCCCCGGCTCGCGGCAGCAGCAGGTGGGCTTCGACCGACTGGAACTTCAGCGCATCCTGGACCTCTACGGCCGCATGGTGGCGGCGGGTCTGTGGCGCGACTACGCGATGGACTTCACACGCGATGCGGCCAGCTTTTCCGCCTTCCGCCGCGCCGCGGAGCGCCCGCAGGCGCGGATCGAGAAGCGCCCTGCGCTGCGCGGCAAGCAGGGCATGTGGACGCTGTTCGGCGAAGTCGGCCAGGTCCTCAAGCGCGGGCACGAGCTGGCGAACGTGCTGAGCCCGCTGGAACGCAAGCTGCTCAAGGTGGTGGAGGACTGAGGCCCCGGCCGGCGGCGGGCGGCGCTCGCCCGGCTCTGGCACGGGACGGCCGCCGGGCCCGGCCTGGACTGCACCAATTCGCTCGGGCCGTGCTTGTCGAAGCTCCCCGACACCCACCCCGCAGACAATGCTCGAGCGGGTCGCGCCGTCAGCCCGTCCCCCGCAACATGCGCAAGGCATGATGCGCCTGGTCCATGCCGGTCTCGAAGGCGTGGTCGCCGGAGCGGTCGGCGATGCGCGGCCAGGCGCGGGCGATGTCTTCGGCGGTGGCTTCGGGGAGCAGCAGGCCCTCGTTCATCGTGATCCACCCGCCCTGGAACACGCCGCCGCCGGCCGCCAGGATGGCGTCGGTCGGAGCCTCGGGCGAGACCAGGAACATCGCCGCAGGCACGACATGGGCGGGCTCGAAGGCCTTGTAGGCCTCTTCCGGGAAGATGTCGGCCGTCATCCGGGTGCCTGCGGTGGGCACGATCGTGTTGACGCGGATGTCGTACTTGGCGCCCTCCAGCCGCAGCGTGCGAGCCAGGCCGAGGACGCCCGCCTTGGCGGCGCCGTAGTTGGCCTGGCCGAAGTTGCCGCCGAGCCCGGTGGAGGAGGACGTCATCAGCACGCGGCCGTAGTTCTGCGCGCGCATCGTGTCCCACACCGCCTTGGTCGCGAAGGCGCTGCCCAGCAGGTGGACGCGGACGACCAGCTCGAAGTCAGCGGGGTCCATCTTGGCGAAGGTACGGTCGCGCAGGATGCCCGCGTTGTTGATAAGGACATGAATGCCGCCCCAGGCCTCGCGGGCGCGGGCCGCCATCGCTGCCATCTGGGCGTCGTCGGAGACGTCGCCGCCGTCGGCCATCGCCTCTCCGCCCGCGGCGCGGATCTCCTCGACCACGGCGAGAGCCGCTTCGGATTCGCCCGAGCCGTCCCGCGCCGCGCCCAGGTCGTTGACGACCACCCGGGCGCCGCGGCGGGCGAGCTCGAGGGCGTAAGCCCGGCCGAGCCCGTTGCCCGCGCCGGTGACGATGGCGACTTGGCCGGCGAAGGAGATGGTCATGGGTCGGAACTCCCGCGGCCCGGGCAAAGGCCGTTCAGGGCTGATGGCAGTTCGGACCTTGCGGTTCAATCTCCCGTTCAAACCTTGCCCCGGCGCGCCCGAGGAGTCATAGGCGCTTCCAACGAATCTGCGCCCGCTCAGCGAAAGGCCTTGCGATGAAAGTCCGCGTCCACGTCAGCCTCAAGCCCGGCGTCCTCGACCCGCAGGGGCGGGCGATCCACCACTCGCTGGAGGGGCTCGGCTTCGCCGGCGTGAACGATGTCCGCGCCGGCCGGCTGATCGAGCTCGACGTGGCCGACAGCGTCACCGACGCGGCGCTGGACGAGATGTGCCGCAAGCTCCTCGCCAACATGGTGATCGAGAACTACCGCGTCGAGAAGGTTGCCGCCTGATGGCCTTCAACTCCGCCGTCATCACCTTCCCCGGCTCCAATTGCGACCGCGACATGGCGGTGGCGCTGGAGAAAGTCTCGGGCACCGCGCCGCACCGCGTCTGGCACGGGGACAGCGCGCTGCCCGAGCGACTGGACTTCATCGCCGTGCCCGGCGGCTTCTCCTATGGCGACTACTTGCGCTGCGGCGCCATCGCCTCGCGCTCGCCGATCATGCAGGCGGTGGTGGCGGCGGCAGAGCGCGGGGTTCCGGTGCTCGGCGTGTGCAACGGCTTCCAGGTGCTCACCGAAAGCGGCTTGCTGCCGGGCGCGCTGCTGCGCAACTCGGGCATCCGCTTCGTGTGCCGCGAGGTAGGGCTCGAGGTCGTCAACGCGCAGTCGCTGTTCACCGCGGCCTACGAGGCGGGTCAGGTGATCCGCGTGCCGGTGGCGCATCATGACGGCAACTACTACGCCGACGATGCCACGCTCGACCGCCTGGAGGGCGAGGGCAGGGTGGCCTTCCGCTACGCCGAGGAGGTCAACGGCTCGGCGCGCGGGATCGCGGGCGTGCTTAACGACGCCGGCAACGTGCTGGGCATGATGCCGCACCCCGAGCGGGCGATCGAGACCACGCACGGCGGCACCGATGGCCGTGCCTTGTTCGAGAGCGCGATCAAGGGACTGGTGGGCGCTTGACGAGCCCGTGTCAGGCGGCGCTCTGGCCCGAGGGTAGCGCCCGCTCGCGGAACAGCACTTGCGCGTCCCGTCCGGTCATCGGGCGGCCGAACAGATAGCCCTGGATCTTGCGGCAACCGAGCTGGCGGATGATCTCGACCTCCTTTTCGGTCTCCGCGCCTTCCGCGGTGGTGGACATCCCCAGGCTGTCGGCCATGGCGACGATGGCGCGGATGATGGCCAGGCTCTCGCGATTGCCGGCGGCTGCGCCCTGCACGAAGGAGCGGTCGATCTTGATCGTCGAGAAGCGCATGCGGCGCAGGTATCCCAGCGACGAATAGCCCGTCCCGAAGTCGTCGAGCGCCACCCCGCAGCCCAGAGCGATCACCTGGTCCAGCGCCGCCCGGGCCGGCGCATCGTCGCGCAGGAAGACGCTTTCGGTCACCTCGATCTCGAGCCGGTGCGGCGGCAGCCCGGTGCTCGTCAGCGCGTTCGCCACGGTCGAGGCGAAGTTGCCGTCGTGCAGCTGCTCGCCCGAGACGTTGACGGCGATGCGCACGTGCGCGGGCCAGTTGGTGGCCTCCCGGCAGGCCTCGCGCAGGACCCATTCGCCGATCGGCACGATCAGCCGGGTGTCCTCCGCCAGCGGGATGAACTTGGCGGGACTGACCGAGCCATGGTCAGCGCTGTCCCAGCGCAGCAGCGCCTCGAACCCGACGACCCCCTCCGTCCCGGCATCCACGACCGGCTGGTAGGCCATCCGCATCTCGCCACGGCCGAGCGCGCGCCTCAGCGCCGCTTCCAGCTTCCGGCGCTCGTCGGCATGGGCGTGGAGCACCGGTTCGTAGGTGCAGTGCACATTGCCGCCGACGTCCTTGGAGCGGTAGAGCGCAAGGTCGGCATTGCGCATGATCTTCTCGGCGGTGGCGCCGTCGCGCGGGCCGACGGCCGAGCCGACCGAGACGCCGACGAACAGCGTGTGGCCGTCAACCTCGTAGGGTTCCGAGAGGCGTTCGATCACCCGGCGGGCGACGCGCTCCACCGCATCGGGCCCGGCCGCATCGCGCAGCACCACGGCGAACTCGTCCCCCCCGAGCCGGCCGCACAGCGCGTCCTCGCTCATCTCGGCCTTCAGCCGTTCGGACACGCGGGCCAGGAGCTGGTCGCCGACGTGGTGGCCGAGCGTCTCGTTCACCGCCTTGAAGCGGTCGAGGTCGATCATGAGCAGGGCGCAGCGAGTCCGCCATTTGGCTGCATGGTCGAGCGCAGATGCGAGCGTCTCGGTCAGCATCAGGCGGTTAGGCAGGCCGGTGAGCGTGTCGTACCGGGCCAGCCAGGCGATCTTGTCGGAGTTCTCGCGCGCTTCGGTCACGTCCGAGCCGACCCCGCGGAAGCCTTGGAACAGCCCCTGTTCGTCGATGCGCGGGGTGCCGGAGAGCTCCCACCAGCGGGTCTGGCCGCCGATCTCGACACGCACCAGCAGGTTGGAGAAATGCTCCCGGCGCTTGAGCCGCTCCGCAAGCTCCCGCAAGCTGGGCGGGAACACTCCCGTGTCCCAGGCGGACCCGGCGATGAGCTGGACGAGCGGCTGGCCCTCCGCCTGCGCGGCCTGGCGCCCCAGCGCGAAGGCGAAGCGCGGGGAAACCGAGCGGACGCGGCGCGCGGGATCGACCTGCCAGAGCCAGTCCGCCTCGCCCTCCTCGAACTCGCGCAGGAGGAGCGAGACGACCTCGTCCTTCTCGGCCATCGCGGCCTCGGCCCGGCCGGCAGCGATCCGTCTGCGCGTGGAATCGACCGTGGCGAAGACCAGGGCGAGCAGCGAGAGCAGGGCGATCGCGGCGGTGTCCCAATGGCCGGAGATCAGGAAGAACGCCGCCGCCGACCCACCGGCGACGCAGGAGAACACGAGGGTGGCGATCGGCACGGCGGCCGGTAGGATGGCGGAGACCGTCGTCAGCATGGTCAGCACCGCCCAGAGCTTCACCTGCGTCTGGCCGTCGACGAAGGAGCCGAAGCCGGCCAGCGGCAGGGCCCAGGCGATCCCGGCGGCCAGAGCGGCAGCGACGGGATGACGCGCCTCCGGCGGGGAAAGCCGGCGCGTGTCCGCCGCCGCCAGCGCGCGGTCGACGCGCCAGGCATAGACCTGCGCCGCAGCCGCCAGCGCGATCCATGCGAGCACGGCGAGCGTGGGAACCCGGCCATAGAGGAGCACGACGGTGGCCAGCGCGGCCGCAGCCTGGGCCAGCATGCGCAGCGGGGCAGAACGCCGCGAGGCGGGATCGTGCAACGCGCCGAGCACGGCAAGAGCGGGCAGGTCCTGCGGCAGGGCCTGGCGGGCGGGCGAGCTCGGGGTCACCCGGCTTCGATATCGGTCGAATGGTTACCGGCAGGTAAAGCCTGATCGGGCAAGTGCAGCCTATTCGACGGTAACGCTCTTGGCCAGATTGCGCGGCTGGTCGACGTCGGTGCCCTTCACGCAGGCCACGTGGTAGGCCAGCAACTGAACCGGAACGGCGTAAACCAGCGGGGCGATCAGCGGGTGGACGCGCGGCATCTCGATGGTGGCGATGCAGCCGTCGCCCGCTTCGGCGATGCCCGCCGCGTCGGAGATCAGGACGACCTTGCCGCCGCGCGCGCGGACTTCCTGCATGTTGCTGACGGTTTTCTCGAACAGCGGCCCCGAGGGGGCGAGCACGATGACCGGCACCGCCTCGTCGATGAGGGCGATGGGTCCGTGCTTCATCTCGCCCGAGGCGTAGCCTTCGGCGTGGATGTAGCTGATCTCCTTCAGCTTCAGCGCGCCTTCCAGGGCGAGCGGATAGTCCGGGCCGCGCCCCAGGTACAGCACGTCGCGCGCCGGAGCGATGAGGTGCGCCATCGCGGCGATCTCCTCGTCGTGGTCGAGCGCGGCGTTCAGGGTGGCGGGCGTCTCCAGCAGGTGCTGCACCACCTCCATCTCCTCGGAGCGCGCCATGCGGCCGCGCTTCACCGCCAGATGCGCGGCGAGGGCGGCCAGCACGGCGAGCTGGCAGGTGAAGGCCTTGGTGGAGGCGACGCCGATCTCCGGCCCGGCATGGGTGGGCAGCAGCAGGTCCGCCTCGCGCGCCATGGTGCTGGTCGGGACGTTGACGACCACCGCGATGGTCTGCCCTGCCGCCTTGCAGTGGCGCAGCGCCGCGAGCGTGTCGGCGGTTTCCCCCGACTGCGAGATGAACAGAGCCAGCCCGCCGTCCTCCAGCACCGGGTCGCGATACCGGAACTCGGAGGCGACGTCGATGTCGACCGGCAGGCGCGCGAAGGTCTCGATCCAGTACTTGGCCACCATGCCGGCGTAGTAGCTGGTCCCGCAGGCGACGATGGTGATGCGGTGGATGGCGGAGAGGTCGAAGTCGATCTGCGGCAGCGCCACCGACTGGTCGACCTGGCGCAGGTACGAGCGCAGGGTCTGAGCCACCACGGTCGGCTGCTCGAAGATCTCCTTCTGCATGAAGTGGCGGTAATTGCCCTTCTCGATCGCCACCGCGGACGCGCCCGAAGTGACGATCTCGCGGGTCACCTGGTTGTTCTGCGCGTCGTAGATCTGCGCCCCGTCCCGGGTGATGACCACCCAGTCGCCCTCGTCGAGGTAGGTGATCTTCTGAGTGAGCGGGGCCAACGCCAGCGCGTCGGAGCCGAGGTAGGTCTCGCCGTCGCCGTAGCCGACCACCAGCGGCGAGCCGAGGCGGGCGCCGATCAGCATGTCGGGGAAGCGGCGGAAAGCGATGGCCAGCGCGAAGGCGCCGCGCAGCTGGGGCAGGACGGCCTTCACCGCATCCTCGGGAGACGCGCCGGCCTCGACCTGCTCGGAGACGAGATGCGCCACCACCTCGGTATCGGTCTGGCTCTCGAACGTGCGGCCGCGCGCCTCCAGGGCCTGGCGCAGCGGCTTGAAGTTCTCGATGATGCCGTTGTGGACGAGCGCCAGCTCCGTCGTGGCATGGGGGTGGGCATTGGCCGCCGTCGGTGCGCCGTGGGTGGCCCAGCGGGTATGGGCGATACCGGTCTCGCCCGGCGCCGGATCGCGCGCGAGCTCCTTGACCAGGTTGAACAGCTTGCCCTCGGCGCGGCGGCGCACCAGACGGCCCTCGTCGATGGTGCAGACGCCGGCACTGTCGTAGCCGCGATACTCCATGCGCCGGAGGCCGTCGACCAGCCGGTCCGCCACGTCTTCCTTGCCGACGATGCCGATGATGCCACACATGAGAGGAATGCTTTCGATCAGAGAGTGTAAGGAACGCGGATGCCCGGCATGCTGGCCGGGAAATCCTTGATGTTGCGGGTCACGAGGATGCGCTGGCGCACCTGCGCCGAGGCGAGGATGATCGCGTCGGGAAGTCTCAGCTTGGGGCGCTCTCGCCGCAGTGCCGCGGCATGCCGCGCGATCTCGGCGTCGATCTCCTCGATCAGGAAGCCCGAAAGGAACGTCTCCACGATCCGCAGGGTGCCGCCCGGCTCCTTGGAGAGCACTTCGGTCCAGACCATACGGCTGATGCAGGGGCGATCGACACGCGCGATCTCGGCATGCGCAGCGGGCACTCCGTTGAGCGCGTCGATCAGGATGTTGCTGTCGAACGAATAGCCGCTCATGCCGCGGGCGGCGCCCCGGCGCCTCCGCTGGCGAGGTGGCGGGCGCGCTCGCGATCATCATCCTCGTCGAAGAGGTCGGGGAACTCGGCCTTCACGTCTTCGTAGTCGTCGTCCCACGGCCGCGTCCAGGACGCGCGCTCGCGGCGTTGCCATTCGACCGGATCGCCGATGTCTTGGCGCTCCTTCCAGATGCCGAACGCCTGGTCGAGCCAGCCCTTGCCACTGGCGGGCTGCGCCTGGGCCTTGTAGGTGGCCACGGCTTCGCGCAGCACCGCCGCGCGCGACTGGCCGAGCTCGAGCGCGCGGGCATCCAGCCAGCGGATGTCCTCGTCGGGCAGGTCGGCCAGGATGCGTGTCATGATATCGCGATATCATATCGCGATATCATCGGCAAGCCGTCGCGCGTCAGTCGCCGTCGATGAAATCACCGAGCGAGCCCAGCAGGGAACCTTCGCCGCGGCTCTGCCCACCGCGCGCGCCCGCGGCGGCGAGCATGCGACCGGCGAGACGGGAGAAGGGCAGGGACTGGATCCACACCTTCCCGGGCCCGCGCAGCCGGGCGAAGAACACGCCTTCGCCGCCGAAGATCATCGACTTGACCGAGCCCGCGCGGACCACGTCGAATTCGACGCTGGGCTGGAACGCGGCGACGCAGCCGGTGTCGACGTGCAGTTCCTCGCCGGGGCGCAGCTCGCGTTCGATCACCGTGCCGCCCATCTGGACGAAGACCCAACCGTCGCCTTCCAGCTTCTGCATGATGAAGCCTTCGCCGCCGAACAGGCCGGTCATGATGCGCTGCTGGAAGTGGATGCCGATGGACACGCCGCGCGCCGCGCAGAGGAACGCGTCCTTCTGGCAGATCAGCCGTCCGCCCACGTCGTCCAGCTTGATCGGCAGGATCGCGCCCGGGACGGGGGCTGCGAACGAGACGCGGGCCTTGCCCCGGCCGCGGTGCGTGAACACGGTCGTGAACAGGCTTTCCCCGGTGACGAGGCGCTTGCCCGCACCGAGCAGCTTGCCCATGAAGCCGCCGCCCTGGTCGGCCGAGCCGTCGCCGAAGACGGTCGTCATGTCGATATCGGCGTCCTTCCAGACCATCGCGCCGGCCTCGGCCACTGCGCTTTCGCCCGGATCGAGCTCGATTTCGACGAACTGCAGTTCCTGGCCCTTGATCTCGAAGTCGACATCGTCGGCGAGCGACGAATTGCGAGTGTGGCTCCAGGGGCTGTTGGCCATAGCGTATCTCCGTATCGGGGCCCGATCTTCGGTCCCTTGCGATGAACGACGGTTTGATTTCGCCGAGATGACTTGTCAAACCGCCCCGGTCGGATAATCCTTGGTGTTCAACGAACACCGTCTGACGATCGGCCCGCACGCACCGGGTTCGGCACAGACCGGCGCATGAGCGGTGTTCCGGGAGAGGAAAAGCACCGATGAACGCTCGTATTGCGTCTGCACTCCTGGTCTCGCTGTCGCTGGCGGGAACCGCGCACGCCGGCCCCCTGCAGACGGCGCCCCAGGCCCGGCTCGTCGCCGTCGCCTTCGACCCGGCGGCGCGGGTCACGGAAACCCGGTTCGATGCGGCGGGCCATGTCGCGCAGGGCTACGACCTTCTCCGCAAGGGCAAGCAGGCGCAGGCCGTGGAGCTGTTCGACAAGGTGATCGCCGATGCCGACCGTCGCCTGGCGGGAGACCTGCGTCCCCGGCTGTGCCGGGATGGCGGCGCCGATGCGCCCGACGCGGTGCAGGTCGATGCGGCCTTGTGCGAGGCCCATTTCGGCAAGGGCTTCGCGTTGATCGACCTGGGCCGCGGCGACCTGGCCGAGGCGGAGCTGCGGCAGGCCTCGCAGATGGCGCCGCGCAACGCCCACTTTGCCAACGAATACGCCGAACTGTTCAAGGCGCGTCGCTCGTGGGAGCGCAGCCACGAGCTGTTCGCGCATGCCTGGTCCGTGGTCGACAAATCCACCTCCGGCCCCGACGCCTCGGTTGCGGCGCGTGCGCTGCGCGGCATGGGCTACACCAAGGCGGCGATGGGCCAGTACGACGAGGCGGAGGCGCTCTACCGCCAATCCTTGCAGTACGATGCGCGCAGCGAAGTCGCGCGGGTGGAACTCGGCAACATCGCGCGCAAGAAGGCGATCGGCTCCTGATGCGGATCGCCCGCGGCGCGCGCTGGGTCACCGGTGCCGCGCTGCTGGCGAGCGCGGCGGGCCTCGGCGCCGAGCCGCAGGACCCGCGGCTGGTCGAGATCGTGGGCCTGATCCGTGAGGGACGGCAGGCAGAGGCCGTGGCCCGCGCCGATGCGATGATCGCCGGGTTTGCGGCGGAGCAGCACGCGCGGGACGTGTCGTACTACTGCAACCGCGATCGCGGAGGCGTAGCCAACCTGATGGGCGCGGCGCGCCAGGGCGCGAAGGTCGATCTTGCGCCGGAGGCCTGGTGCGAGGCGCTCTTCGCCAAGGGCTTCGCGCTCACCGACCTCGGGCGCTTCGACGAGGCCGGGGCAGCGCTGTCGCAGGCGGTGGCGATGGACCCGACCAACCCGCACTTCCGCAACCAGTACGGCGATATCCTGCGCCTGCGCGGCGACGCTGCAGGAGCCATCGCCCAGTACCACCAGGCCTACGACCTTGCAGCGGCGGACGGCGGCGAGATCACGGGCCGCATGGCGACGCGCGCTTTGCGCGGTCTCGCCCTCGCCAGCGAGAGCCAGGGCGATCTTGCCGCGGCTCAGAGCTATTACGAGGCGCTGCTCCAGCAGGACGCTCAGGACGGCGCGGCGCGGGCGAAGCTGGCTGACATCGTCCGCAGGCGGGCGGGCGGGTAGGCGGGCGGCCTCAGCCGTCCTTCTCGACCTTTTTCTTCTTCATCGCATCGTGGAAGCGGTCTGCCCAGCCGGGCTTGACCAGTTGCTCTCCGCGGACGAGGCGCAGCTCGCCGTCGGCGACGTCGCGGGTCACGGCGCTGCCGGCGGCGACGATCGCGTCGGCACCGATCCTGACCGGGGCGACCAGCGCGCTGTTCGATCCGATGAACGCGCGCTCGCCGATCACCGTCCGGTGCTTGAAGTAGCCGTCGTAGTTGCAGGTGATCGTGCCCGCCCCGATGTTGGCGCCGGCGCCGATCTCGGCATTGCCCAGGTAGGTCAGGTGGTTGGCCTTGGCACCTTCGCCCAGCACCGCCTGCTTCATCTCGACGAAGTTGCCGACCTTCGAGCCCCGCTTGAGCACGGCGCCGGGCCGCAGCCGGGCGAAAGGCCCGATGGCGACGCCGCTCTCCAGCGTCGCCCCTTCCAGGTGCGAGAAGGCGTGGATCGTCACGTCGTCGGCGACCGTAACGCCGGGACCGAAGACGACGTTCGGCTCGATCGTGACGTCGCGGCCGAGCTGCGTGTCCCAGGCGAAGTACACCGTCTCCGGCGCGACCAGCGTGACGCCTTCCGCCATCGCGAGGGCGCGGCGCCGGTGTTGCCAGCGCGCTTCCGCCTCGGCCAGCTCGCCGCGGCTGTTGATGCCGCCCACCTCGTCCGGATCGTCGGTGACGATGACCGCGCAGGCGCGGCCTTCCAGCGTCGCGATGTTGACGATGTCGACCAGGTAGTACTCGCCCTGGCTGTTCTCGTTGCCGACCTTGGCGAGGAGGTCGAACAGGTCGGCCGACTTCACCGCCATGAGACCCGAGTTGCACAGCCGGCAGGCGCGCTGTTCCTCGGTGGCGTCCTTGTACTCGACCATCATGGCGATGCGCCCGTCGTCATGCGCAAGGACGCGGCCATATTGGAGCGGCTCGGCCGGTTCGAAGCCCAGCACCACGACGGCAGGGGCATCCTCTGCGTGAAGGCGGGCGATCATCGCGCGCATCGTCTCCGGCCGCACGAAAGGCACGTCGCCGTAGAGGATCAGCACGTCTCCGTCGAAGCCCGCCAGCGCCGCCTGCGCCTGCTGCACCGCGTGGCCGGTGCCGAGCTGCGGCTCCTGCACCGCGATCGCGGCGCGGGTGCCGAGCGCCTTTTCCAGCTGCTCGCGCCCGTGGCCGGCGATCACCACCTGGCGCTCGGGCGCCAGTTCGCGCGCGCTCGCCAGCAGGTGGTCCAGCATCGGGCGCCCGGCGATCGGGTGAAGGACCTTGTGCAGGTCGCTCTTCATGCGGGTGCCTTTGCCGGCGGCGAGGACGACGATGGCGAGGGGGCTGCTGGCAAAAGTCATGGGTGCCCTCCTGCCAGCAAAGTCTTGCGGTTTCCACCACAAGACGCCACTGCCGGGAAGATGAGCGCGTTCCCCTTCCAGATTGTCGGCTTCGATCTCGATGGAACGCTCGTCGACAGCCACGGCGACCTGGCGCATGCGGTCAACCATGCCCTGGCGCAGGAGGGTCGGGCACCCGTCGCCCCGGCGCAGGTGCGCGCCATGATCGGCGGCGGCGCCCGCAAGATGCTGGCAAAGGCGCTCGCCACCACGGGCGGGCCCGTGGCAGACGCCCGCTTCGAGGAGCTGCACGACGCGCTCCTTGCGTTCTACGAGGACAACATCGCGGTCGAGACGCGGCTCTTTCCGGGCGGCGCAGCCATGCTCGACGCGCTGGCCGTGCGGGGCGTCCGGATCGCCGTCGTCACCAACAAGCTGGAGCGGTTCGCGCGCAAGGTCTTGGCCGACTTGGACCTGTCCAACCGCTTCTTCATCGTGATCGGCGGAGACACGCTCGGGCCCGGCCGCGCCAAGCCGCGGCCCGACCTGCTGAACCTGATGGTGGAGCGCTGCGGCGGGGGCAGGGCTGCCTACGTCGGAGACAGCACCTACGACACGCGGGCCGCCGCGGCGGCCGGGATCCCGTGCGTGGCGGTGAGCTTCGGGTTCAACGACGTGCCGCCGGCCGAGATGGGCGCCGACGCGGTGATCGCCCATTTCGACGAACTGGTCCCGGTGCTCGAGAGCGTCGGCTTGCGCAACGCCCCGCCGATAACCGTCTGAGGCAAGCGGGCGCGCTTGCCAGTACCCGGCCATCGTGCAAGCCCTCGCTCAAAGAGGGAGACGGAAGAGCGATGCCGACACCGGGTGAAAAGCTGCGTGCGCTGATCGAGAATGGCGAGCATTTCGTGGCCGCCGAGGCTTACAGCGCGCTGACGGGACGGATCGTCGAGCACGTCGGCTTCAAGGCCGCGTACTTGGGCGGGCATGCCTGCTCCGCCTTCCACTATGCCATTCCCGACAACGGCATCTTCAGCCAGATCGAGCAGATCGAGCAGGCCGGCCGGATCGCGCAGGCCATGAACATCCCGCTCGTGGCCGACGCGGACACGCTTGGAGAGACGGTGGCCGACGCCTATCGCTTCACCCGCATGTACGTGGCGGCGGGGATCGCCGGCTACCATGTCGAGGACGAGGTCAATCCCAAGCATTCCAAGCACGTCAACGGGCTGTGCCGGATCGAGGAGATGCAGGCGCGGATCGAAGCGGGGGTGAAGGCGCGCGGCGATTCCGGGCTGGTCATCATCGCCCGCTGCGACGAGCTCTACACCAGCGAGAACGGCGGCGGCGGCACCGGCTCGATCGAGGAGGCGATCCGGCGCGGCCGGGCCTATGCCGAGGCGGGTGCCGACGCCATCGTCTTCGCCAGCGCGCCACCGGCCCAGCAGGCCGAAGTCATCCCGCACATGACCATCCCCGTCTGCACGCTCGGCTTCAACCTGCCCGACACGGCCTTCACGCTGTCGACCGGGTGGGGCTGGGTCTCTGCCGCCGTCAACCACCTCAAGATGGCGCGCGAGCTGATGGAGACCGGCTCGGTCGCCAGCGCCATGAACGCCTTCGCCAACTTCCCCGAGAAGTACGACCTGATCGACCAGGCGCTGTACGACGATCTCATCGTCGACTGGGCCTCGCGGATGGACAAGCCGACGCGCCCCAATCACGCGCGGTAGGAGCCGTGATTCAATGCGGGCGTAACCCAGGGTCCGCGTCCAGACGCAAGCGTCATGGGGCCGCAAAGGGTGGTGACCTGCCGAACCAACGCTGCCCGCTCAGGCTGCGCTTGTCGAAGCCTGCGAGCATCGCGCCACCTCCCGGGGCCTTCGACAAGCTCAGGCTGAGCGGTCTGAGAGTTGTGTACAAGGCGGCCACACCGCAACCGATTGCTCCGCGTCGCGACGGGCGGATCTCGCCCGTGCAAGCATGCGGGACATTAGCTCTCCGACCGCGCCGGCGCGGCATCCTTCGGCAGCACCAGCACTTCCACGCCGGCATCGGGCGCAAGATAGCGGCGCGCCACGGCCTGGATGTTCGCAGGGGTGATCGCTGCCAGGCGCCGGGCCGACTCCTGGAACCGGTCGATCCGGTCCGGCTGCGACTGGGCGCGGGCGACCAGCGCCATCCAGCCGCCGTTGCCCTTGAGCGCATTCTGCAGCCCTTCGACGAGCGGTTGGCGGGCACGACGCAGGATATCCTCGCTGACGGGCGCCGCTCGCAATTCCCGCACCACCTGGTCAATGGCCGCGCGCGTGGCGGGCACTTCGGCCACGTCGACGGAAGCGTTTACGGCGAAGACCCCGTAGCCCTTCCAGGCGCGCGAGAGAGAACTCGACGCCGATGGCGAATAGGCCTTGCCCAGTGCCTCGCGCAGCTGGTCCGTCAACTCGACGCGCATGACCCGTTCGAGCAGTTCGAGCTGCAGCGCCTCCACGGGATCGGAATCGTCGCGGGTCGGCCAGGTCACCCGCAGCAGGGCCTGATCCGAGGGCCCGGTGTGCCGGACCACGCGCGGCGAGCGATTCGCGGTGAAGCGGCGCGGCGGCTGGTCGGCGTAGCTCCGAAAGGCCGGTTCCCGCGCGGGCAGGGCGCCGAAGGTGCGCGCCACCAGCGCGATCGCGGCGTCCTCGTCGATGTCGCCGACGATCCCGATCTCCAGGGCGCCGTGGGCCAGCCGGTCGCCGATGTCCTGCTTCAGCTGCGCGTAGGAGAGGTGGCGGTATTCTTCCACCTGGCCGAGCGAGAACCGGGGGTCGCCGTCGCTCAGGATTTCGCCCAGGTGCGCCTCCAGGGCCGATCCCGGCGTCGCGCCGAGCTGCGCGAAGTAGTTGTTGATGGCCTGGCGGTAGCGGACCTCGCCCTCCGGGCGGTAGCCCGGGTCCGTTACCAATGCGGCGAGCAGCTGGAGCTGGATCTCCAGGTCGCGCGGCGTCGTGGCCACGCGGGAATCGAAGCTCGCCTCCCCGCGCGAGAGGCCAAGGCCCACGGTGCGGCCCGCGAGGATCGTGTCGAGTTCGTCGCGGCTGTGGCGGCCGAGCCCGCCATCGTCGAGGTTCGGCGTGAGCTGCGTGGCATGCGGGTTGGCGCGGGTGTTGAGCATGTCCCCGCCGTCGATCGCGAGGCTGACGCGGATGCGGTCCTTCTCCAGGTCGGTTTTCTTCAGGTTGAGCATCACGCCGTTGACGAAGCGCACCTGCCGGATGCTGAGATCGGGCCTGCGGCTGTCCGCGATGATCGCACCCGGCGCGCCGAACTCGGTATAGGCGAAGTCCGTGGCGGCGACCGGCGCCTCGGGATCGATCTTCGCGCGCATGACGCGCAGCCATGCGGCGCGCAGGGCCGCCTCACCGCCGGTGGGCGACCGGCGCCCTTGAAAACGGATCAGCGGACGGTCGAGCGGCAGAGCCTGGCGGCGCAGCGCCGCGCGGATCGCCGCAGGCGTGATGTGCGGCGCAAAGCCCTCGAAGCGTTCGAGGGCCGATTTTGGCGTCGAGGGCACCATATCGTCATCGACGAGCGATAGCGCGAGCTGCGCCAGCACCGCGTTGCTGCGGGTGTCGGCCGCAGCGGCGGCGTTGACGATGCCGGTGCGGACCTGTGCCACCTGTTCGGCAACTTCCGCATCGGAGAACCCGTAGGCGAGAGCGCGGCGGTACTCGCGGCCCGCGGCTTCCAGCCCGGCCTCCCACTTGCCGTCGACCGTATCGACGATAAGACGGGTCGAGCGTCCCGCCTCGAACACGTCGCCCGTGCCGAACCCGGCACCGCGGAACGGCGGCTCCGCGGTACGCGCAAGCCGCTGCAGGCGGCGGTTGACGATGTCGTACCCGATCGAGCGCAGCAGCGTCTCGCGGCGCTGGGCAACCGAATCCCGCTCGTCCCGCCAGGCGCCGTTGGCCTGCACCGTCACCCGTTCGGACAGGGCCGGGTCGAGGTGGATCGCCGTGCGGTCCCGGTCCTTGGCACGGATCGGCCCTGCGTCGGGCTGGGGCTCTGCCGCTCTCGCCCGCCAGTCGTTGAAGTGGCGGATGATCCCGGCTTCGACGGCGGCCACGTCGAAGTCGCCCACGATGACCAGCGTGGTGTGCCCCGGCACGTATTCGCGCTCGTAGAAGGCCCGCAGCGTGGCCGCGTCAGCGGCCGCGAGCGTCTGCGCGGTGCCGATCGGAAACCGGCGCGCGTAACGCGCCTGCGGGTAGAAGAAGAGCGCGGAATCGATCGCGTTGCGCAGCGCCCAGGAATTGCGGTCCCGCATCTCCGCCAGCACCACGCCGCGCTCCCGGTCGACGGCGGCTTGCGAGATCGCCAGCTCGCTCGCGGTCTCGCGCATCAGCATGAGCGCGGTGTCGAGCAGGGCCGGGTCGTTGCGGGGCAGGTCGAGCTTGTAGAGCGTGCGATCGAAGCCGGTGGAGGCGTTGGTGTCGGCACCGAAGGCAAGGCCTTCGCGCTCCAGCAGGGGGATCATCTGCCCCTCGGGCACCCGGCGCGACCCGTTGAAGGCCATGTGCTCGACGAAGTGGGCGTATCCCTGCTCGGCATCGGATTCGTCGAGGGAACCCGCCTCCACGTCCATGCGCACGATCGCCGTTCCCGCCGGGGTGGCATTGCGCCGGATCACGTAGCGCATGCCGTTGTCCAGGCGGCCGAAGCGGAAGCTTGGGTCGACCGGGATGTCACTGTGCTCGAAAGCCCAGGTGACGGCGTCGCGGGAAGGCTTGTCCCTGGCGGCCAGCGGCGCGGGCGCCAGCACCAGGAGAAGCGCGATCAGAAAACCTCTCATCGCGCAGATCAGTGCCAATCCGTTGGGAGGATGGCAAGGGCTGCATCGCCGTCCCTAGAGCGCCCCGGGACGGCGGAAACCTTACTTGCCGCGCAGCTTGCGGTGCTTGGAGAGGTCGAGCACTTCGCTCGGTCCGCCGTCGTCCTGGAGCAGGCCGAGGCGGCGGGCGACTTCCTGGTAGGCCTCTTCCTCACCGCCGAGGTCGCGGCGGAAGCGGTCCTTGTCCAGCTTCTCGCCGGTGACCATGTCCCACAGGCGGCAGCCATCGGGACTGATCTCGTCCGCCAGGATCACGCGGCTGTAATCGCCGTCCCAGATGCGCCCGAACTCGAGCTTGAAGTCGACGAGGCGGATGTTGATCGCCGCGAACATGCCAGCCATGAAGTCGTTCACGCGGATCGCCATGGCGGCGATGTCCTGCATCTCGTCGTGGTTGGCCCAGCCGAAGCAGGCGATGTGCTCTTCGGCCACCATCGGGTCGCCCAGCGCGTCGTCCTTGTAGTAGTACTCGATCAGCGTGTGCGGCAGCATCTCCCCCTCGGGGATGCCGAGGCGCTTGGAGATGGAGCCCGCGGCGACGTTGCGCACGACCACCTCGATCGGGATGATCTCGACTTGGCGCACCAGCTGCTCGCGCATGTTGAGGCGGCGGATGAAGTGGTTCGGCACGCCGATGTGGTTCAGGCGCGTGAACACGTACTCGCTGATGCGGTTGTTGATGACGCCCTTGCCCTGGATGGTGCCCTTCTTCTGGGCATTGAAGGCGGTGGCGTCGTCCTTGAAGTATTGGATCAGCGTGCCGGGCTCCGGGCCTTCGTAGAGGATCTTGGCCTTGCCTTCGTAGATCTGGCGGCGACGGGACATGCGCGTGGTCCTTGAAACGGTCGAAAGAGCAAACCCCGGCACGATCGAGCCGCGATGGCGACTGGAAGGCCGGGGCTTTGGCCGGGCATATAGTGCAAGCGGGGTCAAAAGCAAACTGCACGAAGGTGGCTTGGTCGCGCGGGCCCGGCCGTGCAGGATGGCGGCGGCACGGATGGGAGCGCGCGATGACGGGGCTGGCCGAGAGCACGATAGCGGAGTGGATCGCGGACCTGGTAGATCGTCCGGTCGTCTCGGGCTGGGTGCTGGTGGACGATGCCATGATCTCGGGCTTCGCGGACGTCACCCGGGATTGGAACTTCCTGCACGTCGATGCGCCCGCGGCGCAGGCGGCGGGCATGGAGCGCACGATCGCGCACGGGTTCCTCACCTTGTCGCTGATGTCGCCGATGCGCATGGCGGCTGGGTTGAAGCCATGCCCCGGCATGCGGATGGCGATGAACTACGGGCTCGACAAAGTGCGCTTCCTCGCGCCCGTCCATGCGGGCGACCGGGTTCGCGGGTGTTTCACGACCGTCGGGATCGTCGAGTCGCAGCCGGGTCGCTATCGCGAGACCGTGGAGGTTGTGGTGGAGATCGAGGGGCAGGAGCGGCCCGCGCTGGTGGCGACCTGGCTGGCCCTCTACGTCACATGAGGGCCGGGCGCCGTCACCACCGGCCCAGGAGGCGCTGAAGGATCCCCGGGGTCTCCATCGGGCGGATCGGCCCGTAGATCCGGCGACGCAGCACCGGGTCGAGCGAGGGGCGGCCCATGCTCGAGCGGCGCGTTCCATCGGTGCGTTCGTGCTGCAAGGCCATGGCGGTGCTCCCTGACGTTCCCATGGGGCAAATGCCTCGGGCCGCGAAAGGTTGCCTGCCGCCTAGCGCTCCGCCGTCGCCTCGGTGCGCATCTCGGCCGCCAGGAGCGCGAGCATGGCGCGCACGTCGGCGACGACGAAGGGCTTGCCGAGCATGGGCCGGGATGCGTGGGCGGTGGGCAAGTGCTCACGGTCGTAGCCGCTCACGAAGGCGAACGGCGTCCCCGCCGCCGCAAGCGCCTCGCCGACGGCGTCGATCGGTTCGCCGTTGAGATTGCCGTCCAGAAGCGCGATGTCTGGCCGGCTCTCGCGGATGATTGCCAGCGCCTGCTCGCACGAGGTGGCCGGCCCCAGCGCAATGGCACCTGCGTCCTCGATCTCCATCATCAGTTCCATCGCGACCAGCGGCTCGTCCTCCACCACGAGGATGCGCACGGGCGGCAGGGTAAGGCTTTGTGCTGCGTCCTCCCTCGCCGGCTCCAGGGGCGCAGGCAAAGGGGCCGGTGCCGGGTCTCGGGTCGGCTTGCCGACCTTGGGCGACGAGGGTTTCGGCGCCACGCCCGCGTGGAGGACCAGCGGCAGCACCAGCGTCCAGCGAACCCCTTCGGGGGCGAAATCGGAGGTGATGCGCGCGCCGTCGGCGGCCATGCTGTGCTCGATCAGCGTGGAGCCGAAGCCGCGGCGCTCGGGCGGGGAGACACGCGGGCCGCCGCGCTCCAGCCATTCCATCGAAAGCACGTCGGCCTCGCGCGTCCACGCCAGGCGCACGGTGCCGGTGGCATTGGACAGCGCCCCGTACTTGTGCGCGTTGGTCGCCAGTTCGTGGAAGATGAGCGAGAAGCGCAAGGCCAGCTCGGGCGGCAGGTCGATGTCCGGGCCTTCGAGCAGCAGCCGGTCCTCGCTCACCGTGCCGATGGCCACGTGGTCCGCGATCAGGCGGCGCAGCCCGGCGCTTTCCCACGTCGTGGCGCTCAGCATCGAATGGGCGCGCGAGAGCGCCTGGATGCGGCCGGTGAAGGCGTCCTGGAACTCCTTGTGCGACCGTGCATGGCGGAAGCCCTGCGAAGCGATCGCCTGGACCGTCGCAAGCGTGTTCTTGACCCGGTGGTTGAGCTCGCCGATCAGCAGCCGCTGCGTCTCGTCCGCACGGCGGCGCTCGGTCACGTCGAGCATCTCGATCATGACGCTGCCGGGCCGCAGGCCGCTGCCCGCGAGCGAGGAACAGTACCACTCGCCTTCGCGCAGAGCGCCGTCATGGCGGCGGTAGCGGTGCTCCTGCAGGGCCCGCCGGTCGCCGCCGTCGAGCAGGTCGGCCATGCCGGCCAGGAACGCGGCGCGCGTGTCGGCGGGAAGGAAAGGCGCGTCCGACAGCGCCATGCCGAGCATCTCCGCGGCCGGGTAGCCCAGCGCCCGCTCGGCGCTCTTGTACCAGCTCACGATCCGCATGGAGGAATCGATCTCCAGCACCGCCAGCGGCGAATTGTCGCCATGCGCGCGCAGGCGCCCCAGCGCGGCGCCGAGCTCGTCGCGCTGGAAGGCGATCTCGCGCCGCTGGCGCGCCAGCTCGACGAAGACCGCGACCTTGGAGTTGAGGATGGTGATGTCGAGCGGCTTGAGCAGATAGTCCACCGCGCCCGCCTCGAAGCCGCGGAACCGGCGCCGCTCGTCGGTCGCCACCGCGGTCAGGAAGATGATGGGAACGCTGCGGGTGCGCTCGGTCCCGCGCATCAGCTCGGCGAGTTCGAAGCCGTCCATTTCCGGCATCTGCACGTCCAGCAGCGCCAACGCGAAGTCGTGCCGGAGCAGGAGCTCCAGCGCGTCGAACCCGGACGCGGCGGTGACGAGCTCGACGCCCGACTGGTCGAGCGCGGCCTCCAGCGCGACGAGGTTCTCGCGGATATCGTCCACCGCGAGGATCTTGAGAGGCTCATTCGGCAAGGGCGGCCTCCTGTGTTTCGACGTTGGTGCGGCGCCAGATCTTCTCTCGCGGTACGAAGTCCACGAAGCTGTCGGACTGGTTGGAGAAGCTGATCGTCTCCTTCGAGCCGAGGCCCAGGAACCCGCCCGGAGGGAGCGAGCGGGCGAACAGGCCGAGTGCGCGGTCCTGCAGCGACCGGTCGAAGTAGATCAGCACGTTGCGACTGGACACCAGCTGCACTTCCGAGAACACCGCGTCGCTGGCGAGGTTGTGGTCGGCGAACACCGCGCGGCGGCGCAGCGTCGGATCGAAGCGGGCGACGCCATAGCTGGCGGTGTAGTAGTCGGACAAAGAGCCGGCGCCCCCCGCCTCGAGATAGTTGCGGGAAAAGCCGGCGATCCGCTCGACCTCGAAGATGCCCGCCTCGGCGCGGGTCAGCGCGGCACGGCTGATGTCGGTGCAGTAGAAGAGCGTGCGGTCCTCCAGGCCCTCCTCCCGGAACAGGATCGCCAGCGAGTAGAACTCCTCGCCGTTGGCGCAGCCGGCCACCCAGACCTTGATCGATGGCCAGGTGCGCAAGTGCGGAATGACGTCCTCGCGGATGGCGCGGAAATAGCCGGGATCGCGGAACATCTCGCTGACCTGTATGGTCAGGAAGCCGATCAGTACGGGCAGGCTCTGGGGATCGTGGAGGATGCGGTCGAGCAAGCCGGAGAGGTGGGTACAGCCGAAGTGGAGCTGTGCGCGCTCCAGCCGCCGCAGCAGCGAGGCGCGCGAGTAGTCGCGGAAATCGTACTGGTAGCGCCGCCATATGGCCTCGACGATGAGGTCGAGCTCGATGTCTTGGAGGCTGTCGTCGCTGCGGATGACCATCATAGGGCGACACCGCTGGCCCGTCCTGGCGTCATCGCGGCATCCACACGCGTACGAGGCTCAGCAGCTTCTCGACGTCGAGCGGTTTCGACAGATAGTCGTTGGCGCCGGCGTCGAGGCACTCGCGATGGTCGCGCTCCATCGCCTTGGCTGTGAGCGCAATGATTGGCAGGCCTGCCCACTGCGGGTTCTTGCGGATCTCCCGCATGCAGGTGAGGCCATCCATCTCCGGCATCATGACGTCCATCAGCACGAGGTCCACCGGCGTGCCGTCGCTGTCGGCGATGCGGGCCAGTTCGCCCAGCGCCTCGACACCGTTGCGCGCGATCCGTACCGAGACACCGTGCGGCTCGAGCACCGAGGTGAGCGCGTAGACGTTGCGGATGTCGTCCTCGACGACGAGCACCTGCCGGCCCTCCAATGCCTGGTCACGGCCCAGCGAGCGGGCGAGCAACTGCTGCTTTTCGGCGGGCAGGTCGGAGACGACCTGGTGCAGGAACAGCGTCACCTCGTCCAGCAGGCGCTCGGGGCTCTTCGCGCCTTTGACGATGATCGACTTGGAGTAGCGCCGCAGCCGCATCTCCTCCTCGGGCGACAAGTCGCGCCCGGTATAGACGATGACCGGCGGGAAGCCGACGCTCTCGTCGTGGGAGAGCCTTTCGAGCAGGTCGAGCCCCGACATGTCCGGCAGGTTCAGGTCCAGCACCATGCAGTCGAACGTCTCTTCACCCAGGCGGCCGAGGCATTCGGCAGCGGAATGCACCTCGACCGTCTCGACATCGCGCGAGGCGAGCAGCAGATGGATCGCCTCTGCCTGCTGGGCGTCGTCCTCGACCACCAGGACACGGCGCAAGCGCTGCGCCATGCGCGCTTCCAGGCCTTCCAGCATGTCGACCAGCGTGTCGCGGCCCACCGGCTTGAACAGGTATCCGATCGCGCCGCTGGCAAGCGCCGCATTGTCGTCGTGGTCGGCCGAGACGATGTGGACGGGGATGTGCCGCGTGCGCGCGTCGCGCTTGATCCGGTCCAGCACCGAGAGACCGGTGTGATCGGGCAGGTGGAGGTCCAGGATCACGGCATGGGGCAGGTACTGCCGCGCCAGCAGCGCACCTTCGTCCGCCGTCCCGGCGACGAGGCAGGCGAAGCCCACCTCGTGCGCCAGGTCGGAGAGGATGCGCGCGAAGGCGGGGTCGTCCTCCACGATGAGGAGGACGCGCGAATCGCCGGTCAGCGTTTCGCGGTCGTCGGGGACCGCGGCAGCGCGGCGGGCGCCGCCCAGCTTGGGGCGGGAAGGCGCCGCCGTCGTCGCGGGGAGGCCGGCGCCAAAGGTCGTGCCGGAGCCGGAGCTGGAGCCACCTGAGACCGGCGCCCGCTCGGGCTCGGCGGCGCGGTCGAACCGTTCCGGCAGGGTGAGGGTGAAGGCGCTGCCCTGGCCCAGAGTGCTCTGCACCGCAATGGTACCGCCCAGCAGGCGCGACAGTTCGCGGGAGATGGAGAGACCCAGGCCGGTCCCCCCGTACTTGCGCGCGATGCCGCCGTCGGCCTGGCGGAATGCTTCGAAGATCGCGTCCTGCTGGTCCTCGGCAATGCCGGTCCCGGTGTCGCGGACCGTGAACGCCAGGCGATCGCCCGCGCGGGTCACGGCGACCTCCACATGCCCGCGCTCCGTGAACTTGATGGCGTTGGACAGGAAGTTCTTGAGAACCTGCTCCAGGCGCAGCGCGTCGGTCTCGACGTCGGCAGGCAGGTCCGCCGCGGTGTCGATGCGCAGGTCCAGCCCCTTGCTGGCGGCCGCGGCCGAGAAGCCGTCCCGCAGCTTGGCCAGCAGGGCACGGATCGAGACCGGGCGCGGGTCCAGCTCCAGCTTGCCCGCCTCGATCTTGGAGATGTCGAGCACGTCGTTGATCAGGGCCAGCAGGTCGTTGCCGGACGTCTCGATCGTCTCGGCGTAGCGGACCTGCTCGCCGCTCAGGTTGCCGGCGCGGTTCTCCGCCAGGAGGCGGGCCATGATGAGCAGCGAGTTGAGCGGCGTGCGCAGTTCGTGGCTCATGTTCGCCAGGAACTCGGACTTGTAGCGGCTGGCCTGCTCCAAGTCCTCCGCCTGGCCTCGCAGCAGTGCCTGGGCGCGGGTGAGTTCGTCGCGCTGCGCTTCGAGGGAGGTGGCCTGCTCCTCCAGCTGCGCGTTCGAGCGCTCGAGCTCGGCCTGCTGCTCCTCCAGCTGCGCCTGCGAATGCAGCAGGGCCTTGCTCTGCGCTTCCAGCTCGTCGTTGGTGGTGCGCAGTTCCTCACCCTGGTTCTGCAGCTCCTCGGCCTGTTGCTGGGTCTCGGCCAGCAGGCGCTCGAGCCGGGCACGATATTTGGCCGCGCGCAGCGAGAGCCCGGCCGAGCCGGAGACCATGTCCAGGAAGCGCTGGGCGTCGTCAGGCCGGGCCTCGGGCACGTCGAGGAAGCCCAGCTCGATCACCCCGTTGACCTTGCCGTCGAGGTTCGTGGCGCCGAGGACAAGGCTTTCGAGCGGGGCCTGGCCGAGCGTGGTCCCGAAGGTGAGGTAATGTGCGGGTGCGCCGAGAACCTTGCGTGTGCGCCCATCGCGCATGACTTCGGCAAGCAGCCCATCCGAGGGGGCGAGCGTGTCGGGGACTGCCGCACTGGCCGGGACGCCGTAGCTTGCAGTCCGGCCGAACGTGCCGTCCTCGTTCACGTAGATGACCGCGGCGGCCGCGCCGAAGCGATCGGCGAAAAAGGCGACGAGCCGCTGGCTCAGCTCGGCAAGGCTGAGATTGCCCGCGATCTCGCGGGCGAGCCGCGCCTCGCTCTCGCGCATCCACTGGAGCTCGCGTGCCGCGTTGCGATAGGCGATGAAGGCGGCACCGATCCCCGCGAGCAGCAGGTTGGTGATGGTGCCCAAGGTGCGGTTGACCAGGGCGGTCTGCTGGGAGACGCCCTCGGGCGCCAGGTGGTAGCCTACGATCACCAGCAGCGTTGCGGTCACCGCCACCCAGATCGGCGTGAACCGGTGCGGCGCCAGATAGGCCAGCACCGTGGGCACGAGATAGATGACCCAGATGGACGTCCCGAGCGGAAGCTGCGTGTCTGCGAGAAACGTCAGGCCGATCAGGACGGGGAGCAGGATGTAGAGAAAGATCGAAGGGTTGATTCCGCGCGCCGTCGCCATTGTGCATCTCGCGAGGGTACGCCGTGCCTGTGGAAACGCCCCCTCACCATGCGATCCCGGATCGGGCATATCAACGCGCGCGAACTTAGAAGGTTCCCGTAAGCATCGCATTTTTTCCTGACAGCCAGGATCGATCAAGGTGGGGGCGGAAAGCTTCCTTAAGGGATTCTCTGTTAGGGCGCCGGAATCATCGGATAAATCCGAGTTCGGGTCTGATCTCTACATGCGTCACGCTTCCCTGTTCCCAGTCGGGCTGCGCCGGGACACCGGCGGTAATGTGCTGCCTATCGCCGCGATCGGCGTGCTCGTGGCCGTGATCGTGGTCGGCTCAGCGGTCGATCTCAGCCGGAGCTACCTCGCGCGCCAGCAGATTCAGGCAGCCTGCGATGCCGCGGTCCTGGCCGGGCGCAGGACGGTGACGAGCAACGGCTTCGACACGGCTGCGCAAAACGCCGCGGGCAACTATTTCCAGGCGAACTTCAGCGACGATACGCAGGGCACGCACGGGACGGGTTTCGACGCCAGCTCTCCCGACGACGGCAATACCGTGGTGGGGACGGCCCGCACGGTGGTGGACACGCTGCTCATGCGCGTCTTCGGACACGATTCCACGACCATCACCGTGACCTGCGCCAGCTCGATGGGCGTGGGCAATGCCGACGTGATGATGGTGCTCGACACCACGGGCTCGATGAACTCCACGCTCTCCCGCTCGCAGACCCGCATCCAGGCGCTGCGCGCGGCGATGAAGAATTTCTACGCGACGATGACGAGCGCCACCGCCAGCACCAACGCCCGGATCCGCTACGGCTTCGTTCCCTACAGCTCCTCGGTCAACGTCGGCAGGCTGCTGATGGATCTCGATCCCAGCTACATCGTGGACCGGCGCACTTATCAATCGCGGCAGTACAAGGTGGACACCTCCAGCAGCACGACCAGCAGCTGGGAGCAGGGCAGCAAAAGCTACAGCACCGAAAATGCCTGCAACAGCGCCAAGCTGGCGAACGAGACGGACTACAAAGACTACGGCAGCGGCAGTAACAAGACGCAGCGCATGTACGAATACAAGTGCCAGAAGGTTTCGACCGGCCGTTTCTCCAGCGCCTGGTTCATCTTCTCGCGATATAGCGAGCGCCGCTACGAATACGTCTATGGACCGGTCGAGTGGCCGACGAGTGTCTACAAGACCTTCGCTGCCACCACCACGCCGACCGGCGACTACGGCGCAAACGTGAGTTCGACCTGGAGCGGCTGCATCATCGAGCGCAGCACGGTGGCGCAGGCCACCTTCAGCTATTCCTCGCTCACCGGGATCAGCCCCAAGGAAGCCTACGACCTCGATATCGATTCGCCGCCCGAAAGTTCCAGCGACGCCACCAAGTGGGCACCGCTGTGGCCGGAGGTCGCCTTCCGCCGATGGGATGACAATGGCTACACCCGCTCGACGACCCGGGACGGCGACACGGCCCCTTCGCCGTGCCCGACGCGGGCGCGCGTGCTGAGCGAGATGTCGGAGAGCGAGTTCAACGCCGTCGCCAACTCGCTTGTCCCGGATGGCAACACCTATCTCGACATCGGGATGATCTGGGGCGGCCGCATGATCTCCCCGGACGGCATCTTCTCCGAGGTCGTGAACGAGGAGCCCGACAACGGCGGCGAGGTGTCCCGGCACATCATCTTCATGACCGACGGCGTGATGGAGCCCAACAACATCATCCAGCAGGCCTGGGGCATGGAGTTCTGGGATCGCCGGGTCACCAGCGACGGGTCCTCAGGCGACGCGGCGCGCCATACCTCGCGCTTCCTCGCGTCGTGCGAGGCGATCAAGAACAAGGGCATCCGCGTTTGGGTTGTCGCCTTCACCTCGGGCCTCAGCAACGACCTGAAGACCTGCGCCTCCGACAGCAGCTCGTTCACGGCCAACAGCGCCAAGGAGCTCAACACCGCCTTCCAGGAGATCGCAAAGCAGGTGGGCGAGCTTCGGGTAATCGAATGACCCGCGCTTGCGCCATCACACGCCTGGCAGGCTTGTGGCGCCGGCTTCGCCGTGAGCGGCGCGCCGTCACTGCGGTCGAATTCGCCGTGGCGGCCCCGGTCCTCCTCGTTCTCCTGCTCGGGATCTACGACATGGGCCACACAGCCTATCTGGGCGCCGTGCTCCACGGTGCGGTGCAGCAGGCGGGTCGCAGCGACGCGCTGGAGACCTCCGACACCGCCGCGGCCGACGCCTACGTGACCCGCATCGTGCGCGGGGTGGCGCCCGGCGCCAAAGTCACCGCCACGCGGGTGAGCTACTACGACTTTGCCGACGTGGAGCGCTCCGAGGCCTGGAACGACAACAACAACAACGGCATCTGCGACAAGGGCGAGAGCTATACGGACGAGAACAAGAACGGCCACTGGGACGAGGACATCGGCAAGAGCGGCAACGGCGGGGCCAACGACGTCGTGCTCTATACTGTCAAGGTGACCTACAAGCCGGTGTTCTCGGTTCCGTTCACGACGCTCACCGACGGCGAGCGCACCATGACCGCCAGCGCGGTCAAGAAGAACCAGCCCTACGCGCTGCAGCAGAAGTACGGTTCGGCGGCAGGGACATGCCCGTGAGTCCCGGCCACTCCTCGCGCATTTCGGCGTTCCTTCGGGGACTTTGGGCGGATCGCCAAGGTGTGTCGTTCCTGGAGTTCGCGCTGATCCTGCCGATCCTGCTGACGCTCGGCTTCTATGGCACCGAGCTGGCCTATATGGCGACGGTCAACATGCAGCTGGGGCAGATCGCCACCTCGATCGCCGACAACGCCTCGCGACTGGGGCAGACCGACAACAGCTCGGTCACGCCCACCGTGACGGAGAAGCAGATCGACTCGATGCTGGCGGGTGCGCTGATCGAGGGGCAGGGCTTCGACTTCGAGGAGAACGGGCGCGTGATCCTCTCCAGCCTGGAGCGCAGTTCCACGGGTCGCCAGTACATCCACTGGCAGCGATGCCGGGGCAAGCTCGCGGCGTCCTCTCGCTACGGTGCCGAACTCGCCGGTCTCACCGGAAGCACGCTTGCCGGCATGGGTGCTACCTCGCTCAAGGCCCCCGCCAACTCTGCAGTCATGTTCGTCGAGGTGTACTACACCTATCAGCCGTTGTTCGGGTCCATGTTCGTCGGTACGCCGTCGTTCCGCCGAGAGGCCGCCTTCATGATCCGCGACGACCGGAACCTGACTCCCGGGGTGACGGGCGGCAGCGGCAAGTCGCTTTGCAAGTGATCTGCCGCCCGCCCGGTTGAGACACAAAGATCGCCTGCGCTGTAACAATCCGTCTTCGCGTCGCATCGATATTGCTCTAGAGCTTGCCCGAGAGAGGCCGGCCACGAGAAAGGGACAACCCATGCGCGCCACACCCCCGTTCGACTTCGCGCTTGGCGAGAATGCCGACATGATCCGCGAAACGGTTTCCCGCTTCGCCGACCAGCGCATCGCGCCGCTCGCCGCGCGCATCGATGCGGAGGACTGGTTCCCCCGCGAACTTTGGCCGGAGATGGGGCAGCTCGGGCTTCACGGCATCACCGTGGAAGAAGACTTCGGCGGCATCGGAATGGGCTATCTCGAGCATGTCATCGCCGTCGAGGAGGTGAGCCGCGCTTCGGCTTCGGTGGGGTTGTCCTACGGGGCGCACTCTAACCTGTGCGTGAACCAGATCCGGCGGTGGGGGACCGAGGAGCAGAAGGCGAAGTACCTGCCGCCGCTGATCTCGGGTGAGCACGTCGGCAGCCTGGCCATGTCGGAGGCCGGCGCCGGCTCGGACGTGGTCGGCATGAAGCTGCGCGCCCGGGAGGAAACCGGCGGCTTCCGGCTCGACGGAACCAAGTTCTGGATCACCAACGGCACTTATGCGGACACGCTGGTTGTCTATGCCAAGACCGGTGAGGGATCGAAGGGGATCACCGCCTTCCTGATCGAGAAGGGGATGCCCGGATTCGCGATCGGCCAGAAGATCGACAAGATGGGGATGCGCGGCTCGCCCACCTGCGAACTCGTGTTCGAGGATTGCTTCGTGCCGCTGGAAAACGTGATGGGCCCCCTGCACGGCGGCGTCGGCGTGCTGATGAGCGGCCTTGACTACGAACGCGTGGTGCTCGCCGGACTTCAGCTCGGGATCATGCAGGCCTGCCTCGACACCGTCATCCCCTATGTCCGTGAGCGCCGGCAGTTCGGCAAGCCGATCGGCACCTTCCAGCTCATGCAGGCGAAGGTCGCGGACATGTACGTCGCTCTCCAGTCGGCGCGCGCCTACGTCTATGCCGTCGCACGCGCCTGCGATGCTGGGCAGACCACGCGCTTCGACGCGGCAGGCGCGATCCTGCTGGCGAGCGAAAGCGCCTTTCGCGTCGCGGGGGAGGCCGTGCAGGCCCTCGGCGGCGCGGGATACACGCGCGACTGGCCGGTCGAGCGCTACCTGCGCGACGCCAAGCTTCTCGACATCGGCGCCGGCACCAACGAGATCCGCCGCATGCTCATCGGCCGCGAGCTGATCGGCGCAGGGTGATTGGCGCGGCGTGATCGGCGCGGCGTGATCGGCGTCAGGCCGCGCCGAGGCTGCGCCTGACGTAGTCCTCGAAGCGCGCCGGCTCGCGTCCGAGCAGCCAGCGCAGGACGTTGCCGTTGCCGCGTCCGCCGGTGCGGACCTGCCACGCGCTCAATCGCTCCCACCCCTCGATCACGCTCGAATAGGCATGACCGCGCTCGCCAAGGCGCGTGCGCAGTTGCGTGAGAGGCAGCTCCCCGGCCGTCACCGGGCCGCCGCTGGCGGAGGCGATCAGCCCGGCGATCTCGGCGGTGCTCAGCGCCTCATCGCTGGCGATGTCGTAAGTGGCGTAGGCGTGGCCCTTCTCGAACACGATCTTGGCGATCACTTCGGCAAGGTCGGCCAGGTCGACATGGCCTTGGGGCATGCCCGCCGGGGCCGGCAGGGCGAGCGCTCCTTGCAAAACTACGCCGGCGACGTCGACATTCTGCATGTAGCTTTGCGGACGCAGGATGGTCCATTCCAGCCCGGAGCCGGCAAGGTGGCCTTCCACGGCGAGCTTGGCGGCATGGCCGGGGACGCCGGGGGCCGAGGCTTGCAGGGCGGAGACGTAGATAAAGCGCTTCACCCCGGCGGCGACGGCGGCGTCGATCATGCCGGTGCCCATGGCGGCCTCGCGCGGGTGGAACGCCGGCGCGTAGTGGATGACCACATCGACACCGTTCACCGCTGCCGCACGGTCGATAGGGTTCTCCAGGTCTCCGATCAGGACGTCCACCACAAGGCGCAGACCGGTTCCGGTCTCGTCATTGCCGGGGACGACCTCGATCCCACGTGTGGTTCCGGTCTCATCGTTGCCGGGCACGACCTCGATCCCACGTGTGGTTCCGGTCTCGTCGTTGCCGGGCACGACCTCGATCGCGCGTGTGGTTCCGGTCTCGTCGTTGCCGGGCACGACCTCGATCCCACGTGTGGTTCCGGTCTCGTCGTTGCCGGGCACGACCTCGATCGCGCGTGTGGTTCCGGTCTCGTCGTTGCCGGGCACGACCTCGATCCCACGTGTGGTTCCGGTCTCGTCGTTGCCGGGCACGACCTCGATCGCGCGTGTGGTTCCGGTCTCGTCGTTGCCGGGCACGACCTCGATCCCACGTGTGGTTCCGGTCTCGTCGTTGCCGGGCACGACCTCGATCGCGCGTGTGGTTCCGGTCTCGTCGTTGCCGGGCACGACCTCGATCCCACGTGTGGTTCCGGTCTCGTCGTTGCCGGGCACGACCTCGATCGCGCGTGTGGTTCCGGTCTCGTCGTTGCCGGGCACGACCTCGATCCCACGTGTGGTTCCGGTCTCGTCGTTGCCGGGCACGACCTCGATCGCGCGTGTGGTTCCGGTCTCGTCGTTGCCGGGCACGACCTCGATCCCACGTGTGGTTCCGGTCTCGTCGTTGCCGGGCACGACCTCGATCGCGCGTGTGGTTCCGGTCTCGTCGTTGCCGGGCACGACCTCGATCGCGCGTGTGGTTCCGGTCTCGTCGTTGCCGGGCACGACCTCGATCGCGCGTGTGGTTCCGGTCTCATCGTTGCCGGGCACGACCTCGATCCCACGTGTGGTTCCGGTCTCGTCATTGCCGGGGACGACTTCGATGGAACGCTGCGTACCGCCTGCGCCGGAAACGAGCGCGATCGTGCGCTTCGCGCCGGTCTCGTCGTTGCCCGGCACCACTTCGATGCCGCGGTGGGTGCCGGTTTCGTCATTGCCGGGAACGACCTCGATGGAGCGCGCACGTTGGTCGGGATAGCGGCACAGGCCACGGATGGCGATGTTCGGGTCGCGCCTGCGCAGCGCCTCCACCACATGGCTACCAGTCCTGCCTGTCGGCCCCACTACAAGAATGCGCATCCTACCCTCCCTGATCGCGCAACTTCCTTAGGCGCCACACTACGTCATGTTTACTGACAAGTCCCGTTAGAAGGGGTTCCCCACGCCAGGATCATTGCAGCACCGGTCAAAGCGGCAGCGGCCACGATGGGTTGGCAGTGGGCTCGAAAGTGATATACCTTGTATCACAAGCGGTGGGACGGCCGCGAGCCGAACTGCAGGAGAGGCATGGATGACGATGGCGGCACAGGAAGCGGCGGCGTCGGCAGCGCAAGGCGGGGCTTGCCCCGCCGGGCATGGGCGGGATGATCGCAAGAGCGCGCGCGTGGCGGAGGACAACCTCAAGCCGGCGCCCGGCTCGCATGTCGTCAGGTCCTTCGTGGCGGGGCGCGAGATCCTCCGCTCCTCGAAGGTGCGGCAGGCGGGCGCCAGCGCGGAGATGGTGGACCTCAGCCGGCCCAATGAGATATCCTTCTTCTTCCTCGACGGGGACCTGCACAGGAAGCGGCGCGCCGCGGTGGCGGGGCTGTTCGCGCCCAAGACGATCGTGACCCGCCACCAGGTGGTCATGAACCGCACTATGGACAGCATCGTCTCCAACCTCCAGTCGCGCGGCTCTGCGCCTCTCGACGAACTGAGCTGGCAGATGGCGGTCGACGTGGCGGCGGACATCGTCGGCCTGACCAACAGCGACAGCAACGCCAACCTTGCGCACCGGGTCAAGGCGGTGCTGGACTCCTCGGTTGCCCGTCGGCCGGGGCTGCTCAACGACCTCGTGTTCAAGGCGCGCATGCTGGTGCGTGTCGGCCGGTTCTGGAAGCACGACCTCGCACCCGCAGCGGCGGCGCGCCGAGCGGAGCCGCGCGATGACGTGATCTCCTACATGGTCAAGGAAAACTACTCGCGAAAAGGCATGATCATGGAGTGCCTCAGCTATGCCGGCGCGGGCATGATGACCACGCGCGAGTTCATCGTGATGGCCGCCTGGCACTTGTTCGAGAAGGCGGACCTGCGCGCGCGGTACCTGGCGGGCAGCCACGAGGACCAGTTCGCCATTCTCGAGGAGATTCTGCGGCTCGAACCGGTTGCTTCGATGCTTCACCGCCGGGCGGCCGAGCCGGTCGAAGGTATGCCCGGCACTGCGCTTGCCGAAGGAGAGACCGCCTGCATCTCGATCCGCGAGGCGAACGTGGACGAGGCGATCACCGGCCCCTGTCCCTTCGAGCTCGACCCGGATCGGGCCAGGCGCATGAAGGTGGTGGGGCCCTACATGAGCTTTGGCGACGGCCCGCACCGCTGCCCGGGGGCGCAGGTGGCCTTGCACGAGACCCGGATATTCCTCGATCGCTTGCTGCGGCTGCCCGGGATACGGCTCACGGCCGAGCCGAAGGTTTTGTGGAACCCCCAGATCCAGGGCTACGAACTGCGCGGCGCCGTCGTCGCCTGCGATCCGGCCTGATCGGCGGAGCACGGCATGGTGGGCATCACGTTCATCGCGGCAGACGGGGGCGAGACGCATATCGAGGCGACCAGCGGCCTCTCGCTGATGGAGAATGCCGTCGCCAACGGGGTGGATGCGATCGAGGCGATCTGCGGCGGCAATGCCTATTGCGGCACCTGCCGGGTCCACGTGGAGCCGAAGTGGCGCCCTGTCCTCGGAGGTGCGACCGAGATCGAGGAGCCGATGATCGAGGCCAGCGGCGACACGGATCCCGGAGTTCGCCTCTCCTGCCAGATCGTCGTGCGCACCGAACTCGACGGGCTGGTGGTGCGCACGCCCGAGAGCCAGAGTTAGGGGAGGGCGGTCATCCGCCGCTTGAGGCGCCGATCGGGATGATCGTGTCGGCAAGCCGATCCACCTCCGCCCGGTCATGGCTGACGTAGAGGATCGGCAGGCGCAGTTCGTCCCGGATCCGCTCGATCAGCCCGAGGATCTCGGCCCGGCGATCGGCATCGACCGACGCCAGCGGTTCGTCCATCAGCAGGAAGGCCGGGCTGGAGAGCAGCGCCCGGCCGATCGCCACGCGTTGCGCTTCGCCGCCCGAGAGAGTGGCCGGCATGCGGTCCAGCAGCGCGCCGATTCCGAGCAGGCCGAGCGCGTCGTCCCAGCCGAGCCAGCGATGCGCGGGGCTTGCGCGCCTGCGTCCGAACTGCAGGTTATCGCGCACCGTGCGGTGTGGAAAGAGGCGCAGATCCTGGAAAACGTAGCCGCAGCGGCGGCGCTCGGGAGGCAGGTCGATGCGCTCTTCGCGGTCGAACAGCACGGTTCCGGCGATCGCGATGCGGCCGCTGGATGGGCGTACCAGCCCGGCGATGGCGTCCAATAGCGTCGACTTACCGGCACCAGAAGGACCGAATAGCGCGGTCAGCCCCGGACCGGCCGCGAAGGCGTAGTCCAGCCTCAGTGCCCCGCGAATGAGCGTGACGGCAATGTCAAAGGACATGGCGACCCAGCTCCTGCCCGCTGCGCCGCGCCAGCCATTCCGAGAGCACCAGCGCCCCCAGCGAAAGCGCGATCGACAGCGCGGCCAGGCGCGCGACCTGCCCCTCGGCGCCCGGCACCTGCAGCGCGCTGTAGATGGCCAGCGGCAGGGTCTGCGTCTCGCCCGGGATGTTGGAGGCAAACGTGATGGTGGCGCCGAACTCGCCGATCGAGCGCGCCAGGCCCAGCACCAGGGCGGCCAGGACCCCGTTGGCAGAGAGCGGGAGAGTCACGCTGAAGAAGGTCCGCCAGGGCCCCGCGCCGAGGGTGCGCGCCGCGCTTTCCAGCCTTCGGTCGACACTCTCCAGCGACAGGCGCATGGCGCGCACCATCAGCGGCAGCGCCATGACAGCGGCCGCCAGCGCAGCACCGGTCCAGCGAAACAGGAACGTGATTCCAAGTGTGTCCGCGAAGAGGCGGCCCAGCGGGCCCTCGGTGCCGAACGCGAGCAGCAGCAGCCAGCCGGAGACGACCGGGGGCAGGACCAGCGGAAGATGGACCAGGGCATCGACGATCACACGCCCCGGAAAACGCCAGCGCGCCAGGAGCCAGGCCAGCGCGAAGGCCACCGGCAGGGCCGCGAGGATGGCGACCCCGCTGACCCTGAGGGATAGCAGCAGGATCTCCTGTTCGGTCGAAGAGAGCAGGGGCACGTCGTCCTACTTCGTCCCGAAGCCGAAGCGGCGGAACACGGCCTTGCCCGCGTCCGACACGAGGAAGCGGCGGAAGGCCTCGCCCTCGGGATTGCGCGAGGCGGCAAGGGTGGCGACGGGATAGCTGATCGGGTCGTGCGAGGCTGCGGGGAACACGCCGAGGATGCGCACGTTCCGGTCCGCCCGTGCGTCGGTGGCATAGACGATTCCCAGCGGTGCCGCGCCCCGGCTGACGAGGGCAAGCGCGGCGCGCACGTTTTCCGCCGGCGCCAGCTTGTCGCGTACCGAATTCCAGACCCCCAGCCGGGTCAGCGACTGCCTGGCGTAGATCCCCGCGGGGACGGCGGCGGGATCGGCCACCGCGAGCCGGCGACCGCCGAGCGTGCGCGCCAGCGGCATTGCGCGCCCCACCGTCAGCCGGATCGTGCTCTGGCGCGGCGCGATCAGGACCAGGGTGTTGCGCAGGAACGCCACGCGCGTGCCCTTGCGGAGCAGGCCCTTTGCCTGCACCGCGTCCATCCACGGCTCGTCGGCGGACACGAAGACGTCGGCCGCGGCGCCCGACTGGATCTGGCGCGCCAGCGCGGACGAGCCGGCGAAGGCGAGCCGGGGGCGGGGATGCCCGCGCGCCTTCCATGCGTCGGCCGCGGCGTTCATGGATTCCTGCAGGCTGGCGGCCGCGAGCACGAGCGGCGGGTGCCTGGCGGGAGCCGACCGGCCCGGCACCGGCACGAGTGCCAGCACGATGGTCGAAAAGAGCAGGGCAAGGCGCTGGCGCATGCGGGAGGAAGCTCCGGGAGAATACAGTATCGAAGAGTATATCGAACGGGGTGCATTGCAAGCGCCCGCCCGGGGCGGTCGCGTGGGTGGGATCAGTCCTTCTGACTGCTACGCGGCACGCTCCGCAGGCGCTTGGCGAGGGCGTCGTAATCGGCCCCGTGAGCGGCGCGGACGATGTCGTCCTGGAGAGTCCGGTAGTGGGCCAGGACTTGCTCCCCAAGCTCCGTCAGGCGCGCGCCGCTCGTCGCCGAGCGACCGGGAGAGGTCTGCACCAGAGGACCGTCCCAGCAGCGGTTCATGGTGTCCACCAGCAGCCACGCGCGCCGATAGCTCATGTCCATCGCGCGTCCGGCGGCGGAGATCGAGCCATGGCGCCGGATCGCCTCCAGCAGATCCGCCTTGCCGGGGCCGATCGCAATTTCATCTTCGCAATGGATCTGGATCTTGATCTTGAGGCGCGGCGGGGCTGGCATGTCCCGCAGCTTAGGAGCCTGCGCCCTCGGGGACAACCCCGTGACCTGGCGTCCCAGGCAGCGAATCGGAGCCACGCCACGAGGCTTCGAGCGATGCTGGCCGGGCGCAGGATGGGCTGGCCCGCGCGTGCCGTCCGGGAGCGGTGACGATCGGCTGACGTCAGTTGGTCCTATGCCGCCCTGCGGCAAAGAGGTGACTTCGCGAGATCGCAACGACGACCTAACTATCGGTTTCAGGACCCATCCGCGTCACTCCCGCAGTGCGGCACGGTGCTGCCTTTGCCGGGGGCGGACGCAACGATGTTGCGCCTAACGAGGCTGCAATCGAGTGTCTAAGGGCGTCGATTAAAATGATGTGATCCGAAACGGATATTCTGGAACATTAAGTTCGGCTCTGCTATGTAATTGCATAGCGGGTGAAGACGCCAACAGGTGCTTCTCCCGGGGGATTGATCAGGGCGAACGGCGCGAAAGCACCGGTGAAACGTTCCGACGATTGAGGATGCAGTATGAAGGTCGCAGACGACAACATCATCCGCTTTGAGCGCGGCATGGAGCGGGGCCATCTCGCCCGTATGCCCGCAGGCATGGTCTACGCCGCACAGCGCATGGGGAGCGGGGAAGAACATGACGGCCGCGGGCTGATCATCGCCATCCTGCTCTGCATGGCCTGTTGGGCTTGCCTGGGCTTCTTTCTCCTGACCTGAACGGGACGGCCTACGTCTTTCGGTTGTACGGTCTGCCAGGGTCTTCGCCGACGCGCCCAGCTCTCGTCCTGGGACGGCGCTGCCCCGTCTCTGCAGCGGCTCAGCCTGAACGGCGTCCAGTCCACCGCGCCTGCGTTCGTCTCGGGGGCGTTCGTCGTGGGGGCGTTCCCGATAACCCTGTCGCGATCGCGTGCGAAGGGGTAGTCCTTATGCGCCACATGGCGATAAGAGACTGGGAGCCCGCATGACCGATCGCGTCCTCGCCCTCCAGGGCGTCCACAACTTTCGTGACGCGGGCGGCTACGCCGTCGCCGGAGGCGGGCGCATCAGGCGCGGTACCGTGTGGCGGTCGGGCCAGCACCATGACGCCACCGATGCCGATCTGACGCGCATCGCGGACCTGGGGCTTGCGTCCGTGTTCGACCTGCGCACCTCGCGCGAGCGAGACCGCCATCCCTGCCGCCGGGCGCAGGGCTTCGTGGCAGAGGTGTTCTTCGCCAGCGACCCCGAGCTGCACCACGCGCCCCATGTCGCAGCTGCGCAGACCACGCGCCAGCGCACCGCGGAGGATACGCGCGAGAGCCTGGTGCGCAACTACGGCAGGATCTGCTTTCGCCCGGAGCTCCAGGCGATGATCCGCGCGTGGTTCGAACGCTTGGAGATGGGCGGGGGACCGAGCCTCGTCCACTGCATGGCCGGCAAGGATCGCACCGGCATAGCGGTGGCGATGCTGCATGCGGCTCTCGGCGTCCATCGCGACGACATCATGGCCGACTACCTGATGACCAACGACGCAGGCGACCCCGAGGCGCGCATCGCCTCGGGCGCGGCGACGATCCGGGCGATGACCGGGCCGCTGGAAGACGCCGTGCTGCGCGTGCTGATGGGCGTGGAGCCGGCCTATCTGGACAGCGCCTGGACCGCGATCGAGGAGCGGCACGGCGATGTCGACAGCTACCTGGAGCAGGCGCTCGGCGCAGACGCCGCCCGCCGCGACCGGCTGCGGGCGGCCCTGGTCGAAAGCTGAGGCCATCCCCTGCGCCGCCTCTGGCGCAGCATCGCGCGAACGTGGGCGTTCAGGCCAGGAAGGCGCGCACGTCATTCATGAAACGGTCGAACTGGTCGTGATGCAGCCAGTGGCCTGCATCGTCGTACTCGATCAGCCGGGCCGAGGGGAAATGCGCCAGGCGCCCGTCGCCAGAGGGGCTGGAGGCGAAGCTGTTTTTGCCCCACAGCAGCAGCATCGGACAGGTGATCGCCTCCCAAAGCGCCGTCACCTGGTCGGTCGGCAGGTCGGAGGCGGACCACACGTTCAGATAGTTGTCGAACTTCCAGCTCCAGGTGCCGTCCTCGTTGCGGCTCGCCCCGTGGATGGTGAGGTGGCGCGCCTGCTCGTCCGTCAGGAAGCTGTTCTCCTCCTTCATGCGCTGGTACGCGTCGCGCAAGGTGGGGTAATTGCGCACGTTGCGACCCGCGGCCTTGCGCTTGTCCTCGATCCACTGGCGCAGGCGAGGACCCGCCCCCTGAGCCTCCTGCTCACGCCGCATGGCCGGCGGAGGCCCGAGGCCCTCGATGTTCACGAACCGGGCCACGCGTTCGGGATAGAGGCCGGTGTAGCGGGTGGCGATGTTGCCGCCGAGCGAGTGGGCGATGATCGTCACCTGCTCCTTGCCCAAGGTATGCACCAGCTGCGCGAAATCGTAGACGAAGGCATCCATCCCGTAGTGCCCTTCGGGCGACCACTCGCTGTCGCCGTGGCCGCGCAGGTCGGGGCAGATGACGTGCCAATCGTGCCGCAGTTCCTCCGCCACCCAGTCCCAGCTGCGGCAGTGATCGCGTCCGCCGTGCTGCAGGATCAGGGGGGGCGCGTCCGGATTGCCCCAGTCGACGTAGTTGAGGCGCAGGCGCTGCGAGACGAAGCGGTTCGAGGTGGGGCCGAGCTGCGATTTCATGCCCATGGGATGGGGCGGGGCCCGCGCCAGGTCAATGCGCCCTGCGGACAGATCGGATTTGCGGGGATGAAATAAATGCTTGCAGCGCGGCGTGCTTGGCAAAGCGGGGGAGCAGGGCCTATCTCGCGCCTCGACGATTTCACGCTGGAGGCAATCACGTGGCTACCACGCACAAGACCCGCATGCTCATCATCGGTTCCGGTCCGGCCGGGCTGTCGGCCGCGATCTACGGTGCGCGCGCGGGGATGGAGCCGATCGTGGTGCAAGGGCTGCAGCCCGGCGGCCAGCTCACCATCACCACCGACGTCGAGAACTACCCGGGCTTCCGCGAGGTCATCCAGGGCCCCTGGCTGATGCAGGAAATGCAGGCCCAGGCCGAGCATGTGGGCACCCGCATGATGTGGGACACGATCACCTCCGTGGACCTCACCGGCGACGTGTTCGTGGCGCAGGGCGATTCCGGGGACACCTATGAAGGCGACACGCTGGTCATCGCCACCGGCGCACAGGCGAAGTGGCTGGGCGTGCCCGGCGAGCAGGAGCTGTCCGGCAAGGGCGTCTCCGCCTGCGCGACCTGCGACGGGTTCTTCTATCGCGGCAAGAAGGTGGTGGTGATCGGCGGCGGCAACACCGCGGTGGAAGAGGCGCTCTATCTGACCAACCACGCGACCGAGGTGGTGCTGATCCATCGCCGGGACTCGCTGCGGGCGGAGAAGATCCTGCAGGACCGCCTGTTCGCGCACCCCAAGATCACGACCTTGTGGAACAAGCGGATCGACCGCTTCCTGGCCGGTGCGGACGGCCAGCTGCGCGCCCTGGCCCTGATCGACACGGAGACGGGCGAGCAGGGTGAGATCCTTACCGATGGCGCCTTCGTTGCGATCGGCCACGCGCCCGCGACCGAGCTGTTCAAGGGCAAGCTGGCGATGGACGAGACCGGCTACCTCATCGTCGAGCCCGGCACGCCGAAAACCGACATCCCCGGCGTGTTCGCCGCGGGCGACGTGTCCGACCATGTCTACCGCCAGGCGATCACGGCGGCGGGCACCGGGTGCATGGCCGCGCTCGACGCGGAGCGCTACCTGGCCGCCAAGCACTTCGCCGGCGTGACGGAGACGGTGCAGTACTGAGGTCGGGGCGCGGGATGGCGGGCCGCTGAGCGGCCCGCCGCCTCAGGTGGAGGACAGCGCCTCCAGCATTTGCGCTGCCAGCCATTCCTGCGCCTCCGGCTCGACGTAGCTGTGGGTGGCTTCGGCAAAGCTGCGGATGCGCGCGTCATGCCGCGGCCAGCGCGCCAGAAAGGTCTGCCCGGTGCGGTCGCGTCCGGCGACGAGGATGCGCACGGGGCCGCGGAAGTGGGCGATTCCCGCCGCGATCTCCGCCGCCAGCCCGTGCATCGCGTGCGGGGCAGGGCGGGCAGCCGCGGCCAGGCTGCGGGCCAGCTTCGTGAACGACACGCGCCCCGTCAGCAGGCGGCCGATGGCGGCCGGGTCGGCCAGGCGCCGGCGGTAATGGCTGCGCACCACTGCAGACGGAGCCGCGGCGCTCTCGTCCTCAAGCGTCCAAGGGTTCGAGAGCACCAGCGCGTCGAGCCCGGCGCCCTTCGCCAGCATCAGAGAACTGGCCGCATCGCAGTTGCCGAAGCCGACGATCCGCTCCACCTGCGGGCAGTGCGCGCGCAGGGCGTTCCTGGCGGCCGCTATGTCTGCGGCGCTGCCCCTAAAGCCGCGGTTCGCGCCTTCGCTGTCGCCCACGCCGCGCCGGTCGAAGCGCAGCACGGGATGGCCCGCCTCGGCGACCCGGGCGGCGAGGAGGGACTGTCCGTTCCAGGCGCCGGCGCGCACTTCGTTGCCGCCCGAGACCACCAGCAGCGCCGTGCGGCCGCTCGCCGTGTCCAGCGTGCCGACGAGCCGGTCGCCCGCGCAGTCGAACGTGAGGTGCCGACGGGTCACGCCGCGATCTCCTGGGCCACGATGGCGGCGAGGGCGCTGGCCTGGTCGGCATTCTCGTCGGGCTCGGCCCGCAGCCACAGGCCGGCGCCGCCGACCTGCTCCTGCGCGACGAGCTTTGCGCCCCCTGCGGGCGCCATGGCCTCGAAGTGCCGATAGAAATCGGCGCCGAGCCGGTAGCCGGCCAGGACGATGCCGCGGGCCAACGCCGCCTCGGCGAGGTGTTCGCGCGATTCCGTGCGCCCCGCCTCCCGCGATGCGAGGATGCGCGCGCGCACCATCTGCCGCAGGATCGCGGCCGCCTTGACCGGCGCATAGTGGATGGCGGGCAAGCGCGCGGGCGTGAACAGGCAGCCCCCGCGGAGGCCCAGCGCGTGCGTGGCGGCGTAGTGCCGGGCGGCCGCGGCCGTCGCGTCGAGCCAGTCGGCGGGATCCTGCAGCTCCAGCCGCTGGAGGCTTTCGTTGCAGCCGGGCAGGTCGGGCAGGAAGCTGTCGATGCCCCGGGCATCCAGGCGGCGCATCACCTCGACGGTGAAGCGGCGCATGCGATTGCCCTCGTCGAAGAGGGCCGGGACGATCAGCAGGCGCACCGGGCGTCCGGCATCGAACGTCAGCGCCATTTCGTCGCGGATGCCGCCGCCGGGGAGCGGGCAGGGCCAGCTCGACGGGGTCATCCGCGGCCCATCAGGCGGCGCGCTTGGCCTCGACGAAGCTGCGCAGGCCGCCATAGGTCTCGAGCATCTCGCCCTCGATCTCGTCGTCGTCGATGACGATGTCCAGCCGGTCCTCCAGTTCGGTGAGGAGACCGGCCACCGCCATCGAGTCCAGCTCCGGCAGGTGCCCGAAGAGCCCGGTCCCGGCGTCGAAGGCATCGGCCTGACCCGGCTTGAGCCCGAGCACATCCGTCAGGATGCGGCGCAGCAGCAGGTCGGTGTCGTCTGGCATGGCCCCTCGGCGATCGTTGTTCTGGACGCGCGGCCTCTAGCGGCGCTTCGCAGCCGCGGCAAGGCTGCGCAGAGCCGCGCGGGCGAGCATGCCCCAGTTGCGCGGCGCCAGCGGGCGGACCATCTGGAGGCGATATCGCGGGCGGCTGGCTTCCATCCAGTCGCGCTTGTAGCCGTCATCGCCGGTACCGAAATCCACCTCCTCCACGCCGTCCTGCTCGATCACATGGCGCATCAGCGCCGCGGTCAAGACCGAACCGGGGGACAGCGCCGTGTCCGCCTCGCGGTGGGCGAGCTTGTGAATGTAGGCGGTGCCCGACTCCACGGTCCAGAGCTGCGCGGCGATTGCCGGGCCATCCGGCTCGCCGGACTTGTGCGCGATCCCCAGTCGCAGCCGCCCCGCCGCGCCTTCCGCCTCGGCGAAGGCACGCAGGAACGCCGGCGCTCCTTCCTGCGGCTTCCAGCTCTGGGCGTAGATCTCCTCATAGTCGGCCCAGGCCGCCGCATCGAACCGCGTGAGCACGCGCGTGGAAACCTTGCCCGCCTTGCGCTTGAGCGTCGTGCGCAGCGTGCCGGGGCGGGCGTCCAGGTAATCGTCCCAGCGACGCCCGCCGACCGTGAGGTAGTGATTGGTGTCGCACCGCGTCCGGCGGACCAGCCACCCGGCACGGCGGAACGCGGCCTCCAGCGCGGTGGCGCTGCCCTCCTCGTCCGGAACGCCGGCGAGTGTGATCCGATGGGAGCGGCTGCGCAGCGCCGCGGCGATCGGCTCCAGCAAGGCGGGGCGAGAGAACAGCGGACGCCAGCGGAACGTGTACCAATTCGCCAGCGAGCGCAGGTGCCCGCGCGGTCCGCTGGCCTCAAGCGCCAGGATCGCATGCTCGCCGTCGGCCATGGCGCTGATGACCAGCGGGTCCAGTCCGCAGTGCGCGGCAAGGGCCTCGAACCAGGCCAGCCGGTCGAAGGGGCTCTGCTGGCGATCGTCGGAGAGCAGCCGCGCAAGCGTGTCATCCGATTGGACTTCCTTAAGACTGCGATGATAGGTCATCCGGACCTGTGAGCCACTCATACCTGCGGAGCCATTCCTTCGTCATGCCCGGCCTTGCCGCCAATCCCATCCTGCCGCTGGACCACCTGGCCCTGCGCGGGGACGACCACGACGACGCGCTGGTTCTGCGCGAAGGGGTGCTTAGCTGGAAGGACTTAAGAGAGCGTGTCTCCCGCCTCGCGGCGTGGCTGGTGCGGGAGGTGCCGCAGACCGGCGCCCGGATCGCGACCTGGGCCGCCAAGGGAGAGCTGACCTGCCTGATGCCGCTGGCAGCAGCGCGGGCGGGGCTCGTGCATGTTCCCGTCAATCCGCTGCTCAAGCATGCGCAGGTGGCCCACATCCTGGCGGACAGCGGTGCCGCGCTGCTGATCGGGACCGCAGCGCGGCTGAACACGCTTGAAGCCGTCGATGTTCCCGAAGGTTGCCGCTTGCTCGCGGAGGACGAGGCGCTCGCCGCGGCAGCCCGGCTGGACGGTGAACTCGGGCCGTCCGAAGCCGATCCGCACGAGCTTGCCGCCATCCTCTACACCAGCGGCTCGACCGGGCGGCCCAAGGGCGTGATGCTCAGCCACGCAAACATGGGGCTCGGCGCCGAAAGCGTCGCGGCGTACCTGGGCCTTGCGCGCGACGACCGGACGCTGGCCGTGCTGCCGCTTGCGTTCGACTACGGGCAGAACCAGCTCTTTTCCACGTGGCACGCCGGGGGCTGCGTGGTGCCGCTCGACTACCTCGTCCCGCGCGACCTGATGAAGGCGGTGGAGAAGCACCGGATCACCACGCTCGCCGCGGTCCCGCCGCTGTGGGTGCAGGTCTGCGAGCTGGACTGGCCCGCGGAGACGGCGGCGCGCCTGCGCCGGCTCACCAACAGTGGCGGCGCGCTCACCGTCGACCTTGTTCGCCGCCTGCGTGCCACCTTCCCGCAGGCGCGGCTCTTCGCGATGTACGGGCTGACCGAAGCCTTCCGCTCCACCTTCCTCGATCCCGACCTGATCGACAGCCATCCCACCTCGATGGGCACGGCCATTCCCCATGCCGAGATCCTGGTCGTCGACGATCGCGGCGAGGTCACGGCGGATGGCGAGGAGGGGGAACTGGTCCACTGCGGCCCGCTGGTGGGGCAAGGATACTGGCAGGACGAACAGCGCACGGCCGAACGCTACCGACCGGCGCCCGCGGCCTCGCGGTACGGTGGCACGGCCGTGTGGTCCGGCGACCGGGTGCGGCGCGAGGCCGGCGGGTTGCTCTACTTCCTAGGGCGGCGCGACGCGATGATCAAGAGCGCGGGCAACCGCATTTCGCCGCAGGAGATCGAAGAGGCCGCGCTGGCGACCGGGCTCGTCGCCGAGGCGGTGGCCCTGGGGCTGCCCGACGTGCGACTGGGGCAGGCCGTCCACCTCGTCGTGAGGGCGGCGCCGTCCGCCACCGACCCCGCTGCGGAGCTGCCGCGCAAGCTGATGCAGGAGCTGCCGAATTTCATGCAGCCCAAGGCCATCCACTGGCGCGAGGCGATGCCGGTCGGGCCGAACGGCAAGCTCGACCGCGCAGGCCTTGCCGCCGAGCTTGCCGCGGAGTTCGCGGCATGAAGGCGCTGGGTCCGGTCCCGGCGGGCTACGGGTCGCTCGGCGGGGTCCTCGCCGTGGGCGGACGCGCGGTGACCGAGTGGGTGGAGGAGGCGGGCGGCACGCCGCTGTTCCTCTACAGCGCCGACCACGTCCGCCGCCGCGTGGCCGAATTGCGGGCGGCGCTACCCGGGCGCGTGGCGCTGCACTATGCGGTGAAGGCCAATCCCTTCGTTCCGCTGCTTGGCCTGATGGGCACGCTGGTGGACGGGTTCGACATCGCCTCGGGCGGGGAACTCGCCACCGTGCGCGAGGCTGGTTTGCCGCTCGACCGCGTCAGCTTCGCCGGCCCCGGCAAGCGGGACGCGGAGCTGGAGGCGGCGATCGTGGCGGGCGTGACGCTCAACCTGGAATCGGAAGGCGAGGCCCGGCGCGCACTAGCCGTAGCGGAGCGCCTTGGGATACGCCCCCGCCTGGCGATCCGGGTCAATCCGGAATTCGATCTCAAGGGATCGGGCATGAAGATGGGCGGCGGGGCCAAGCCTTTCGGCGTGGATGCCGACCGGGTGCCCGCCCTGGCGCGGGCCGTCATCGGGGCAGGGGCGGACTGGCGCGGTTTCCACATCTTCGCCGGGAGCCAGGCCCTCGATGCCGCGGCCATCGCGGATACGCAGGCGCAGGCACTGGCCCTCGCAGCGCGTCTGGCTGAGGAGAGCGGGGCCCCATTGCCGCACTGCAATCTCGGCGGCGGGCTGGGCATTCCCTACTTCCCCGGCGATGCGCCGGTCGATCTGAAGGAGGTCGGAGCGCGGCTGGCCGAGCGGCTGGAGACGTTGCCCGATGCGCTGCAAGGGACGGCGTTCTGCATCGAGCTCGGTCGCTATCTCGTGGGCGAGGCCGGGGTCTACCTGGCCCGCATCGTCGATCGCAAGGTGAGCCACGGCGAGGTCTTCCTCGTGACCGACGGCGGCCTTCACCACCAGCTTGCGGCGTCGGGCAACTTCGGCACCGTGGTGCGGCGCAATTATCCCTCCGCCATCGCGACGCGCTTCGACGCGCCGGTGGAGGAAGAGGCCTCGATCGTCGGATGCCTCTGCACCCCGCTGGACAAGCTGGCCGACAAGGGCGGCTTTCCGCGCTCCGAAGAAGGGGACCTCGTGGCCGTGTTCTGCGCGGGAGCCTATGGTGCCAGCGCCAGCCCGGCGAACTTCCTGGGGCAGGGGCCCGCGGCGGAGATGCTCGTCTGACGCGGGCTTAAGAGCTGGTGCGTCAGGCGTCCCGATATGGGACCGCCCGCCGATTGCCTCGACAAGACTAACGCATTGTTCACCCTTCGAGCCAATATAGGCGCTTGGTTTTGCCAAGGCCCGGTGGTGCGCGTCTCGCGCGCGCCGGGACGGGCGCAGATTGGGAAGTGTCCATGCCGCATCGCCGCTCCGCCCTTTTCCTCGGAGTCACGCTCGCCAGCGTCGCGCTGACGGGCTGCATGGGCTCGGCATCCGGACCCGAGCTGCCCCCGGCCTCGTTCGTGGCCATGCAGGAAGGACCGGGCGAGGACTATGTCATCGGCCCGCTGGACCAGCTCACGGTCTTCGTATGGCGCAATCCGGAACTGGGCGCCAAGGTGCAGGTGCGGCCGGACGGGCGCATCACCACCCCTTTGATCAGCGACATGCCCGCGGTCGGCAAGACGCCGTCGATGTTGGCGCAGGACATCCGCCTCCAGCTCTCCCAGTACATCGAGGATCCGCTGGTCTCGGTCATCGTCGATGGCTTCTCCGGCACGTTCAGCCAGCAGATCCGCATCGTCGGCGCCACGGAGAAGCCGGCCTCGATCCCGTACCGCGCCAACATGACCGTGCTCGACGCGATGATCGCGGTGGGCGGGCTCTCGGAATACGCCGCGGGCAACAGCGCCAGGCTGATCCGCTTCGACAAGGCGAGCGGCCAGCAGAAGGAATACAACCTCCGCCTCGGCGACCTCCTCAAGAAGGGCGAGAGCAAGGCGAACGTCATGCTGAGCCCGGGCGACGTGATCATCATCCCCGAAAGCATGTTCTGAGCGCAGCACCGGCATGGACTCGCTCTACGAGGAAGCGCTCAGCGCCTTGCACAGTGTCTGGCACCGGCGCTGGCTGGCGCTCGGCGTCGCCTGGGCGATCTGCCTCCTCGGCTGGCTCGCCGTCGCCTTGGTGCCCAACACCTACGAATCGCGTGCGCGCATCTTCCTCCAGCTCGACGATGCTCTGGCCGAACAGGTGGGTATCGGCGTGGCCGACAAGAAGCGCGACATCGAGCGGATCCGGCAGACGCTGACGAGCGCCGTGAACCTCGAGAAGGTGGTGCGGGCGACCCGGCTGGGCGACACCATCGAGAACCCGAAGGCGATGGAGGCCGCGGTGCTCAAGCTGGGCAACAACGTCAAGGTCGTAAGCCAGCAGGACAACCTGTTCGAGATCACCGCGACGGCGAACGACAGCTCCTTTTCCGATGCCGAGAACGCCAGCCTGGCGCAGAGCGTGGCGCAGAAGCTGATCGACATCTTCCGCGAGGAGAACCTCTCGGGTAACCGCGGCGAGATGGTGGAGACGCTGGAGTTCGTGAACCAGCAGCTCCAGCAGCGCGAGCGTGAGCTGGAGGCGGCCGAAACGGAGCGGACGGCCTTCGAGGCATCCCACCCGGAAATGGCGCTGGGCGGCGCGGCTCTCGTCCAGCGGCTGGAGACGTCGCGGACCAGCCTGCGCGACATCGAGGCCGACCTCGCCGCGGCGCAGAGCGCGCTGGCGGCGATCGACGGCCAGCTGGGCGGCACGCCGCGCACCATCGCCGGGATCGGTGATGGCGGCGCGCAGTCCTCGCTGGCCCGGGCGCAGGCGGAACTTGCCGGGATGCGCGCGCGGGGCCTTACCGACAACCACCCGGACGTGATCGCAGCAAGGAACCAGATCGCCGCACTCAGGGGGCCTGCCTCGCAGGAGGCGGCCAACGGTGGCGGCGCGGTCAACCCGGCCTACAGCTCGCTCCAGTCGATCCGCGCGGAGCGGCAGGCCAACGTCCAGGCGCTGCAATCCCGCAAGGCGGCGCTCCAGTCCGACATCGCGTCGCTCACCGCGTCGGCGATCCAGGACCCCGAACTCGCCACCCAGGCGCAGCGGATCAATCGCGACTACGACGTGCTGCGTCAGCAGTACGACAAGCTCCTGCAGGACCGGGAGGAGCTGCGCCTGCGCGGCGAGGTGAAGACCGAGCGCGAGGCGGTGAAGTTCCAGGTCGTGGACCCGCCGACGACGCCGCGCGCGCCGATCGCGCCCAACCGGCCGGTGCTCCTCCTCGGCGTGCTCGTGGCCGGGCTGGCGGGGGGCTGCGCCGCCGCCTTCGCGCTGGGCCGCCTGCGCTCCGTCTTCACCACCGCGGGCGGTCTCGAACGCGCCACCGGGCTACCGGTGCTCGGCGCCATCTCGCACAACCTGACCGATCGCGCGCGGGCCTCGCGCCGCAAGCGCCTGAAGTACTTCTACGCTGCCGGCGCGGCGCTGGGCGGCCTGTTCGTCCTGCTCCTCGCGGCCGAGTTCATCCAGCGCGGCATGGTGGCCTGAGGGAATCCGGAAGAATGATCGATCACCGCAAGATCCCCCTTCCGAGACAACCGCAGGCGCCGGCGGGCGAATCGCTCTTCGAACGCGCGACGGACCGCTACGACCTTAACAGCCTGATCGCCATGCCGAACGCCTTCGCGGCGGAGGCGGCGGGCAGGCCGGCTCCTCGGTCGAAGGCACCGGAGGCGGCGGCACCGTCTTCTTCCCCGTTGCCGGTTGCGGAGGCGACGCCGGCCGAACCGCTGCCGCCTTCGTTCCACGGCCCTGAGCATGCCGTCGATCGCGAACACTTGCGCGAGCAGGGCCTGATCGTTCCCGAGGGCACGGTCACCGCGCTCCTGGAGGAGTTCCGCATCGTCAAGCGGCAGCTCCTGGTGCAGGCGGCGGACCTCAGAAGCCAGAAGGCCGGGCCCAAGGCGCAGCGCATCCTCATCTCCTCCCCTCACCCGGGCGAGGGCAAGACGTACTGCGCGCTCAACCTCGCGCTGTCGATCGCGGCGGAGAAGGAGAGCGAGGTCCTGCTCGTGGATGCGGATTTCGCCAAGCCCTCCATCCTGTCGGCGCTGGGGCTTCCGGGCGGGCCGGGCCTGATGAACGCTTTGATGGACGAGACGGTCGACGTCGCCGACTGCGTGCTGGGGACCGACATTCCCGGTCTCTCGGTGCTGCCGGCGGGCGATGCGAGCAGCCATGACAGCGAGTACCTGTCCACCTCGCGCACCGCGCGCGTGCTCGACCGGCTGACCGCGGGGGCGCCGCATCGCATGGTGATCTTTGATTCGCCCCCGGCGCTCGCAGCCTCGCCCGCGGCCGAACTGGCGAAGCACGTCGGGCAGGCGGTGGTCATCGTCCGGGCCGACAGGACCGGGCGCAGCGCTCTCGACGATGCGATCTCGCTGCTGGGCGCGTGTCCGAATGTGCAGCTGCTGCTGAACGCGGCGCAGTTCAGCCCGACGGGCCGCCGCTTCGGCTCCTACTATGGCTACAAGGGGTGAGGGGGATGCAGCAGCGCAGCGCCCCCCGCTGGGTCGTACTGGCCTCGGCCGTCGTGCTGGCGGTCGCGGGATCGCCGGCGGTCCGGGCGCAGTCCATCGGCTACGAGGGGCTGGGTAGCGGCGCCTCAGCAGCGCCCAGCGCACCCGAGCGCGGGCAGGCGGACCGGGCGGTCAAGCGCGCCGGTCGCGGTCGCGGGCAAGCCGGCAAGCGCATCGAGGTCGCTCCCTACATCGAGCTCAACCAGGTGGTCGGGGCCGAGCTCTCCCCCGGCGACGACGTATTGACCTATACGCAGGCGGCGGCGGGCGTCGACGCCTCGGTCGCCGGCCGGAACCATGGAGCCTCCGCCTCCATCCGCTACCAGCGCCAGTTCGGCTGGGGCAAGCGGGCCGGCGACGGCGATGCCATTTCCGGCGTGGTGCGCGGCTATGCCACCGTTACCCCGGGCGTGACGATCGAGGCCGGTGCGCTCGCCACCCAGGCCGACGTCGAGGATGGCGGCGGCGCGCTCGTCGGTGGGACGCTCGCCGGGAACGGCCGCAGCTCGGTGTACTCCGTCTATGCGGGACCCTCGGTGGCCACCCGGGCGGGGGACCTCAGTGTGTCGGCCAGCTATCGTGCGGGCTTCACCAAGGTGGACCAGGACGACGATGCCCCTGCCGTGTCCGGCGGGGGCGCCGACATCTTCGACAAGAGCACGGTGCAGGCGGCCGAAGTCCAGGCGGGCTTCGCTCCCGGTACGGTGCTGCCGGTGGGGGTGGGAGCGGCGGGCAGCTTCTCCCAGGAGGACATCGCCAACCTCGATCAGCGCGCCCGCGACATGCAGGCCCGCGCCATGGTCACGGTTCCGGTCAGCCGCACGGTCCGGGTCGTCGGCGCCATCGGCTACGAGGATGTCGAAATCTCCAGCCGTGACGCCGTTCGCGATGCAAATGGGCTGCCCGTAGTCGGGTCGGACGGTCGCTACGTGACGGACAAATCCGCACCTCGCCAACTCGCCTACGACGTCAGCGGGCTGCTTTGGGACGTCGCCGTGATGTGGCGGCCGAGCCGGCGCACCTCGCTCTCGGCCCACGTAGGGCGGCGCTACGGCTCGACCAGCTATGGCGGGACGCTCGCCTACGCGCCGGACGACCGCAGCCGCTTCAGCGTCTCGGTCTACGACAACGTCTCGGGCTTCGGCGGACAGCTCAACCGGGCGCTGGACGACTTGCCGGACGACTTCGAGGTCGTCCGCGATCCCATCACCGGAGACCTGCGCGGCTGCGTGGCCTCGCTCGAGGGTAGCAACTGCCTGTCGGGTGCGCTCGGCTCGGTCCGGTCGGCGACGTTCCGCGCCCGCGGCGTCTCGGCAAGCTACACGCTGCAGTTCGGACGCCTTTCCGCCGGGCTGGGCCTGGGCTACGATCGCCGCCGGTTCATCGCCGCGCGCGGCACCGTGCTGGCGACGGCGAACGGCGTGGTTGACGAGAACTACTGGCTGGCCGCCTACGTGGGCGGAGAGCTGGGTAGCGACGCCGGCTGGTCGGTCAACGGTTACGCGAACTGGATCAGCAGTAACGACCCGCTGTTCGCCGATCTCAACGGCTACGGCGCAACCGCAAGCTACTACCGCATGTTCACCCCCCGGCTGCGTGGTACGGTGGCGGTCGGTATCAACGGTTCGACCTACGATGGCCCGGCGATCGACGACCTGTGGAGCGCCTCGGCGCTCGCCGGGCTGCGGTACAGCTTCTGAAGGGAACAGGGCGATGTTCGACGATTTCTACGGGCTCGACGGAAGACCTTTCCAGCTCACTCCTGATCCGGCGTTCTATTTTGAAAGCGCGACGCACCGCAAGGCGCTGTCCTACCTCGGGTATGGCCTGGCGCAGGGCGAGGGCTTCGTGGTCATCACCGGCGAGGTCGGCGCGGGCAAGTCCACGCTGGTGGCCTACCTGATGGCGACCATCGACCCGGCACGCATGACCGCCGCCAACGTCGTTACCAGCGCGCTCGACGGCGAGGAGATCGTCCATGTCGTCGCGCAGTCCTTCGGGCTGCAGGTGGCCGGTCACGACAAGGCCTCGGCGCTGGGTGCGCTGGAGACCTTCTTCCACGACGAGGCCCGTGCCGGGCGGCGCTGCCTGCTGATCGTCGACGAGGCGCAGAACCTCTCCGTCAGCGCGCTGGAGGAGCTGCGCATGCTCTCCAACTTCCAGCTGGGGTCGCACCCGCTGCTGCAGACGCTGCTGCTCGGGCAACCGGAGTTCCGCGAGACGCTGCTGGAGAGCAACCGGCTCGAGCAGCTGCGCCAGCGGGTGATCGCCACCCATCACCTGGGCGCGATGCAGACCCGCGAGGTGCAGCCCTACATCGAGCATCGCCTCGGCCTCGTCGGCTGGAAGGGCAATCCGGACTTCGACCCGGCGATCTTCCCCGCCATCCACGAGGCGACCGGCGGCATTCCGCGCCGCATCAACCAGCTCGTGAACCGGCTGCTGCTGCTCGGCGCCGTGGACCGCCGCGAGCATATCGATGTCGCGATGCTGCAGCAGGTGCTCGCCGAGATGAGCGACGACGGTGCGCTGGCCGTCGTGACGCCGGCGGAGGAGCCTCAGCCGACCGGGCCGGCCCCGCTGGAAGCGGTGGCTACGGTGGAGCACGTCGCCGGGGCGCCGGTAGACGCCATCGACACCGCGGCAGCCGTCGCGCTGATCGAGGCGGCGCTGGCCGACCGCGACGCGCAGATCGGTGAGCTCCAGTCGGCCGTGGTCGAGCTTGCCGCCGCGGCCGAGGAACGCGGGGCTGCATCCGCGCAGGAACAGAGCGAAGCCGTAGCGGCGCTCCAGGCCCAGCTTGCGGAGGCGAACGCCCGGGCGGAGCGGCTGGAGGCCCGGCTCGCGGAAACCGAACGCACGCTGCGCCACACGCTCACCATGCTCATCGAGTGGATCGAGAGCGGCGACGGCGCGCGGCAGGTCGCCTGACGGAGTTCCGGCCTATGCAAGAACCGATCAACGGCCTCTCCGTGGATGTGGAGGATTGGTTCCAGGTGGGCGCCTTCGAAACCGTGATCGATCGCTCCGACTGGGGCACGCTGGCGAGCCGCGTGGAACGCAACTGCGACGAGATCCTCCAGCTCTTTGCCGATGCGGGCGTGCGCGGGACCTTCTTCACGCTTGGCTGGGTGGCGGATCGTCATCCGGCGTTGATTCGGCGCATCGTCTCGCACGGCCATGAGATCGCCAGCCACGGCTGGGATCACGAGCGGGTGTTTCGCCTCGGCCGGACCGCGTTCGCCGCCGATATCGCCCGCGCCCGCAAGACGATCGAGGATGCGGCCGGGCTGCCGGTCACCGGCTACCGCGCGCCCAGCTTCTCCCTCGACGCCCGCACGCCCTGGGCCTTCGAGGTGCTGGCCGAGCAGGGGTACGCCTATAGCTCCAGCGTCGCCCCCGTGGCCCACGACCACTACGGCTGGCGCGAGGCACCGCGTTTCGCCTTCCGGCCCGTGGCGGGACAGGACCTCGTCGAGATTCCCGTGACCACTGCGCATTTCGCAGGGCGGCGCCTGGCCGCCGGGGGGGGCGGCTTCTTCCGCGTGCTCCCCTATCACTTCTCGCGCTGGGCGATCCGGCAGGTGAACCGGGACGAAGGGCGCCCGGCGGTGTTCTACTTCCATCCCTGGGAGATCGATCCCGGCCAGCCGCGCGTGACTGGCGCCCCGCTGCGTTCGCGCCTGCGCCACTACACCCGGCTGCGGGCCATGGCGGGCAAGCTGGACCGGCTGCTCGGCGCGTTTCGCTGGGGCCGGATGGACGAACTGGCAGCGCGCGAAGCTGGCCGCGCGCTTGCCTCCCCGCTGGCACTGGCGGCATGAACGCGCCCTTTGTACCCGCGGCGCTGCGGGTGAGGCTTGCGGATCTGGACGATCCGGGCGAGTTCGCCCGGATCGAAGCATTCATCGCCCGCCACCCGCAGGGCACGCCCTTCCACCGGCCCGCCTGGTTCGTGTCGGCGGCACGGGCGACCGGCAACCGCGCGCTGGCCCTGGTGCAGGAGCGGGCGGGCGAACTCGTCGCCTTCCTTCCGCTCGATGCGATCCATTCGCCGATCTTCGGTCGGCTACTGGCGTCCACGGGTTTTGCCGTCGGCGGCGGCATGCTGGCGACTGAGGACGCCGATGCCGCGGCCGTCTTTGCGGCGGTCGCGGAGCTGGCTTCGCGGCTGTCCTGCACCGCCATCGAACTGCGCGGCGGCCTGCTGCCGCAGCAGGGGGAGGGTTGGACGCTCAGGACCGAATCGCACTGCAACTTCGCACGCGCCCTTGCGGAAGATGACGAGGCACAGCTCCTGGCGATCCCGCGCAAGCAGCGGGCCGAGGTCCGGCGATCGTTAAGCACCGACCTTGCCGTCGAGATCGGCGCCGGACCGGCCGACCGCGCCGCGCACTATGCCGTGTTCTGCGAAAGCTACCGTAACCTGGGGACACCGGTGTTCCCCCGCGCGCTGCTGGACGCGGTGCTCGACGCCTTCGGCCACGACGCCGACATCCTGACCGTGCGCCACCAGGGCGCGCCGGTGGCGAGCGTCATCAGCCTTTATCACCGAGGAACGGTGATGCCGTACTGGGGCGGCGGGACCAGCGCCGCGCGGCGACTGCGGGCCAACGACCGCATGTACTATGCGCTCATGCTCCATGCCCGGCGGCGGGGCTGCACCCGCTTTGACTTCGGACGGTCGAAGACTCTGAGCGGCGCCTATCATTTCAAGCGCAACTGGGGCTTCGAGCCCGAGCCGCTGACGTATGCCCGCTGGACCGCCCCGGGCAGCGCGCCGCGTAACGACGATCCCACCAGCTCCGGCCTGGCGCGGCAGGTCCTGGCTTGGCAGCGCCTGCCGCTGGCCGTGGCGAACCGCGTGGGCCCGCTGATCGCGCGCGGGATCGGCTGATGGGAGAGATCCTGTTCCTCTCGCACCGGATCCCCTTTCCGCCTGACCGCGGCGACAAGATCCGCTCGCACAACGTGCTCAAGGCGCTGGCGCGGATCGCCCCGGTCCACGTCGCGACTTTCGCCGATGACGCGCACGACCGGGAATGCGAACCCGAACTGGCGGCCCTGGCCGCAAGCTACCGCCTGGTGGAGCGCAGCAAACCGCTCGGCGCGGCGGGGGTGGAGGCGCTCGCCAGCGGCCGGCCGGTCAGCCTCGCCGCCTTCCACGACGCTCGCCTGCATGCCTATGTGCGCGACGTGCTGGCGCACCGGGCGATCGACGCGATCTACGTCTTCTCCGGGCAGATGGCTCAGTACGTTCCTCAGGATTTCCGCGGTCGCCGCGTGGCCGACCTGGTGGACGTCGATTCGGCCAAGTTCGAGGCCTATGCCGCCCGCGGGCGCGGCTGGCGCGCGTGGATGGAACGGCGCGAAGGGAGGTTGCTTCGTGCCGAGGAGGCCCGGATCTGCGCCACCTTCGAGACGACGCTGCTGATCAGCAGGGCTGAGGTGGCCCTGCTGCAGTCCCGCCTTTCCGCGGAATGCGGGCGCGTGCAGACGATGGCGAACGGGCTTGACGCGGCCCACTTCGACCCGGTCACGGTCGCGCCGGAGCCGCGGATGCTGGCTTGTGCCGGCCCGCGCATGATCTTCACCGGACAGATGGACTACGCGCCCAATGTCGAAGCGGCCACGCGCGCGATCGAGGCGGTGCTGCCGCTGGTGCGGGCCCGGTGCCCGAACGCCAGCCTTCACATCGTCGGCCGCAATCCACCGCGCGAGTTGGTCGCCCGAGATGGCGAGGAGGGAGTCCACGTCTGGGGGCGGGTGCCGGACATCCGGCCCTGGCTCAAGGCCGCCGACGTGGCGCTGGTGCCGCTGGAGATCGCCCGCGGTGTGCAGAACAAGGTGCTCGAGGCGATGGCCATGGGCCTGCCGGTGGTCCTCTCCCCCGGCGCGGCGACCGGCATCGATGCGCTCGACGGGCGCGACTTCGCGGTGCGCGATTCGGGCGGCAAGATGGCCCTGGCGGTGGCCGACCTCGCCAGCGCGCCCGGCACGGCGCGGCTCATGGGGGACGCCGCGCGCGCGTGGATCGTCGCGAACGCCAGCTGGCCGGCCGCGCTGGCGCGCCTGCCGGAGTTCCTTGGCATCGACGTGGACAGCCTGACCGATGCCGCCTGAGGGCGCCGCCGTACCGGTCATGCCCCGGTTCGCCCGCGGCGCAGTTCCCGCTGCCTGGCGCGCGGCGCTGCTCAGGGTGGCGCTGGCGTGGATCGCGATCATCATCGGCTTCCTGGGCGACTGGACGACGATGGCCCGCCAGTGGTGGGATATCTCCACCTACAATCACGTGGTCCTGGTGCCGCTGATCCTCGGCTGGCTGGTATGGCAGCGCAGGGCCGAGCTCGCCCGCCTCTCGCCCCGCGCCTGGTGGCCGGGGCTGCCGCTGGTGGCGGGCGCGGCCTTCGTGTGGCTGCTGGGCGCGGTGTCCGGCCTCGACCTCGCGCGGCAGGCCGGCGTCGTGGCCATGCTGGGGGCCTGCGTGCCCCTGCTGCTGGGCCCGCGCGTCAGTGCGGGGCTGCTGTTTCCGCTCTGCTATCTCGTCTTCCTGGTTCCAGCCGGCGAGGAGCTGGTCAAGCCGCTGCAGATCGTGACGGCCGACATCACCATCGCCCTCACGCGCCTCAGCGGCATACCGGCCAAGATCGACGGCGTGTTCATCGACACGCCCGCCGGGCTGTTCGAGGTTGCCGAGGCGTGCTCCGGGGTCAAGTTCCTGATCGCCATGGTGGCGTTCGGGGCGCTGACCGCCAACGTGTGCTTCCTTGCGTGGCGCCGCCGCGCCGCGATGATGGCGGCCTGCATCGTGGTGCCGGTCCTGGCGAATGGCGTCAGGGCTTGGGGCACGATTTACGCCGCGCAGATCTTCGGCGTGGAGGTCGCCGCGGGGTTCGACCATATCGTCTACGGGTGGTTCTTCTTCGCGCTCGTGCTCGGCCTCGTGATCGCCGGCGCCTGGCGCTTCTTCGACCGCCCGCTGGATGCGCCGATGATCGATGCCGAGGCGCTCGCCCGCTCGCGCCTGCTCGGCCGTCTGGAGGCTCGGTCGCTTCCCGCCGGTGCCGCTCTGCTCGGCCTCGCCATGGTGCTGGCGGGTGCGCGCGGCTGGGCGGCAGGGACCGACGCGCTCGACGCCCCGATGCCCGCGCAGGTTGCCCTTCCGCCCGTGCCCGGCTGGACGCGGGTCGATTACCGCCCGGCGATCTGGTGGGAGCCGCGGGCGCAGGGTGCCGACCACCGGTTGCTCGGCCGCTACCGGGACGGGCAGGGCAGGACCGTCGACGTCTTCTTCGCGCTCTACGCCGGGCAGGGCGAGGGCCGCGAGGCCGGCGGCTTCGGCCAAGGCGCACTGATGCCGGAGAGCGCCTGGGCCTGGCAGTCGGCCGGGCCCGCCGTCGGGCCGGGACGAAGCGAAAGGCTGCTGGGCGACGGCCGCGTGGAGCGGGTCGCCGTGACCTGGTATCGAACCGGAGACCTGTTGTCAGGCAGCAACGTGCGGCTCAAGCTCGCCGTCGTCCGCGACCGCCTGCTGCTGCGCGCGCGGCCCACCGCCATGCTGATCCTGTCTGCCGAGGACGGGCCCTCCGGCTCGGCCGCGGGCGCGATCTCCGCCTTTCGTGCCGCGTCCGGACCGCTCGGTCCATGGATCGACGGCGTGGCACGGATCAGGTAGCGCCAGCCTCATGTGCGGGATCGCCGGAATCTATCACCTGGAGACGCCCAAGCCCGTGGACCCGGCGCGAGTGGCGGCGATGTGCGATGCCATCGCGCACCGCGGGCCGGACGGGCACGGCGTCTGGGCGGCGCCGGGCGTGGCGCTGGGGCATCGGCGGCTTTCGATCATCGACCTTGCCGGCTCGCCCCAGCCGATGGCCTCGGCGGACGGGCGCGCCGTGCTCGTCTTCAACGGCGAGATCTACAACTACCGCGAGCTGCGGCAGGAGTTGAAGACGCTCGGAGCGGCGTTCCGCACCAACGGCGACAGCGAGGTGATCCTGGTGGCCTGGCAGCGGTGGGGACCGGACTGCCTGCGCCGCCTCAACGGCATGTTCGCCTTTGCGATCTATGACCTGGAAGCGCGCAGCCTGTTCCTCGCGCGCGATCGCCTGGGGGTGAAGCCGCTCTACTACGCGCCGCTGAGCGACGGCAGCGTGGCCTTCGGCTCGGAACTGAAGGCGCTCTTGGCGCACCCGCTGCTCCGTCGCGAGATCGACCCGCTGGCGGTCGAGGACTTCCTGACATGGGGCTACGTTCCGGACGAGCGGGCGATCCTGAAGGGAGTCTGCAAGCTTCCCGCGGGGCATTCGCTGCTGCTGCAACACGGCGGGCCGCTGCCGCCCGCCCGTCGCTGGTGGGACGTGTCCTTCGCAGACAGGCACAAGGGCCGACCGGCAGACCTGGAGGCCGAACTGCTCCACATGATGCGCCAGGCGGTGTCCTCGCGCATGGTGGCGGACGTGCCTTTGGGGGCGTTCCTGTCGGGCGGGGTGGACAGCTCCAGCGTGGTCGCGCTGATGGCCGAGGCGAGCGGCCGCCCGGTGCGGACCTGCTCCATCGGCTTCGACGTGGCTACGCTGGATGAAAGCGCCTATGCCCGCAAGGTGGCGGAGCGCTTCGGCACCGATCACGCGGCACGCACGGTGTCGGCTGAAGACTTCGATGCGGTGGACGAGCTGGCCGCGCTGTTCGACGAGCCCTTCGCGGACGCCTCGGCGCTTCCGACCTGGCGGGTGTGCAAGATGGCGCGCGAATCGGTGACGGTCGCGCTCTCGGGCGACGGCGCCGACGAGGCGCTCGCCGGCTATCGCCGCCACGTCTTCCAGCATGGCGAGGACACGGTGCGGGCTCTGGTGCCCCAGCGGATACGCGCTCCGCTGTTCGGCACGCTGGGCAACCTCTATCCCAAGGCCGATTGGGCTCCCCGCATGTTCCGGGCCAAGTCCACGCTGCTCTCGCTCGCCGGCGATTCGGCGCAGGGTTACGCGCGGTCGATCGCCTACCTGGCGCCGGAAGCGCGCGAGGCGCTGTACTCGGACGATTTCCTGCGCCTGCGCGGAAGCTACCGCGCGGAGGATCCGGTCATCGCGCTGATGCGCTCCGCCCCGGCGCGCTCGGGCCTAGACCGGGCCCAGTACGCCGACCTCAAGGTCTGGTTGCCGGGAGACATCCTCACCAAGGTGGACCGGACCAGCATGGCGGCGGGCCTGGAGGCGCGGGAACCGCTGCTCGACCATCGTCTCGTCGAATTCGCCGCCGGTCTGCCAGAGTCGATGCGCGTGCGCGGGGGGCAGGGCAAGTGGCTGATGAAGAAGGCGATGCGCCGCTTCCTGCCCGACGAAATCCTCTATCGCCCCAAGCAAGGTTTCGTTACGCCGATCGCGCAGTGGTTCCGCGGGCCGCTGGCAGAGACCGCGCGCGAGATCGCGGGCGGGGCGGCGCTCGCCCGCACCGGGTGGTTCGATACGCGGCGGCTCTCCGGCCTGGTGGAGTCGCATATCGCCGGAACCTCCGACCATGCGCGACTGCTCTGGCAGCTGCTGATGCTCGACAAGGCGTTAACCAGACTCGATAGCGTTTGAGTCTTCCCCAATCCGCCAGCCGGCGCGATGCGGGCTGCCACGAGAGAAGTGGCAACAACTACACTCATTCTTAGTACCTTTGCGCTAGTCCGGCTGGTGCGTAGCGTCACAACAGGGCGTGAATGAACAGAATTGGTCGCCATCGCGGGGTCTTGGGACGAGCGCTTGCTCGATTGCGGCCGTGCGCCCGCGAGGCAGGACGACTCTTGCCATGAGCGGAATTTTCACCCGCATCCGAGCCTTCTGGGCCAAGCCGCGCGTGAGAATCGTGTTCTGGGCTGCCTTGACCGGCCTGCTCATGGGCGTCAGCGGCGCAGGCCTGCCGCTGGAGGATTATCTTCGCACGCTGCGGTGGATGTCGCGCACGCAGCCGGCGGGAGGCGACATCGTCGTTGTCCTGCAGGATTCGCGGACACTGATCGAACTCGGCGTCAACGACACCACCCACGGCAACGACGCCGATGCGATCACCCATCTGTTCCGCGCCGGAGCCAAGCGCGTCTACTTCGGCCGCTCGTTCTCCACCCCTGGCGCGCCGCAGGACGATGCGAAGTTCCTCGCCGCGCTGAAGGCGCACCGCGGCAAGGTGATCCTGGGCGCCGCGGTCGACAGCAATGGCCAGATGGGCAACTACGCGGCCAAGATACCGCTCCCGGCCTACCGCGAGTACGCGGGCATGGCGTCGGTGCTGGTCAAGCACCGACCCCTCAACCTGACCGTGAAGCTGCCCTATTCCTCCGGCAGCCCCGTCGGTCAGATCCCGTCGATCTCCGCCTCCATCGCCGGCGTGACGCGCGGGCCCGAGGACCTGTACTTCCCGGATTTCTCCATCGCCGTCGGTTCCTATCCCACCCTCAGCTACATCGACGTGATCCGCGGCAGGCTGGATCCCGGGGCGGTCAGGGGCAAGGACGTCCTCATCGTTCCTGCGGCGGTGGCGTTCAACGACATCCATTCGATTCCAGGGCAGGAGCTCAGTGCCCCCGGCGGCTACTTCCACGCCATCGGGGCCGACACGCTGCGGCGGGGCATCCCGCGGGAGTACCGCTGGTTCCCGGCCTACCTGCTGGTGCTGATCGTCATCGTTTCCGGGCTGGGCCGGGGCAGGGTGCTGGACGCCTACCGGTTCACGGGTCTCGTCGCGGTACTGGGGGCCGCTCCGTTCCTGCTCGATCTCGTGTCGATCCAGATCGAGGTGGTCCCCGCCTTCTGCGTCGCTCTCGTGGCCGTCATCCGGATGCGCACGCTGGACCGGGTCGAGGAAGCGGGCGAGACCAACACGGGCTCGGGGCTGCCCAGCGTGCAGGCGCTGCGCAACTCCACCGATCTCTCGGCGCGGATTCTCGTCGCGTTGAAGATCCGCAACTACGGCGGGATCATCGGCAGCTTCGCCGAGCATGTCGAGGCGCAGCTGGCGAAGGAGATCGTCCGCCGTATCCGCATCAGCGACGAAAGCGTCCTGATCTATCACGAAGGCGGCATGTTCGTGTGGCTCTCGTCCATCCGCAGCAGCTTCGACCTGTTCGAGAACCTGGAGGGCCTGCACCGGATCGTGCAGAACGGCATCCAGGTCGGCGGTATCGACATCGACCTGTCGTTCAACTGCGGCATCGATTCTGAATTCGACCGTGCCCTTTCCAGCCGCGTGGCCAGCGCGATGCAGGCAGCGGAGGAAGCGGTCCGCAGCGACGAACTCGTCTGCCAGCACGACGGACGGAAGCAAGAAGCGCAGTGGGAGATCTCGCTGCTCACCTCGCTCGACCGCGCGATCGACAACGGCGAAGTCTGGGTCGCGTACCAGCCCAAGCTCGACTTGCGCTCCAACCGCATCACCGGTGCGGAAGCCCTGGTGCGCTGGACTCATCCTGATCGCGGCCCCATCGGTCCCGACAAGTTCATCCGCATCGCGGAGGAGTTCCACCGGATCGAGCGCATCACCCGCTTCGTCATCAACGATGCGGTGCGCGTGGCCGTGGAGCTGGAGCGCAGCGGCTACGAGATGACGATGTCCGTCAACATCTCGGCTCAACTTCTGCGCAATGCCGGGCTGCCGGGCATGATCTCCGAGATCCTGGCGGTACATGGACTGTCACCGAACCGGCTGATCCTGGAGATCACGGAGACCGATCGCCTCGATCGCAGTTCGCGCACATTCCAGATGCTCCAGCGCCTCGTGCAGTCGGGGCTGCGCCTCTCGATCGACGACTTCGGTACCGGCAATGCGACCATCGACTACCTGCGCTACCTTCCGGCTAGCGAGGTGAAGATCGACAAGACCTTCGTGTCCTCGATGGAAGGCAGCAAGGAAGACCTGCTGCTGGTCCAGTCGATCATCGAAATGGCGCACTCGCTCGACCGCGTGGTGGTGGCAGAGGGTGTGGAAACCGCCCAGGCGTTGGAGCTGCTCGAGAACCTCGGGTGTGACCTGGTCCAGGGCTACCACGTGAGCCGCCCTGTCCCGTTCCGGGACTTCCTGAGCTTCGTTTCGGGACGGAGAGCGCGATTGATTGGTTAAAAATTCCTTGATGCCGTTTTAACCCATTGTTATCCATTTGTTGCGGCCGCAGCACGTGGCCGCTTTACATGGGGAATGACAATGACCAAGGACATGTGGGGCGACGGATGGTGGGGCGGCGGTCTCTAATAGAGACGCTACCTGCTGAAGCCCCGCTCACAAGGCCGGGCTGTCGCAAGTAAACAGAAGCGCTTTTCAGAAGAACTCCTGTCTTTTGAAAAGCGCTTTTTCTTTGCCTGCAGTTCAGCGTCAATCGGGCGACAATTCAGCAAGTGCCTGCGGTCGCGCGCGAACACGGATCGCCCGAAGGCGGAGTTGACGCTTCGGTGCATCAGCGGAAGCGGCAGTGCTCGAAAGCAGGCTTGATGGCGTTCCCGATTCGGGACTGCGTTAAGGCTTTCAGCCTTCGCCGTGGCCGAGGGCGAGATATTCGGCGCTCTGCATCTCGTTGAGACGGCTGATCGTGCGATCGAATTCGAACCGCCCGGTTCCCGATTCATACAGATCGTCCGGCGCCGCGTCGGCAGCCGCGATCAGCTTCACCTTGTTCTCGTAAAGCGCGTCGATCAGCGTCACGAAGCGCGCCGCCTCGTTCCGGCGGTCGGGCCCCATCTTCGGGATGCCGACCAGGATCACCGTGTGATAGGCACGAGCGATGGCGAGGTAGTCCGCGGCGCCCCGGGCTTCGCCGCAGAGGCGCTTGAAGCTGAACACGCCCACGCCCTTGAGGCTCTTGGGGACGTGCAGCATGCGCCCGCCGCCCACGTCGATCTCGGCCGAGGGAACGTGCTCGCTGTCCTCGGGCGGATAGTCGGTGAGGCGGTAGAACGCCTCGCGCGCCGCTTCGGTCGCCGCCTCGCCCAGCGGCATGTGCCAGGTGGCCATGCCGCCGAGGCGCTGCATGCGGTAGTCGGTCGGCCCGTTGAGCGTCAGCACGTCCAGCTCCTGCTCGATCAGCGCGATGAACGGCAGGAAGTGTTCGCGGTTGAGCCCGTCCTTGTAGAGCTCGGAAGGCGCACGGTTGGAGGTCGTCACGATCGTCACGCCCTCGTTCACGATGAGATGCGTGAACAGCCGGCTCATGATCATCGCGTCGGCCGAGTTGTTGACCACCATCTCGTCGAAGGCGAGGCAGCGCACGGTGCGGGCGAGGGCTGCCGCGACCGGCGGGATGGGGTCTCCCGTCTCCTTCTTGCGCTCGTCGCGCAGCAGCGCGTGGACTTCGAGCATGAAGGCATGGAAGTGGACGCGGCGCTTGCCGGGGATGTCGAGGGTCTGGACGAAAAGGTCCATCAGCATCGACTTTCCGCGACCCACGCCGCCCCACATGTAGACGCCGCGCGGGCTGCTGGCCTTCTTGCCGAGGAGCTTGCCGAAGAGCCCCGTCGCGGACGATGCTTTGTAGAGATCGCGCTGGAGCCGGTTGAGGCGCTCCGCCGCCGCGGCCTGTTCGGGGTCCGAGCGCAGCTCGCCCGTCGCCACCAGGGCCTCGTAGCGTTCCAGCATCGCGGTCATCGCGCGCTCGGCTTGCGAAGGGTGCCGACAAAGCTCGACACCAGGTGTTCGTCCTGCTCCACGGTGCCGCGCAGGAACACGAGGCGGCGGGTCTCCTTCATCACCTCGCAGACCACGTCGAGCGGCTCGCCCACGCGGCCCGCGCCGATGAACTGGTTGTGCAGGTCGAGCGTGACGGAGCCGGCGGCATCGGCGCCCAGCACGGTGTAGATCGCGGCGAACATCGCCACGTCGATGAGGGCGAGGGTGACGCCGCCGTGGACATTGCCGTGCAGGTTGCTGTGCCGCGTCTCCGGCTCGACCAGACGCACGCGGGCACCGCGTTCGCCCTCGCGGCGGATGATCATCCGCCCGAGGCCCTGCGAGTTGAAACGGGAGCCGTCGTCCAGCCGCCACGAGTGCCAGCCCGGAAAATCCGGGTCTGGCTCGTGGATGAATGTGCCGCCTTGCGCCACGGGAGACCCCGGTCCGGCTTAGATCTGGCGCTCCGCCTGCATCTTCTTGATTTCCGCGATCGCGCGTGCGGGCGACAGGCCCTTGGGGCACACGTTGGCGCAGTTCATGATCGTGTGGCAGCGATAGAGGCGGAAGGGGTCCTCCAGCTCGTCCAGACGCTCGCCGGTCATCTCGTCACGGCTGTCGGCCAGCCAGCGATAGGCCTGGAGCAGGATGGCCGGGCCGAGGAACTTGTCGGAGTTCCACCAGTAGCTCGGGCAGGAGGTGGAGCAGCAGGCGCACAGGATGCACTCGTAGAGGCCGTCCAGCTTCTCGCGCTGCTCGGGGGTCTGGAGGCGCTCCTTGCCCGAGGGCGTGGTCGAAACCGTCTGCAGCCAGGGACGAATCGAGGCGTACTGCGCATAGAAGTGCGTGAAGTCGGGCACGAGATCCTTGATCACGTCCATGTGCGGCAGCGGGGTGATCCGGATGTCGCCCTTGAGATCCTCGATCGCGGTGGTGCAGGCGAGGCCGTTCTTGCCGTTCATGTTCATCGAGCACGAGCCGCAGATGCCTTCGCGGCAGGATCGGCGGAACGTCAGGGTGGAGTCCTGCTCGTTCTTCATCTTGATGAGCGCGTCGAGCACCATCGGGCCGCACGTGTCGAGGTCGATCTCGAACGTGTCGTAACGCGGGTTCTCGCCCGAGTCGGGATCGTAGCGATAGACGGTGAACTTCTTGACCTTGGTCGCGCCCTCCGCCTTGTGGACTTTGCCCCGCTTGCTGATCTTGCTGTTGGCCGGGAGGATGAAGGTCGCCATGAAGAATCCCCGTGGTCTTGCACTGCGGCATGAACTGCCATGTGGTCCCCCTCTAGCGATTCGCCCGCATAGGGCAAGGGGTGACAATGGCGAGGTATGATCGCCTCGCGAGCGCTCGCTGCCTGCGGAGCGACGCCTTCGGGCGGTGACACCATGGAGAGGGCGCGCACCGTGCAAGCGATGGCTCTGGAAGGTGTTGAGCCGGGCTTCGGCCGCCGGATCGCTCGCGCTTGCCGCAAGGGACAAGGCGATCCAGTCGAAGCCGTGGGGAGCGCCTGCTAGGCTCGGAGCGGGAGACACCCGCATGATCGAAGCCGTCAAGACCTTCTGCCGCAACTGCAGCGCGCTGTGCGCCATGGAAATCGAGGTGGAGGACGGGCGCATGTTGCGGGCGCGGCCGGACGGCAGCGTCTCTCCCTATGGAGCGTACCTGTGCCCCAAGGGGCTTTCCTCCATCGCGTTCCACAACGGCGCGGAGGACCGGCTGCTGCAAAGCCTGGCGCGCGGGCCGGACGGAGAGCTGGCGCCGGTGGAGGCCGAGGTCGCTCTCGATGCGATCGGGGCGAGGCTCAAGACGCTGGTCGAGGCGCACGGGCCGCGCTGCGTCGCCGTCTATCACGGCACCGGCGCGTACCGCTCCGTGCTCGGCGGGCTCATGGAGCGGGCCTTCGTCGCGGCCTTGGGCACACCGAACTTCTTCTCGACCATGACCATCGACCAGTCGGCCAAGTGGGTGACGATGGCGCGCATGGGCGTGATGGCGAGCGGGAAGAATGCCCTGCGCGACTGCGACGTGGCGCTGCTGGCGGGGGGCAATCCGCTCGTCACGCACCAGGGCGCGCCTTTCGCGCTGGCGGAGAGCGGAGCGCCTTCGCGCGGGTTCGAGGCGGCGCGCGCGAACGGATGCAAGGTCATCCTGGTCGACCCGCGCCGGACCGAGACGGCGCGCCATGCCGACCTGCTGATCCAGCCGCTGCCGGGCCACGACGCCGCGATCTTCGCGGCGATCGCCCATGTCCTGCTGCGCGACGGAACCTGGGATCGTGGCTTCGTGGAGACATGGTGCAACGGCCTCGACGCCGTGCGCGCCGCGGTGGCGCCGTTCACGCCCGAGCTGGCGGCGCGGCGAGCGGACGTTCCGGTGGAGCAGATCGAGCTCGCCGCCCGCTGGCTGGGGGAGGGGCGGCGGGTCTACGCCGGCAGCGGCACGGGGCCTTCGTTCTCCGCCCACTCCAACACCAACGACCACATGATCGAACTGGTGAACGCGCTGTGCGGCGGTTATCGGCGCGCAGGGGACCGGATGCGCAATCCGGGCACGCTGCGTACCAGGCCGGCCTTCGAGATGGCCGTGGCGCCCACCCGCAGCTTCGAGCACGAGCCCCGCTGCCTCAGCGCCGATACCGGCCAGCTCCTCGGCGAGATGCCGAGTGCGCTGCTGCCCGCGGAGATCACCGTCGACCACCCGGATCGCATCCGCGCTCTTATCGTCCTGGGCGGCGATCCGCTCATGGCTGTGGGAGACCCGGGCTTCGCCGCCCCCGCGTTCGAGCAGCTGGACTTGCTCGTCTGCCTGGATGCCCGCCTGAACGCCACCGGGCGCACCGCCGACTACGTCCTCGCCACCAGCCAGCCGTTCGAGCGGCACGAGATCTCGATCCCCGGCGACGCGCTCTATCCCGAGCCCTTCGCGCAGTACACCCGCCCGGTGGTGGCAAAGCCGGTGGGAGTGCTCGACGACTGGGAGGTCTACTGGGCGCTGGCGGCCCGGATGGGCCTGCCGCTGACCTTCAAGTTCTGGAACTATGGCCTGCGCTTCGAGGATATTCCCGAAGGGCTTGCGCTGAGCCCGACAGAGAAGCCCGATCCCGAAAGCCTCTGCCGCTTCCTGGCGTCCGGCAGTGCGGTCCCGTTCGATGACCTGCTCGCCTGCCCGCAGGGGGTGCGGCCCACGATGGCCGATCACTTCGTCCAGCCGGCACCGATCGCGGGCGGACGGCTGGAGCTGATGCCCGTCGACGTGGCCCGCGAGCTCGCGGCGATCCTGCAGGAGGAGGATGGCGACGCGCAGTGCTCCGCCGGGTTCCGCTATCGCCTCATCAGCCGGCGCGTGCTCCATGCGCTCAACGGGGCGTTCCGGGGCTCGGAGCAAGTGCGCAGGCGTCTGCCGATCAACTACGCCTACATGAACCCCGCCGACATGGCGCGCGAAGGGCTGGCCGACGACGATTGGGTCGAGATTGCCTCGCACGATGGCGCCGTCGTGACGCAGGCGAGGGCGGAGGACCGCCTGAGGCCGGGCGTGGTCTCGATGACGCACATGTTCGGCCCCTTGGTCTCGACCGGCGATCCGGCTGCTGACGGAGGGGCCAACGTCGGCCAGCTGACTTCCCTCACGCGGGGACTGGAGCCGATCAACTTTATGCCGCGCTTTTCCGGCATCGCGGTGCGCGTGTGCCGGCGTGGCCTGGCCGGGAAGCCTACCAGGTTCTCAGTGCAGCAGGACGGGCGCAAGGCCACGACCCCTGGTCCATAAACGCGAAGCGCCGCGGGTGGTGGGACCACCCGCGGCGCCTGCGTCGCTTGTTCAGGATCAGTTGCCGAACGTGCGCTGCCACCAGCCACGGCGGGGCGAGGGCGAGCCATCGGCCTCGCTCTCGGCGTCCGCTTCGGGAGCGACGGCTTCGTCGTTCGCCGGCTCGGCGGCGATGTCCGGCTCCGCTTCGGGAGCGGCTGCCTCGGGCGCCGTCTCGGCTTCGACGTCGGCCTTCTTGCGGCGGGTGCGCTTGGGCTTGGCCGGCGCCGCGTCCACTGCGGCTTCGGCCGGCGCTTGCGCGGCGGCATCGGCCTCCGCGTCGGCCTTCTTGCGACGGGCGCGCTTGGGCTTGGCGGGTGCGTCCTCGGCTTCGGGCGTAGCCGGAGCTTCGGCCGTTGCCTCACCCTCGGCATCGGCCTTCTTGCGACGGGTGCGCTTGGGCCTGGCCGCGGCTTCCTCGGCGACCGGCTCTGACGGGACCTCTGCCGCGACCTCTACCGGCGCCTCGGCAACCGTTTCGGCCTCCGCATCCGCCTTCTTGCGACGGGTGCGCTTGGGCTTGGCGGGTACCTCCTCGGCGATGGGCTCGGCGGAGGCCTCGGCTTCGATCACGGCATCCGCGACGGGCGCTTCTGCATCGTCCTCGGCCAGTTCGAGGCCTTCGACGCCGGGGAGCGCGTCGCTCTCGGCAGCGCCGATCTCGCCCTCGACGCCGTTCTCGCCCTCGGCACCGTTCTCGTCACCACGACGACCGCGCCGGCGACGACCACCGCGGCGGCGGCGCTTCTTGGGCGCGCCGTTCTCGTCGCCTTCGCTGGCCGCGCTCTCGGACTCTTCGCCTTCGACCTCGTCCTCGGCGCCGGTGTCGTCGGACCCGGTGTCCTCGGATTCGCCCTCGGCCGCTTCAGCCTCGATGGCGTCGCCCGACTGCTCGTCGCGGCGATTGCGGCTGCGGCGACGCTTGCGGCGCTTGCGGCGACCGCCGCCTTCGCCTTCACCCTCGTCGCTCGCGCGCTCCGACGCGTCCTCGCGCTCGAGTTCCTCGGCCTCTTCCTCCTCGTCGATGAAGTCGTCCTCGACCTCCTCGGCGATCGGATCGAAGCGCGGCACGAACTCGTTGCGCGGACCGGAGGAGAGGACGCGCATCTTGGCGCCCTCGTTCTCGCCCTCGGGGATCACCTCGACCGTCACGCCGTAGCGATCCTCGATGTCCGCCAGGTCGGCCCGCTTGGCGTTGAGCAGATAGACCGCAGCCTCGGTGCTCGCGAACAGCGAGACGACCACGCCCTTGCCCTTGGCAGCCTCGTCCTCGATGAGGCGCAGAGCGGAGAGGCCCGCCGAGCTGGCCGTGCGGACCAGGCCGGTGCCGTCGCAGTGCGGGCAGGAGCGGGTGGTCGCTTCCAGAACGCCGGTGCGCAGACGCTGGCGGCTCATCTCCATGAGGCCGAAGCTGGAGATGCGGCCGACCTGGATGCGCGCCCGGTCGTTCTTGAGCGCGTCCTTCATCGCCTTCTCGACCTTACGGACATTGGAGCCGTACTCCATGTCGATGAAGTCGATGACGACAAGCCCAGCCATGTCGCGCAGGCGCAGCTGGCGGGCGATTTCCTGAGCAGCCTCGAGGTTGGTGGCGACCGCCGTCTGCTCGATGCCGTGCTCCTTGGTGGCGCGGCCCGAGTTGATGTCGATCGAGACGAGCGCCTCGGTCGGGTTGATGACGATGTAGCCGCCCGAACGCAGCTGCACGACGGGGTCGTACATCGCGGTCAGCTGGTCCTCGGCGCCGAAGCGCTGGAACAGGGGGACAGGGTCGGAGTACGGCTTCACCTTGCGCGCGTGGCTGGGCATCAGCAGCTTCATGAACTCGCGGGCGGCGCGATAGCCGTCCTCGCCCTCGACCATGATCTCTTCGATGTCGCGGTTGTAGATGTCGCGGATGGCGCGCTTGATGAGGTCGCTGTCCGAATGGATCAGCGTCGGCGCGGCCGAACGCAGCGTCATCTCGCGCAGTTCGTCCCAGAGGCGGGCGAGATAGTCGAAGTCGCGCTTGATCTCGGTCTTGGTGCGCTGCAGTCCGGCGGTGCGCACGATGCAGCCCATCGAGCGCGGGAGGTCGAGCTCGGCGATGATCGACTTCAGGCGCTTGCGGTCCGACGCGGAGCTGATCTTGCGGCTGATGCCGCCGCCATGGCTCGAGTTCGGCATGAGCACGCAGTAGCGGCCAGCGAGGCTGAGATAGGTGGTCAGCGCCGCACCCTTGTTGCCGCGCTCTTCCTTCACGACCTGGACCAGCAGCACCTGGCGACGGTGGATCACGTCCTGGATCTTATAGCGGCGACGCAGCGCCATGCGCTTGGCGCGCAGCTCGTCGGCTTCCTTCGAGCGGCCCGAGGACTTGCCCTGGCGACGACGACCGCGGCCGCGGCGGTTGCCGCTTTCGCTCTCGCCCTCTTCGCCGGCCTCCCCCTCGTCGTCGGCATGGAACGGGTTCTCGACCGCGCCGTCCTCGATGGTGGCGACCTGGTCCTTCTCCGAGGTGTCGACCTCGGTCAGCCCGCCGCCGTTCTCGTAGCCCTCGTCGCCGTATTCGCCATCCTCGTCCTCGTCGTCACCCTCGCTGGCACGCAGCGCGGCTTCTTCTTCGGCATGGGCGGCTTCTTCGGCCAGCAGGGCCTCGCGATCCTCCTTGGGGATCTGGTAGTAGTCCGGGTGGATTTCGCTGAACGCCAGGAACCCGTGGCGATTGCCGCCGAAGTCCACGAAGGCGGCCTGGAGCGAAGGCTCCACGCGGGTCACCTTCGCCAGGTAGATGTTGCCCTTTATCTGCTTGCGTTCGGTCGACTCGAAGTCGAACTCCTCAATGCGATTTCCCTTGACTACCGCCACCCGCGTTTCTTCCGGGTGGCGCGCATCGATGAGCATGCGCGTTGCCATTTGATATTCTCCGTGCGCGTCCGCGCCCGGCCGGATCAGCCAGGGGGACGCGATTGTGTTCGATGTAAGCGGATGTGCCCGTGTGCGTCGCCAGGGCGCGACCGTTCACGGCGACGTCCCTTGCTTCGCGGGCATGTTCTTGCGCAGGGTCGGAGCAATCCAGCGCCCCGTGCGCGGCGAATGTATGGGCCGTCCCGAAGGCGGCGGGCATGTCGGCCGCCGCGAGGGCGGCAGTTGCGTCTGCGAACATGAGATTGCGCGGCGTATCCGGACGCGCGGAAGATTGCGGCCACACCGCCCACGCCCTTTCGGGCGTCGGCTGGCAGGGCGGCAACTGGCTTCTCATGGCTCGCTTCAACCTGTGCGGTTTGTCCCGGAAAGTGATTTTCCGGTCTTTGGCACCGTGGCAACGGCTCGGCCGGTCCCGTCCGGCGCAATATGGTGTGTCGCTGCCGGAATGCGAGGGGGCCGAAAGCATGGTTGCTTCGGGTAGCTTCGGCCTAGCATCCATGCACGTGTACGGCAAGTTGCTTGGTCCAACCCGTTTTTTGTTCGCGCGGAGGACGGCGCATCCAGGGGAACGTTGAAAAGCGGGGCGCGCAGGATTGCCGCGCCTGCGATCCGGACCTACTCGTCGTCGCCGATGTCGCGCACCCTGCAGTTGATACTCCTCATCGCAGCGCCGCTGGCGCTCCTCGCGGCGGCGCTCGTGATCGGCGGCACGGTCGCGACCCGCGCGGGTGCCTACGACTACGTGGTGCGCTTCGACCTGCCGAGCGCGGGCGCGCCGGCCGGGCTTCCCCGCGTCGACGGACCGGCGGACGCCAGCCGCCCGCTGGTGGTGATCGACCCGGGGCACGGCGGCTTCGATCCGGGCGCGGGGCAGGGGGGGCTGCAGGAAAAGGCGGTGGCCCTGCAGATCGCAGCGATCCTGCGCGACAAGCTGCTGGCGGGCGGCGGGATGCGGGTGGCGCTGACGCGCGACACCGACCGGTTCATCGCCCTGGCCGACCGGCCGGACATCGCCCGCCGGCTCAACGCGGATCTCCTGGTCTCCATCCACGCCGACAGCGCGGACCACGATTCGGCGCGGGGAGCCAGCGTCTACGTGCTGTCCGAAAGCGGCTCGAGCCAGGCGGCGGAACGCTTCGCTGTGCGCGAGAACGGTGCGGACCGGGTGAACGGCATCGCCCTGGGACAGACCAGCGCGAACGTCGGCGCCATCCTGCTCGACCTGTCGCAGCGCGGCACCCAGGCGGGTTCCGCGCAGGCGGCCTCGCTGCTGCTGCGCGAGCTGGAGGACGCCGGCATGGGCCTTCACCGCGACAGGCCGGAAACGGCGGCCCTGGCCGTGCTCAAGGCGCCCGACATCCCCTCGATCCTGTTCGAGACCGGGTACATCAACAACCCGCACGACGCGCGGACGCTCGGCTCGCGAGCGGGCCAGGAGGCGCTGGCAGAGGCGGCCGCGCGCGCCATCCGCGCCTTTCTAGCCCGGAAGGCAGGCGCTTGAGCCGGGGTCGGGCACGGAGGCGATTTTTGCGACGACGGGCCTTTTCGCAAGGTTCCCATGCGCAAACGGGGCGTGCTAGAGGGCGGGCGCAATGACCGACGCGATTGATCCCGGCGAGCAGCCGCCCGAAGACGCGACCTTCCGCCTCCGCCGCGGGGCCTCGGGCCGGCTGGCCGCCATCGGCAGGGCGTGGCGCGAGCGCAAGTGGCTGCGCCGCATGGGCTATGTGTCGCTGGCAGGCTTCCTCGGCCTGGCGGGCTTCTGGATCGTGCTGGCCCACGATCTTCCCGACGCGGAGAAGCTGCTGGAATACCAGCCGCCGCTGCCCACGATGGTGCGCGGGATGGATGGGGAGATCGTCCATAGCTACGCGCGCGAGCGGCGCGTGCAGCTGCGCTACGTCGACTTCCCGCGGTCGCTGGTGAACGCCTTTCTCTCGGCGGAGGACCGGACTTTCTGGACCCACGGCGGTGTCGATATCGGCGGCCTTGCGGGTGCCGTCGTCGACTACGCGTCCAAGTACGGCACGGGAGAGCGGGCGAAGGGTGGGTCGACCATCACGCAGCAGGTCGCCAAGAACATCCTGATCGGCGACGAATACTCCGTGACGCGCAAGCTCAAGGAGATGATCCTGGCGCGGCGCATCGAAGGCGTGCTGTCCAAGCAGCAGATCCTCGAGCTCTACTTGAACGAGATCCCGCTCGGGCGGCGATCGTTCGGCGTCCAGGCAGCCGCGCGGGCCTACTTCGACCGCGACGTGGAGGACCTGACGCTCAGCCAGAGCGCGTTCCTCGCGATCCTTCCCCGCGCCCCCGAAGTCTACGGTCGCCGCAAGAACGAGGAGCGCGCGATCGAGCGACGCAACTGGGTGCTCGACCAGATGGTGCGCAACGGCTGGGCCTCGGCGCAGGACGCCGCCGCCGCCAAGGCCGAGCCGCTCGGGCTGGTGACGCAACGCGGCAATGCCTACGATCCGGCCAACGGCTACTTCGTGGAGGAGGTCCGCCGCCGCTTGATCGGCCAATACGGCGAGAAGGCCGAAGATGGGCCGAACAGCGTCTATGCCGGCGGCCTGTGGGTGCGCACGTCGCTTGACGCGCAGATGCAGAAGGCCGTGCGCGATGCGCTGCGCGGCGGGCTGCTGCGCTATCACGGGAACCGCGGCTGGGCCGGCGCGATCGCGCATCTCAACGACCTCGAGAACTGGCAGACTCAGTTGATCGTCGCCAACAAGACGGTCGACTACAAGGACTGGCGCGTCGGCGTCGTCCTCGACGCTGCGGGCACCGACGGCGGATCGGGGCGGATCGGTTTCTCCGACGGCAACGTGGCGACGCTGATCGGCGTGTCCGAACGGGTCCGCGCCGGGGACCTCGTGGTCGCAGCGCCGGTCTCCGAGGGGACCTGGGCGCTACGCACGATCCCCTCGGTCTCCGGCGGCATGATCATCGAGGAACCCGCGACCGGCCGCGTGGTGGCGATGCAGGGGGGCTTCGATTCCGGGCTCGACTCGTTCAACCGCGCAGTCCAGGCCGAGCGGCAGCCCGGTTCGACGATCAAGCCCTTCGTCTACGCGACGGCGCTGCAGTACGGCATGACGCCGGCCACGCAGGTCCTCGACGGCACCTTCTGCGTCTATCAGGGCGCGAACCTGGGCAACAAGTGCTTCCGCAACTTCGGCGGCGCCGGTGGCTCGGGCAGCCATACCATGCGCTGGGGCCTGGAGCAGTCGCGCAACCTGATGACCGTGCGCATCGCCAATGACGTCGGCATGAAGCGCGTGACCCGCACGTTCCACAACATGGGCATCGGCGACTACCAGAACTATCTCTCGTTCGCGCTGGGTGCGGGCGAGACCACCGTGGCGCGCATGATCAACGCCTACGCGGCGCTCGCCAACAACGGCGTGCAGTTCTCGGGCTCGGTGATCGACTACGTGCAGGACCGCAATGGCAAGGTGATCTGGCGGGCCGACAAGAGCCGCTGCAACGCCTGCAACATGGCGCAGTGGGACGGCAAGCCGATGCCGCGGGTGCAGCGCGTGGGCAAGCAGGTGATCGACGCTCCGACGGCGTACCAGGTGGTCCACATGCTGGAAGGCGTCGTCACCCGCGGCACGGCGGAACGCCTGCGCGACCTGAAGATGCCGCTGTTCGGCAAGACCGGCACCACCAATGGCCCGACCGATGTGTGGTTCATGGGCGGCAACCAGGACTACGTGGGCGGGGTTTACCTGGGCTACGATTCGCCGCGCTCGCTGGGCGGGTATGCCCAGGGCGGGCGCATCGCCGCCCCGATATTCAAGGACGTGGTGGAGGCCACGCGCGTGCGCTGGGGCCAGCGGCCCTTCGTCGCGCCCCCGGGCATCCGCATGGTGCGGATCGACCGGGTGACCGGCAAGCGGGTGATGGGGGTCGAGCCCAGCAACGAGCCGAAAGCCGCGGTCATCTGGGAAGCCTTCAAGCCCGACACCGAGCCGCGCCAGTACACGGCGGAGGACGAGTTCACGCGACGGCGTGATGCCCTGGTGGCCTCAATCCGCAACGCCCGGGAAGCGCGCGCGGCGGCGAGCGCGGCGACGGCGGGGGACCTTGGGAACTTTGCGGAGCAGCAGGGCGGCGTATACTGATCCCTGAACCGGCCGGCGGCGAACGCGCCGCGGCCAGCAGAGGGAGATCACGATGCCGGGGCACCACCCGTCCTTCCACGCGCGCGCCACGCCCGAGGCGCTGGCGATGGTCGTTGCCGACACGGGCGAGACGCTGACCTACCGCGCGCTGGACGAAGGCTCCAATCGCGTCGCGCAACTGCTGCGCGCAATGGGCCTGGCACCCGGCGACCGCATCGCGGTCATGCTGCGCAACGGCCCGGCCTTCGCGATGATCTATTGGGGCGCGACGCGCTGCGGCTGCTTCGTGACGCTGCTCTCGACCCATCTCAAGCCGGCCGAGGCGGCGTACATCATCGGCGATGCGCAGGCTAAGGTGCTGTTCCTCTCTCCCTCCATCGGTGAGACCCCCCGCGCCCTGGCCAGCGAGCGCGAGACCCTCGTCCCGGGAGTGCACGAGGTCTTCCTGGCCGGAGACGCCGAGGAAACGTCCGTCCCGGGCGCCCGCAGCCTGTCGGACGCCCTTGCAACGATGCCCGCGGAGCCGGTGCCCGGCGAGATATCCGGCTTCCACATGATCTATTCGAGCGGGACCACCGGCCGGCCGAAGGGGATCGTGCTCCCGTTCACGCCCGGTCCGATTGACGAGTTCAACGCGCTGGAAGGGGCGATGCCAGTGTACCGCGAACTCAAGCCGCTCGTCTCGCTCAACGTGGGCCCGCTCTACCACGGCGCCCCGCTCTCGGGCATGGTCACGGCGCATCGCCTGGGCGGGCTGTTCGTCACGCAGCGCAAGTTCGATGCCGAGGGCGTGCTGGCGGCGATCGAGGCAAACCGGGTGAACATCGCGCAGATGGTGCCGACGATGTTCGTGCGGCTTCTGGCGCTGCCCGAGGAGGTGCGGGCGCGCCACGATCTTTCCTCGCTGCGCATGGCCATCCACGCCGCGGCGCCCTGTCCGGTCGAGATCAAGCGGCGGATGATCGCATGGTGGGGGCCGATCCTGTTCGAATACTATGGCAGCACCGAGGGGGTTGGGGCCACCGCGATCACGTCCAACGAATGGCTGGAGCGCCCCGGATCGGTCGGCCGCTCGTCGCTGGGCCCGATCCACATCTGCGACGAGGACGGCCGCGAACTGCCGCCCGGCGAGGCGGGGATCGTCTATTTCGAAGCGCCGAACGGGCGGCGGGTCACCTACCTGAACGATGCCGAAAAGACCCGGCGCGCCGCCCATCCGGAGCATCCCGACTGGTTCGCTGTGGGTGACATCGGTCGGCTGGACGAGGACGGCTACCTGTATCTCACCGACCGCAAGGACTTCATGATTATCTCGGGCGGCGTGAACATCTACCCGCAGGCGATCGAGGACTGCCTGATCGTTCATCCCCAGGTCCTGGACGTGGCGGTGCTGGGTGTCGCCGACGCGGAGTACGGGGAGAAGGTCAAGGCATTGGTCCAGCCCAAGGACTGGGCGGAGGCCGGTACGGAGCTGGAGGCCTCGCTGCGGGACTGGTGCCGTACCCGCATCTCGGCGGTGACGGCGCCGCGCGAGTACGAGTTCGTGCGCGAACTGCCGCGCCTGCCTTCTGGCAAGCTCGCCAAGCATGAACTGCGCACGCTCTACGGCAACCCCGTGGCACTGGCCTGACCGCCGCAATCTGCGTTAGATCCAGGCACGGCGGCTGCGCCGAGGAGAGGATGACGACATGACAGCGAAGAGGTTCAAGAGGATGCCTGCTCTGGGTGCCTGCCTCATGGCGGCGGCGATCGGATGGCAGGCGCCGCTTTCCGCCCAGGCCGAAACTGCGGGGGCCGAAACAGCGGGGGCCGCAACAGCGCACGCCGAGCCTTACGTCCGGCCGGACGTCGCGGCCTACCTGAAGGCGTACTACGCCCGCCCGCAGCCGCCGCTCACGCGCGAGGCGCTGATGCAGATCCACAAGCTGCCTCCCGCCGCGCTGGCGGCCATGGCGCAGCTCGACCTGCCGGTCGGCGGTGTCACGACCAAGGACGTGACCATGCCCGGACCCGGCGGCCCGATCGCGCTTCGCCTCTTCGACACGCGCGCGCAGCGCGGCCCGGGGCCGGTGGTGGTGTTCTACCACGGCGGCGGGTACGTGCTCGGCAGCATCGACACCCATGCCGGGCTGGCGGCGGAGATCGCCCGCCAGCTCGACCTGCCGGTGGTTTCGGTCGAGTACCGCCTGGCACCCGAAAGTCCCTGGCCCGCCGCGCCGGACGATGGCGAGGCCGCCACCCGGTGGATCGCCGCCAACGGCAAGGCCTTCGGGCGCGAGTTCACCGGGCTCGTGCTCAGCGGTGACAGCGCCGGCGGCAATCTCACGCTCGTGACGGCTGCCGCTCTTCGGGACAAGCCGGCGGCGGTCCCCGTCGTCCTGCAGATCCCGATCTATCCGGCGACCGACTTCTCCAGGAAGTACCCGTCTGACCAGGCCTTCGCTTCCGGCTACATGCTCGATGCCAAGAGCATGGCGAGCTTCGGCGAGCATTATGCCGCCGATCCCCTCAGCCCGCGCGCCTCGCCGATCCTGGGGACGCTCGCGGGTCTGCCGCCCACGGTCCTGGTCACGGCCTCGCTCGATCCGCTGCGCGACCAGGGCCGCGCCTATGCTGCCAAGCTGGTGGAGGCGGGCGTGCCCACCGCATACTACGAAGGAAAGGGGCTGATCCACGGCTTCGCCACGTTCCGCAAGGCGATTCCTTCGGCACAGGGCGACACCGCAGCCTTTCTCCAGGTGGCCCGCGCCATGATGGATGCACAGCGCTCGCCGGCCCGGTGACGCCGACAGGCCGCCCGGCCAGCCGGCCGGGCGGTCAGCAGGCCGCGCGGAACTGCTGCGGCGTCATCCCGGTCCAGCGCTTGAAGGCCCGCCCGAAGCTGGTCTGCTCGCCATAGCCCAGGCGGTCGGCGATCTCGTCCAGCGAAAGGCGGCCTTCCGCAAGGTAGCCGCGGGCGATGCTCTCGCGCTGCTTCTCGACCAGTTCGGAGAACTTCGCCCCTTCCGCCGCGAGGCGCGACTGCAGGGTGCGCACCGACATCCCGGTCTTCTCGGCGCAGCGCTCGATCGAGCAGGCGCCCGTCGCCAGCGCGCCGCGAATGTAGCTGTCGACCTTGTCGATGATCGATTGGCTGTGCTCCGACTTCACCCGCTGGAGGTAGGAACCCAGGAGGCGGTAGAGCAGGCGGTTGGCGCTCGGCACCGGCTGCTCCAGGGCACGGACGGGGAATGCCACGGAGTTGCGGTTGGAGCGGCTCATCACGCGGCAGCCCAGCGTCTTCTCGATCTCCGGCAGGTCGGTGGCGCGCGGGTCGGCGGAGAGGCTGACCCAGCTCGGCTTGAAGCCAGGCCCGCCGATGGCCTGCAGCAGCTTCATGTTGAGCATTGCCGCCTGGTAGTTGGCCTGGTCGTTCACGCCGATGTCGGTGTTCACCAGCCAGGTGAGCTCGGCGGTTTCCCGACCCTCGATCAGCACCACCTCGCAATCGGGCGCGTGGACGACGGGAAGGAAGTCGATCAGGCAGCGGATGCCGGCGCGCACCGTGGGCGCCGAGCGGCACAGCGCGGTCACGCAGCCGAACACCTCCGGATCCTGCATCGTGGCGAAGTGGAGGCCGAACAGCGGATCGTCGAAGACCGCGCTGCAGTACTCGAAGGTATCGGCGACCTGCTGCGGGGCGACGAGGCTTTCCGGGTCTGTGAGGACCCGGGCCTCCATGCCGTGCCGTTCGATGATGCCCCGCGCGTCGCGGCCGTGGCTGCGCGCCACTCCGGCAAGCCCGGCGAAGTTGGCCGCGCGCACCTGGCCGCCACCCGGGGCGACGTCGAGCGGTCCATCAAGGCTGAAGAAGCTGTTCTGGCCCATGGCCCTCCTGTCCGGCAATCCTCGTAGCCCGGGCGTGTTCGCCTCGAGGCGGTCCATCGACCTCGGCATGCAATATCGAGCGCGCTGCGCGAATTGCCAATACCCCCCAGCTTGCCTGTGGCAGCACGCGGGCAAGCACATCACGGCCACCTCCAGGCCGTGGGGCGGGGTGGGAGAGAGCATCCATGAAGACCATTGCCGACCACAAGAAAGTGGCCGAAGAACACGTCCGCTACGAGAAGGACAAGGCGAGCAAGATCGCCACCATCACCTTCAGCCGGCTGGACAAGCACAACACCGCCACCATCGGCATGCGGGCCCGCTTCGGCGAACTGGTGTTCCGGGCCAACATCGACGACGACGTGAAGGTCCTCGTCATTCGCGGCGAGGGGGACAACCTCGGCAGCGGCGGCGACCTCGACGAGCACGGCGACCTGTACCTGAACCCGCAGCCGGGCGACGGCTTTCTGGTCGACCTCGAGATCGAGGACCCCGACGTCAAGTACCCGCCGCCGGGCTCGTTCCGCTACCTGCACGGCCTGACCGACTATTACGCGAAGGCGCGCTCGGGCAACCGTCCGCTGCAGGAATTCAAGAAGATCTCGATCATCGAGGCGAAGGGCTATTGCTACGGGTGGCACTTCTATCAGTGCGCCGACGCGGACATCATCGTCTCCTCCGACGACGCGCTCTTCGGCCATCCTTCGTTCCGCTACGCCGGCTGGGGCCCGCGCATGTGGCAGTGGCTGGAAATGGTCGGCCTGCGCCGCTTTTCCGAGATGCTGTTCACCGGCCGCCCCTTCACCGCGGACGAGATGTACAACTGCAACTTCGTCAACTCCGTCGTTCCGCGCGACCAGCTCGAGGCGGAGACCGCCAAGTACGCGCATGCCTGCTCGATCACCCGTCCGACGGACGTGGTCGTCGCGCAGAAGACCTTCATCGAAGCCTACAAGCAGTACCGCGGCGAATACATGGGCAGCCTGCTCACCGGCTGGCTGGAAGGCATGCTCCCGCTGATGAAGGACGACGGCGAGAACGACGTCAACCTCGGCAAGGGCAGCACCTTCGAGCAGGGTATCGGGAAGGTGGTGAAGGGCCACGACCAGAACTACACGCCCGACTGGCGCCTGTCCAAGAAGGGCCGCCAGGGCTGATCGCGCATAGGTGACCGTCCGTTCATCTGCAATGCGCGCAATGCGGACCGTGTTGCGTGCATTGTAGAGCGGCCCCCTTATCTCGTGCTACCAATGTCATTGACCCGATCGGCAAGAGTCGGCGGCGATCCGGGCGGGATGCGGGCGGTTGCAAGCGCAGCCGGCGGGCCCCCCATTGGGAGAGAACCATGGCAGAGACTCTGTTCTCGTTCGACAAGCGCAACTACCGTGAGTGCCAGCAGATGTTCCGCGGCACCCGGGACCAGGAATACTATCGCGGCGACTTCTGGATCGACGACGGTTCGACGATCGACGTGCGGTCCGAACGCAAGGCGGTGGGCGCGATCTCGATCATCCGGCAGCGCTCGGCGGCGAATCTGTTCTTCCGCCGCTCGCGCCAGCACATCCGCGAGGATGCGACCGACCTGTCGATCCTGTGGTTCGTCAAGCGCGGCGAGCTCGCGTTCTCCAACCAGTGCGGCAACAAGGTCGCCCGGCCGGGGGACTTCATCATCACCCGCTCGATGTCGCCGTTCTTCATCGAGTGCCGCACCGGCGGGGAGGGGGCCCACGAAGTCCTCCATGTTACCGTGCCGACCCACATCCTGCGCGCCTTCGTGCGGCAGGATTTCAGCACCGGGCTGTTCATGGCGATGGAACGCGCCGAGATGGCGCTGGCCGAGACCCTGCTGACCCGGGTGTTCGAGGACGAGACCGGACTGGGCGAGGAATCGGCGCGCCTCTTGGTGGAGACGGCGCTCGGGCTGGTCGGCAACGCCATCCGGGCCAGCGAGGACGGCGCGCCCGCGCGCCAGTCGATCGCCGACCGGCGGCTGGAGGAAGTGCTGCGCTTCATCGAGGTGCACTTGTCCGACCCGCAGCTCTCGACGGCGATGGTGGCGAAGGGCTGCGGCATCTCGCCGCGCTATCTCTCGTTCCTGCTGCGGCTGCGCGAGACGTCGTTCTCCGAGCTGGTGTGGGAGCAGCGCCTCGCCAAGGCCAAGGCCTGGCTCTCCAGCTCCGACCCGCGCGACATCTCGATCAGCGAGATCGCATATGGCGTCGGCTTCAAGAGCCCGGCGCATTTCAGCCGCATGTTCAAGCGCGTCTTCGGGGCCAATCCGCGCGAGTACCGGGGAGACTGCGGGATCGACACGGCAGAGGCGCTGCCCGGCGCGCTGGTACCGGCCGCGGAGCCTTTCCCCGAGTACCCGATCGGCAGCAGCCTGCTCCAGTAACGCGGCGGGGCGATGCTTCCGGCGGGCAGGATAGTGCCCGCTTGCATCGCCGCTGCGGCTCGCGGAAGTTGCGCGGAGAAACCAGGAGAGATGCCCATGAAGATGAAGCTCGTCGCGCTCACCCGTCCGCAGCCCGGCCGGGAAGAGGAATACCACGAGTGGTACAACACCAAGCACCTGCCGGAGCTGGTCAACAAGTTCGGCATGGCCGGGGCCCAGCGCTACAAGCTTGCCGCCCGCCTCATGGGCAACGACCCGAACGAATACCTCGCGATCTACGACATCGAGGCCGACGACCCGATGGCGTTCCTTGGTGCGATCGGCGCGGCGGCGCAGAGCGGGGAACTGACGCAGTCCGACGCGCAGGACTTCGGCACCTGCTACACCGCGCTCTTCACCGAGCTGGGCGAGCGGGTGGTTCCCGCCTGAGGATCATCCCTGCGGCGGGTAGGGCGAGCCCTTGAGCAATCCCGCTAGGTGCGCGGCGTTGGCCGCGACCATGCCCGCCGTCTTGGTGACGGCCTCGGGGATCTCCTTCAGGTCCTTGAAGTCGGTCGATCCCATCGCCTCGCCCACCCAGTAGCAGGCGGCGACGGCGGGGATCGTCCAGCCCACGTCGTTGAGCGCCTGGAACAGCTGGGCAGAGGAGAAATGGGCGCCGTCCTCGTTGCCGACGATCGCCGTCACGGCGACCTTGCCGTAGCTGGGCATGTGCCCCTTGTCGTCCGTCTCCGAGAGGAACGCGTCCATGCGTTCGAGAACGCGCTTGGCGACGCTGCCGATCTGCCCCATCCAGATCGGGCCTCCGAAGATCAGGATGTCGTGCTCGAGGATCTGGCTGCGCAAGGCGGGCCAGGCATCCCCGTCGCCTTCGTCGGAGGTGACGCCGGGCTTGATGTCCAGCGCGGCGACGCGGACCGTCTCGCTCACCTCGACCTCGTGCTGGCCGAACGCCTCGCGCAGGACGGCGATCATGGCGTCGGTGGACGACGGTTCGCCGGCATCGGCCTTGAGGGTGCAGTTGAGCGGCAGGGCCTTGATGGGCATCGACGATCTCCGGGCGCAGGGATTTGCTGGGCAGGTCCGACCCAAACGCGCGACCCGCCCATTGTTTCCGCCACGCGCCCGGCTGAGCGCCTGCCTTGCCGCCCTCGATCAGCGCCCGATGAAGCGCGGCGCGCGTTTCTCCTTGAGCGCCTGGATCCCTTCGAGGTGGTCCGCGCTGCGCACCGACACGCTTTCGTAAGCGATCCCGGCGTCCATCAACGCGGTCGCCAGCCGCTTGAGCTCGAGATTGGTCAGCACCTTGGTGGCGCGGATGGCGACCATCGCACCGCCCAGCAGCCGGGTACAGAAGGCGTCGACCTGCGCGTCGAGTTCCTCAAGCGGAACGCAGTGGTTGACGAGCCCGATCTCGGCCGCCTTGCGGGCGGTGAGCAGTTCCCCGGTCAGCAGGTATTCCTTGGCGCGGGTCAGGCCGATGCGCTGCGCCCAGATCACCGCGCCGCCGTCCCCCGCGACGAGGCCGAGGCCCACGTGCGGGTCGCCGATCTTCGCGCCCTCTGCCGCGAACACCACGTCGCACAGCAGCGCCAGCGTCGCGCCCAGGCCCACGGCGTGCCCGTTCATCCGGCAGACCACCGGCTTGTCGATGTCGAGCAAGGTCGAGACGATCCGCTTGGCAACCCGCGTCTCATGGTCGAACAGGTGCGGGTTGCGGGCATTGTTCTCGATGTGGTCGAGGTCCCCGCCGGCGGAGAAGGCGCGGCCGGCTCCGGTCAGGACGACCACGTCCGACCCGGTGTCCACCTGCGCGAACCACATCGCCTCGGCCAGATCGTCGTGCAGGGCCAGGTTGACGGCGTTCAGCGCGTCCGGACGGTTGAGCGTGATCCGCAGCAGGCGGCCCTCGCGGGCCATCTCGATGGTGCCGAGCCGGGGCAGGGCGGGCGCGGTGTCGGTCATTGCGGCAGGTCTCCTCTCGGCGAACGGTCATAGTCCGCCGCCGCGGCCGGGCCATCCGAAAACGCGCCGCCGGGGCGAACCCTTCGCTCCGGCGAAACCTGTAGCGCCAAGGTGCGGCGAAGTTGCCAAAGGATGCGAAGTCCGATCTACCGCCAGAAGCACGCGCCGCAGCGCGGCACTTGGAGAGGAGCTTTCGCGATGCCGCAGTTCGACGAGATTTTCGACTGGGTGGTCGTGGGCAGCGGGGCGGGGTCGATGTCCTCGGCGCTGCTGATGAAGCGCGCGGGCAAGTCCGTCGTCATCCTCGAGAAGGCGCAGTGGGTGGGCGGCACCACCTGCAAGTCCGGCGGCGTCATGTGGATTCCCAACAACCGCTTCATGGATCCGGGCGAGGACAGCCTGGAGCAGGCCTGCCAGTACCTCGACGCGGTGGTGCCCGACGGCGCCGATTCGCCCGGCACCAGCCCCGCGCGCCGCAGGACTTATGCCGTCGAGGCACCCAAGATGCTGGACTTCATCATCAGCCAGGGGGTGAAGATGGAGCGCGGATCGACCTTCTGGCCCGACTACTACGACGAGCTGCCCGGCGGCGTGAAGACCAGCCGCACCGTCACCGCGCTGCCTTTCGACAAGAACGAGCTGGGCAAGGAGTGGGCCGGCAAGCTGCGCAAGGGCTTCCTCGAAGTCCCCGCCAAGCTCGACGACGGCATGAAGCTGCCGTTCATGAAGCATTCCTGGGAGATCAAGCGGATCTTCTTCAAGATCGCGCTGAAGCTGGTCGCAGGCAAGCTGACCGGCAAGCACTGGGTCACCGCCGGCGCCGCGCTGCAGGGGCGCATGCTGAAGGCGGTGCTGGAACGGCAGGCGGCCGACATCCGCGTGAACGCGCCCGTGAACGAAGTCATCATGGACGGCGAGCGCGCGGTGGGCGTGGTCACCGTCAAGGACGGCAAGCCCTGGCGCATCGGCGGCCGGCTCGGCATCCTGATGAACGCGGGCGGGTTCTCGATGAACCAGGCGATGCGCGACCGGTACATGCCCGGCACGCAGTCCAAGTGGTCGAACGGTATCGAGACCGACACCGGCGACATGCACCAGGAGCTGGAGCGCAAGGGCGCCAGGCTGGCGCAGATGGACCAAATGGTCGGGTTCCAGATGACCGAGGCCCCGGGCTGGGACACCGACTACGTCAAGCCCGGCACCCAGAGCACCACGGCCAAGCCCCACGCGATCCAGGTCGATCAGTCCGGTGTGCGCTACATGAACGAAGGCGGCTCCTACGAGGAGTTCTGCGAAACCATGCTGGTGCGCGACCGCACCGTCCCGGCCATTCCCAGCTGGGCGATCATGGACCAGCAGTACATGGACGAATACGCCGTCGCGGCCAAAGGCATGGCGAAGAAGAACATGCCCAAGTGGCTCGCTTCGGGCTGGATGCGCCGCGGGAGTACGATCGAGGCGCTGGCCGAGGAGATCGGCGTTCCCGCCCAGGCACTCAAAGCCACGGTCGAGCGCTGGAACGGCTTCGTGCGCGGCGGCAAGGACGAGGACTTCCACCGTGGCGAGCGCGCCTACGACAACTTCCTGGGCGATCCGTTCTTCAAGGACGGCCCGAACCAGACGATGGGCACGATCGAGAAGGGGCCGTTCTATGCGATCCCGATCTATCCCGGAGACGTGGGCACTTACGGCGGCGTCGTGTGCGACTGCGATTCGCGCGTGCTGCGCGACGACGGCACCCCCATCGAAGGGCTCTATGCCTGCGGGGTGACCACGGCATCGCCGATGGGCCGGGTCTATCCCGGCGCAGGCGCCAGCGTCGGTCCTTCGATGACCTTCGGATGGATCGCGGCCAAGCACGCGGCGGGGCTCGGCAACCAGGTGGTCTGATCGGCGGGGTTCCGCCGGCCGGCGTGGCGCTGTAGCAGGAGGATGGCGACGGACCGCAGCGCGCGCGGTCTGCCGGCCTGTCCTGCGAAGCGAGGTTCCATGCCGCACTCCGACCAGATCCTGACCGCAGCGCAGATGCGCGAGGCCGAACGCCTGCTGATCGACGCCGGCTCCAGCGTCGAGGCGCTGATGCGACGGGCCGGGGAGGGGGCCGCCCAATGGGTCTGGCGCATGGCGGGCGGCCGGGCGGTGACCGTGTTGTGCGGTCCCGGCAACAATGGCGGCGACGGCTACGTCATAGCAGAGACGATCCGCCGGCGGGGCGGGCCCGTCACCGTCGTCGCGGCCGCCGAACCTGCGACCGCGGCCTGCCGCGATGCGCGCGCGCGTTATGGCGGCGCGGTGGTGGACGCCGAGGCCGCGGTTCACGGCGAGGTGCTGGTCGACTGTCTGTTCGGAAGCGGGCTTTCGCGGCCGCTCTCCGCCCGCGACGCCGCCTTGCTGGGGCGCCTCGCCGCCGCCCATCCGCACCGCATCGCGATCGACCTTCCGAGCGGCGTCCAGACCGATTCGGGCATGCTGCTGAGCCCGGATCTGCCGCAGTACGACCTCACGCTGGCGCTCGGCGCGTGGAAGTTCGCGCATTTCCTGATGCCGGCCTGCGCGCACAGCAGGCGGCTGGGCCTGGTGCCGATCGGCCTCGGCACCGTACCGGACGCGGCGCAGGCGATCGCCCGGCCCACACTCCGGGCCCCGGCCGCGGATTCGCACAAGTACACGCGCGGCTTCCTCGCCGTCGTCGGCGGCGCCATGCCCGGCGCCGCGGTGCTGGCGGCGATGGCCGCGCAGGGGAGCGGCGCGGGCTACGTCAAGCTCTTTGCCGACAGCAAGCGGAACGTGCCCGCCGACCTTGTCGTGGACGAGGGCCCCCTGGCCGATGTCCTGGGCGACGACCGCAATACCGCCGTGCTGGTCGGCCCGGGGCTCGGCCGCGACGGTACGGCGCGTGAGCGGCTGGCGATCGCGCTGGCAGAGGCGGTCCCGGTGGTGGCGGATGCGGATGCCCTGGTCCTGCTCGGCCCCCGGGCGCTCGCGGCACGCGCGGCGCCGCTCGTCGTCACGCCGCATGAAGGGGAACTGGTGGCCCTGGAGCGCGCGTTCGGCCTCGATGGGGCCGGTACGCGCCCGGACCGCGCGCTGGCGCTGGCGACGGCGGCGGGCGCCATCGTCGTCGCCAAGGGGCCGGACACCGTGGTCGCCGCACCCGACGGGCGGCTCGCCTGTGCGGCGCGCGGCTCCTCCTGGCTGTCTACCGCCGGGACCGGCGACGTGCTGGCCGGCGTGATCGCCAGCCGCGTCGCGACCGGGGTGGAGCCGTTCGCCGCGACATGCGAGGCGGTCTGGCTGCACGCAGAGGCGGCGCGCCTCTGCGGTCCTGCGTTCACCGCCGGGCAGCTTGCCGAACAGGTGCCCGCTGCGCTAGCGGCGTGCCTGTGACCGAAGACATCCGAGACCTGGAACCCGAAGAGATCCTGCGCATCGCCTCGAAAGGCGACGGCGTGACCGCGTCCGGCCGCTTCGCCTGGGGTGCGGCGCCGGGCGACATGCTGCTTGCCGACGATTCGCTGGAGTGGGGACCGCACCACGTGGCGCCGCCCTGCAAGCACTTCGGGCGGTGCGGCGGGTGCCAGCTGCAGCAGCTCGACGAGGAGAGCCTCGCCGCCTTCGTGGAGGGGCGGGTCGCCAACGCCTCGGCGGCGCAGGAGCTGGGCGCCGAACGGCTGGCCCCGTCTCGGCTCTCCCCCCCGGCGTCGCGTCGCCGCGCCGCGCTGCGCGCCGAGAGCTCGGGCGGGCGCGTGGTCATCGGATATCGCGAGGCGAAGTCGCACCGGCTGGTGGAGCTGGAGGAGTGTCCGGTCCTGGCGCCCGAGCTCGTGGCGCTGCTCGGGCCCTTGCGCAAGCTGCTCATCACCATGGGCAAGAGCATGGGCGGCAAGCCGGCGCGCAAGGGCAAGCCGGCCAGGCACGCCGCGCCGCGGATGGGGGCGGATATCGAGATGACGCTGGTGGACCAGGGCGTCGACCTGGGCGTCAAGGGTCTGACCGGCGAAGGGCTCGCCGCGGCGGAGGCGATGCTCGACTTCGCGCGGGAGCACCGGCTGGCGCGCCTGACGATGGATGCCGGCTACGGCTTCGAGACCGTATGGGAGCCCGAGCCCGTCACCGTGACGCTGGGCGGCGTGCCGGTGCCGTTCCCGCCCGGCTCGTTCCTGCAGGCGACCGGCGATGGCGAGGCGGCGCTGGTCGATGCGGCGCGGGCGTGGATCGGGGATGCGCCGACGGTGCTGGACCTGTTCTCCGGCCTTGGCACCTTCGCCTTCGCGCTGGCCGGGCCGGAGACGCGCGTGCTTGCGGCCGAGGCGGCGCGCGATGCGCACCTGGCGTGCAAGGCGGCCGCCGACCGGGCGCAGCTGCCGATCTTCTGCGTCCACCGCGACTTGTTCCGCAACCCGCTCCAACCCGACGAACTGGACCGCTTCGCCGCGGTCCTGCTCGATCCGCCACGGGCCGGGGCGCGCGAGCAGGTGGAGGCGATCGCGGCCTCCGCGGTGGGGCGGGTGGTCTATGTCAGCTGCAACCCTTCGAGCTGGTCGCGCGATGCGGCGCGGCTGGTGGAGGCGGGGTTCCGGCTGGTGGAGCTGCGGCCGGTGGGACAGTTCCGCTGGTCCACCCACGTCGAGCTCGCCAGCTACTTCGAGCGCTGAGGCGGCGCTAAGGTCACGCTAAGGCCACCTTAGCAGCGCATCAGGGCGCGGCCTTGTCCATCAGGTCCATGAAGTCGCGCGCGGCGTTGCGGTCGTCCTCGTCCGCGAACGCCACGTCGAGGTCGGGCGCGGCGCCGAACATGAACATCAGCGTCCACAGCGCGAAACGGCGCGCCTTGTCCCGCTCCATCCCGAAATCCACGCGCATCCGGTCGATCCCGGCCTCCAGCGTGGCGGGGGCGATGGTGGCGAGGTCGTCGGTGCCGAAGTAGCGGCGGAGCTGATCGTCGAAGTCCATGCGCCCGGCCTAGCAGCCCGCGCCGCCGCTGTCAGTCGCCGTCCCACCCGCAGCAGCTGCCGCAGACCGGGTAGGCGACGGCGCCCCAGGCGCTGGCGATGAAGCCGAGGAAGAAGGCCGTCCAGCCCAGCCCCCAGTTCTCCGCCAGCAGGATCTCCGCCAGCGCGGCCAGCGTGACCAGAACGAAAAGCGATTCCACGCCGACGAAGGCGACCTTGAACGGCCTCACGGCGTGGGCGGGGATTCCCTTTGCCACGACCTGCTTCCTCTCCAGTAAGCGAGAGAAAGATATCCCGAGATCGCCGCGGGTTCCAGCAGGATCCGCACGGAGCCCCAGGGTCAGTCGGAGCCCGCGATCACTTGGGCGAAGGCGTCGGCGTCGGTATTGCCGCCGGAGAGGACCACCGCGGTGCGGGCGCCCAGTTCGACCTTGCCCGCGAGGACCGCGGCCAGCGCCGCCGCACCGCCCGGTTCGACGACGAGTCGCAGGGCGGAGAAGGCGAGGCGCTGCGCCGCGCGAACCTGTGCCGGCGTGACCACCAGCCCGAAGGGGCAGCGCGCCTGGAGCACCCGGAAGTTGACGGGCCGGGTCGCCGGCGTCTGCAGCGCATCGCAGGCGGTGGGCGGGGCATCGGCCGCGACGCGCTCGATCCGGCCCAACGCCAGGCTGCGGGTCACGTCGTCCCAGCCCTCGGGCTCGACAGGGACGATCCGCGCCTCGGGGCAGGCGAGCGCGAGGCCCGCGGCCAGCCCGCCGCCGCCGCAGGGCGCCACGACCAAGTCGGGCCCGCCCCCGGCGCGTTCCTCCATCTGCGCCGCGATCTCCAGCCCCGCGCTGCCCTGGCCTTCGATGATCCACGGGTCGGCATAGGCGTGGACCAGCGTGGCCCCCCGCTCGGCGCAGAGGCGCTGCGCCACCGCATCGCGATCCTCCCCGCCCGGCCGGTCGTAGAGGACGACTTCGGCGCCCAGCGCACGCGTGTTGGCGAGCTTTACCGCGGGGGCGTCGGTGGGCATGACGATGGCTGCGGCGATGCCGAGCCGCCGCGCGGCCCAGGCGACGCCCTGCGCATGGTTGCCGCTCGACACGCCGACCACCCCACGGGCGCGTTCCTCGGGCGTGAGGGCGGTGAGCCGGTGCCAGGCCCCGCGGATCTTGAAGGCGCCCACCGGCTGGAGGCTCTCGGCCTTGCACCAGATCGTGCGCCCGTCGATCTCCAGCGGGAGGAGCGGGGTGGCGGGCAGGATCTCGGCCACCTTGCGTGCGGCGTGGGCAACCCCCTGGGCGGTCGGTTCGCGGGTATCGGTCATGGCCGGTCCCTTAGGACCTGGCGTTCCCCCGGGAAAGCGGGAAGACGTGCGATTGCGGCAACCGCTCAGCGCGAGAGCCGCACCATCTGGTAGTAGCCGAAGGGGCCGCGACGGTGGTCCAGCGCCAGCCCCTGCGCACGCGCGACGCGGGCGGCGGCGTTCCCGAGCTCGAGCCGCGGCGTGACGTGGAACCTTTTCAGCCAGCCGAGCAGCACCCGGCGCAGCGGCCGGGGCAGGCCCGCGCAGTCGCCGAAATCCACGACGTGCAGCGATCCCCCGGGAGACAGGGTGGCGGCCGCCTGGGCCAGCGCGGCCTCCCAGTCGGGGATCATGGATACCGCGTAGGACAGCATCACCCGGTCGAACCCTTCGCGACCCAGCAACGCCTTGGCGTCGAAACGGGTCGCATCGCCCAGCGCCAGCGTGCCGGCGCCACCCAGGCGCTTGCGGGCGCTGCGCAGCATCTCGCTGGAGATGTCGAGTCCGTGGAGCCGCAGCCCCGGCCACGCCCGGCCGGCGACCGCGAGGTTGCGGCCGGTGCCGCAGCCGATCTCCAGCAGCGTGTTGCCCGGGCGTGCGTCGAGGTCGCGGATCAGGCGGTCGCGGCCGAACAGGTAGTACTTGCGGGTGAGATCGTAGATGGGGCGCTGCCAGCGGTAGACCCGGTCCATCAGCGCGCCGTGGTCGGATTGGATCGTCGCCATGGCCGGTCAGTCCCTCAGCACGTAGAGGTGGACGCCGCCGTAGATCGAGGAGCGGTCCGCCCGCGTCGCCACCTCCGATTCCTCCGCGCGATAGTCCCATCGGTCGAGGATCGGCTGCGGCACCCGGCCCGGAAGCAGCGAGGGCTCGGCGGCGGTGCGGAACAGGACGCGGGCGCCGGGGCGGGCGGTGCGGGTGATCTGCGCCCACAGCTCGCCGAGCTGGGCGTCGGTCATCCAGTCCTGCGCGTCGAGCAGGACATACCGGTCGTAGCTGGCGTCCGCGGCGGCGGCCAGCACGTGGGTGAAGTTGGCGTGGCGCAGGTCGAGCCGGTCCAGTCTGTCGCGCACCGCGGGGAGGTGGGCTTCCTGCAGGTAAGGCGGCAGCGGCGCCTTGGCGTCCTTGCCGTACCCGCGCGAGAAGGCCTGCCAGGCGAAGTAGTTGTCGTTGACCGGGAAGTGGCACGCCAGCTTCTCCAGCCGCGCGCGCAGCACGTCCGCCATCGACTGGTCGCCCGCAAGTGCATCGTACTGCGCGGGCGGGATGCCCAGCCCGAACAGCGAGGCCGGGTGCTTGGTCAGCCAGCGCACCAGCGGCCGCTCGAAGACCGGGGCGAAGCGCTCGTCGAAGACGCGGCGCTGGTCCTCCAGCGAACCGGCGTCGAGGATCTCGGCCGGGTTCACGCGGTGCAGCCTGGCGATCACGTGCGCCGCGCCGATGAAGCCGCCCAGCAGGCCGTGCCGGTAGACGCCGCGGGTGAAGGCACCGATCCGGCGGCGCCCGACGAGGTCGCGACCTTCCCAGTAGCGGCGGGTGGCGTCGTCGAGGTGCGGGGCGAGCCGATGGCGGTAGATCGCCAGGTTCTCGGGACGATCTGCCTCGGCGATGAAGCGCCGCAGGTCGGCGTAGTCGAGGTGCCGGACCGCCGCATGCTTCAGCCGGTTCAGCGCGATGTGCGCGGTGTTGAGGTCGACTACGGTGATGTGCGCGGGATCGGCCGTCAGGTAGGAGAGCGCGTTGCAGCCGCCGCTCGCGATGGTGATGATGCGGCTGTCCGGCGCGATCCGCAGCGCCGCCATGTCGGCCACCGGGTCTTCCCAGATCTGCGCGTAGACGAGGCCCTTGAACGCCAGCGCGAAGGCCTTGTCCAGAAGCTTGGCCTTGCGGGAGGTCTCCTCGCGGACGACGGCGTTCTCGATGAGATTGGAACGGGCAGTGGACACGGCTTGGGCTTCCTTCGTAGGGATGCGGCGCGATTGCCACCGAGCGGTGACCGGGTGATGACGAGACGAAGGCGGTTTGTGACAGGGGGATGTGCGATCCTGCACAGTTGAGTTGTCACAGAGGCGCCCTATATGCGCCTCTTTCGATTGGCCTTGGCCGAAGGAGACAGGTTGGTGAGCAAGGTTCTGGTGATCGGCGCAGGCGGCGTCGGCTCGGTCGCGGTCCACAAGATGGCGATGAATCCCGCCATCTTCTCGGACATCCATCTCGCGAGCCGGACCGTCAGCAAGTGCGAGGCGATCGCTGATTCGGTCAAGCAGCGCACGGGCGTGACGATCGCCACCTACGCCATCGACGCCGACGACGTGGAGGCGACCTCCGCCCTGATCCGCGAAATCGGGCCGGAACTTGTGGTGAACCTGGCGCTGCCCTACCAGGACCTCGCGATCATGGACGCATGCCTCGCCACCGGCACGCACTACATGGACACCGCGAACTACGAGCCCAAGGACGTCGCCAAGTTCGAGTATCACTGGCAGTGGGCCTACCAGGAGCGCTTCAAGGAGGCGGGGCTGATGGCGCTGCTCGGATCGGGCTTCGACCCCGGCGTCACCAGCATCTTCGCCATGTGGCTGAAGAAGCACAAGTTGAAGACGATCCGCCGGCTCGACATCCTGGATTGCAATGGCGGCGACCACGGGCAGGCCTTCGCCACCAACTTCAATCCCGAGATCAACATCCGCGAAGTCACCGCGCCCGCGCGGCACTGGGAGAACGGCCAGTTCGTCGAGACCCCGGCGATGGCGAAGAAGGTCAGCTTCGACTTCGAGGGCGTCGGCCCCAAGAACATGTACATGATGTACCACGAGGAGCTGGAAAGCCTCGCCCGCTTCATCCCCGAGATGGAGCGCGCGCGCTTCTGGATGACCTTCGGCGACGCCTATATCCAGCACCTGACCGTGCTGCAGAACGTGGGCATGACCCGCATCGACCCGGTGACGTACAACGGTGTCGAGATCGTGCCGCTGCAGTTCCTCAAGGCCGTGCTGCCCGAGCCCGCCTCGCTCGGGCCAACGACCAAGGGCAAGACCAACATCGGCGACATCGCCACCGGCGAGGCGCTCGACGGTTCGGGCGAGAAGACGTTCTACATCAAGAACATCTGCGACCACGAGGACGCCTACGCCGAAACCGGAAACCAGGCGGTCAGCTACACCACGGGCGTCCCGGCGATGATCGGCGCGGCCATGATCGTGACCGGCGCCTGGAAGGGCGAGGGCGTGTTCAACATGGAGCAGTTCGATCCCGATCCCTTCATGGACATGCTGAACACGCACGGGCTGCCCTGGACCGTGGAAGAGCTCGCAGAGCCGCTGCCGTTCTGATGGCGGCGCTCCGCACCTTCGCGATCGTAGCGCTGGGCGCTCTCGCGCTGGGCGCCTGCACGCCGCAGGCGGGCGCGCCCGAAGCGGCGCCGGCCGGCGAGGGGGGCGTGTCCTTCCCGCGCGAGATGAGCGCGGCCGACAGGGCGTCCTGTACCGCGGGCGGCGGCACCGTGCAGCGGCGCGGTCGCATCCAGGCGGAGCAGTGCGTCCACGCCTTCGCCGACGCCGGCCGCCAGTGCACCGACAGCGCGCAGTGCCAGGGCAAGTGCATCGGCGAGGCGGTCGACACCGCCGCGGCGGGCGGCAGCGTGGGCCAGTGCCAGGCCGACGACCGGCTGTTCGGCTGCTATGCGGAGATCAAGGGCGGCAAGGCCGTGAACGCGATCTGCGTCGATTGAGCGGGCGGTGAGCTGGTCCTTCCTGGCCCCGCCGCTGCTGCTGGCCGGCTCCAACCTGTTCATGAACACGGCCTGGTATCTGCACCTGAAGGTACCCGGCAAGGCGCTCTGGGTGGCGGTGCTGATGAGCTGGTCCATCGCCTTCCTCGAGTATTGCCTCGCCGTGCCCGCCAACCGCATCGGCGCACAGGTCTATTCGCTCGGCCAGCTCAAGGTCATGCAGGAGGCCTTCTCGCTGCTGGCCTTCGTGCTGGTGGCCTGGGCGCTGTTCGGCCAGAAGCCGGGCTGGAACGAGATCGTCGGCTTCTGCCTCGTGGGGGCAGGCGCCTGGTTCATCTTCAAGGGCCCCCTGGGCTGAGGAACTGAGACAATGGAAACCAGAGCCGGCGATCCGGGTGCTTTCGCGAACTTCGACCTTGCGCGCGTCGACAGCCCCGCCTTCGTGGTCGACGCGGCCAAGCTGCGCGCCAACTTGCGCGTGCTGGCGGACATCGGCGAGCGTTCGGGCGCCAAGGTGCTCTCGGCGCTCAAGGCGTTCTCGATGTGGTCGGTCGCGCCGATCGTGGGCGAGTACCTCGACGGCGTCTGCACCTCGGGCCTGTGGGAAGCGCGCCTTGCCTCCGAGTTCTACGACGGCGAGATCGCGACCTACTGCGCGGCCTACAAGGAGGAGGACATGGACGAGATCCTGCGCCTCTCCGACCACGTCATCTTCAACTCGCCCGCGCAGATCGAGCGCTTCTGGACGCACATCGAGACGGCGCGCGCTCGCGGGGAGACCTTCGACATCGGCCTGCGCATCAACCCGCTCCACGCCGAGGGGGAGGTGCCCAAGTACGATCCCAGCGCGCCGCACTCGCGACTGGGCTTCCCGATCGACCAGCTCACCGAGGAGCACGTCGGCCTGGTCGACGGCATCCACTTCCACAACTTGTGCGAGCAGGACTTCGAGCCGCTGCGCCGCACCTGGGACAAGGTGTTCGACTACCTCGAGCCCTATTTCGGGCAGCTCAAGTGGATCAACATCGGCGGCGGCCACCACGTCACGCGCGCGGACTACCAGGTGGAGGAGCTGGTCGAGTTCCTGGCCGACATGGCCGAGGACACCGGTGCCGAGATCTACATCGAGCCCGGCGAGGCGGTGGCGCTCGACGCGGGGATCCTGGTCGGCACGGTGCTCGACGTCGGCTTCAACGGGATGCCGGTGGCGGTGGTGGACATCTCCGCCACCTGCCACATGCCCGACGTGATCGAAGCCCCCTACCGGCCCGCCATGCTGGGCGAGCGGGGCGAGGACGAGGGCGAGGCAGTGCGCCTGGGCGGGCCCTCGTGCCTCGCCGGCGACGTCATCGGCGACTACGTGCTGCCCGCCGATGCCGAGCCGGGGCAGCGCTTCGCCTTCCTCGACCAGGCCCACTACTCGATGGTCAAGACCACGACCTTCAACGGCGTGCCGCTGCCTTCGATCTGGCTCTGGGATTCGGAGACCGACTCGCTCGAATGCATCCGCAGGTTCGACTACGAGGACTTCCGCGGCCGGCTGAGCTGACCCGCCCCGCGCCGGGAGTTGCCCGGCGCTCCCGGTGCGATACACCTGCGAGTGCGAATCGAAACGGGGGCTCCATGCGTCGAATTGTTCTGGCCGCGGTGGCGGCCCTGTGTGCGTTGCTCGCGGCGCAGCCTGCAGCAGCGCAGGCGTACGCCGCCCGCGCGCTGCGCATGTCGGTCAACCTCGCCGACCTCAAGGCCATCGTCGCCTCCATGCCCGGCCACAAGGTGGAGGAGGAGCGGATCTGGGGCGAGGGCGACGAGGCCGACGTCAGCCTGCGCGCGACCGATGCCGAAGGGCTGATCTACGTGCTCGTCGGCACCGCCTGCGAGCCGTCCGGCTGCAGCGGCGTGATGATGCAGGTGCGCTACAATTGCGACGCCATCGACTACGCGAAGCTCAACGCGGCCAACGTCGATCGCGCCGCGGTCACCGTCTGGTACGACAGCGAGGAGAAGATGCTGGGCGTCACGCGGTACATGCTGCTCGACCACGGCGTCACCATGCAGAACCTGCGCGAGAACCTTGTGGTCCTGCTCGAGCTGGCCGGCGATGCCGCCGACGCCGCGCTCGGCCAGGGGGAAGACGAGAAGAAGGACGAAGCTACCGCCGAGGCCACCGACATTTCGTGATCGCGCGGCAGTCCGCCGCACGCTGCGCCCGCCCAGTCCCGTCCCCATCGAATCGGCCGGAGCGTGGAGCGGGCGGCCGGGTTTGCGCTTCATCACCAGGACGTGGACGCACCGGGCTTTCGAGCCGGCACGCAGGCGGAGAGAGCATCATGCAAGCCACTGCATTTGAACGGGAATTGCGGCCCTGCGCAGTACTCGTCCGCGGCATTTATGACGCTCTGTGACATTTTTGTGAAGCGCTCGGATTTTCACTTGCGATTCATGTCGCCACCCCTATATCCGCCCCTCGCTGCCCCATGGGGACTTCCAAACCGCAAGGCAGCTTTGTCGCTAACACACCGTTTGGGGGTCCCTTGAGTTGCACATTTTCCCTGACGCATCGGCTGTAGCTGGCGCCCTCGCGCCCGACGAACCCGTGATCCTGAACCGCCCGCATGCCGCGGCGCGGGCTGCCCGCTTCTTCGCGACGAAGTTTCCGGGCAAGTCGCTCTATGCGGTCAAGGCGAATCCCTCGCCGGACCTCGTCCGCGTGCTGTGGGACAACGGCATCACGCACTACGACGTCGCCTCCATCGCCGAAGTGCGCATGGTCCGCGCGACGCTGCCCGATGCGGTCCTGTGCTTCATGCACCCGGTGAAGACCGCCAGCGCCATCCGCGAGGCGTACTTCCAGCACGGCGTGCGCACCTTCAGCCTCGACACGCTCGAGGAGGTCGAGAAGATTGTCGCGGCGACCACCGATGCCGAGGGCAACGAAGCGCGCGACCTGCGGCTGTGCGTGCGCCTGCGCGTCTCCTCCGAGTACTCCGAGCTGAGCCTGGCCTCTAAGTTCGGCATCGACGTCGCCGATGCCGGCGAACTGCTGCAGGCCACCCGCCAGGTGGCGGACTGGCTGGGGGTGTGCTTCCACGTCGGCTCGCAGGCTATGACGCCCTTCGCCTACGTCCAGGCGCTGGAGCGCGCCCGCGCGGCGATCGCCGCCGCGGGCGTCGTCATCGACATGGTCGACGTCGGCGGGGGCTTTCCCTCGTCGTACCCGGGCATGGAGCCGCCGCCGCTCGAGGACTACTTCGCGATCATCCACCGCCACTTCGAGGCGCTGCCGATCGCCTACAACGCCGAGCTGTGGTGCGAACCCGGCCGTGCGCTGTCGGCCGAGTACAACTCGCTGATCGTCAAGGTCGAGAAGCGCCGCGGCGACGAGCTGTACATCAACGACGGTGCCTACGGCGCGCTCTACGATGCCGCGCACGTGGCCTGGCGCTTCCCGGTCAAGTGCATCGCCCGCGAGGGCGAGCGCTCGGGCGAGCTGCAGGAGTTCTCGTTCTACGGCCCGACCTGCGACGATGCCGACTTCATGGAAGGCCCGTTCCTGCTTCCGGCCGACATCAAGGCCGGTGACTGGATCGAGGTGGGCATGCTGGGCGCCTACGGGGCCGCCATGCGCACCGCCTTCAACGGCTTCGGCGGCGGCGAGGTGGTCATGGCCGAGGACGAGCCCATGGCGAGCCTCTACACCGGCCGCAAGGATCCCCGCATCTCGGACAACGTGGTCTCGCTGCGCTGAGGTTCGGCTCGCGGTCTGGCGGGTGGTTGAGGGATAGGAACCCCTCCCAGCCCTGAGGGGGGCGGTTCGAGGGAGCCGGATGCGGGTGGTGACCTGCCCCGCCCGTTCCACACCGCTCATGCTGAGCTTGTCGAAGCATGGCAACCCCGCCCCCAGCGGGGCCTTCGACAGGCTCAGGCTGTCCCCCGTCGCTGCGCGACGGGGGACGCGCTTGGCCTCACTCGCTCACAAACAGGTCCTTCACCCGATGCGGCTGGCTGCGCAGGTACTGCGGCGCCACCTTCATCTTCGCGCCGAGGGCGGCCGCGGCATGCCAGGGCCAGCGCGGGTCGTAGAGCACGGTGCGCGCCAGGCCCACCATGTCGGCTTCGCCCGTGGCGACGATCGCCTCCGCCTGCTCCGGCTCGGTGATGAGGCCGACGGCGATGACCGGGATCGACACCGCCTCCTTCACCGCGCGCGCCAGCGGAACCTGGTAGTTCGGGCCCACGGGGATTTTCTGCTGGATGGCAAGCCCGCCGCTGGAGACGTGGATCGCCGCCGCACCGCGCGCTTCCAGCGCCTGCGAGAACGCGATCGTCTGCGCGATGTCCCAGCCGCCCTCGGCCCAGTCGGTGCCGGACAGGCGCACGGTCACGGGCTTGTCCGCCGGGAACGCGGCGCGCACGGCGTCAAACACCTCCAGCGGAAAGCGCATGCGGTTCTCCAGACTGCCGCCGTATTCGTCGGTGCGCGTGTTGGAGAGGGGCGAGAGGAACTGGTGCAGCAGGTAGCCGTGCGCCGCGTGGATCTGCACCGCGTCGATGCCGAGCCGCGCCGAGCGGTGCGCGGCTTCCGCGAAGGCGTTGCGGATGCGGGCGAGACCGGCGCTGTCGAGCGCCACGGGCGGGTTCTCGTCCGGCGCGAAGGGGAGGTCGGAGGCGGAGAGGGTCTGCCAGCCGTTGGGCGCGTCGGGCGCGATCTGGGCGCCGCCGTCCCACGGCTTGGCGGTGCTGGCCTTGCGTCCGGCGTGGGCAAGCTGGATGGCGACCGGCATGTCGGACCAGCGCCGCACGGAGGCGAGCACATCGGCCATCGCCTTCTCGGTGGCATCGTCCCACAGGCCGACGTCGGCGTAGGAGATGCGGCCCTCCGGCGTCACCGCCGTCGCCTCGATCGTCAGGATGCCGGCGCCCGAGAGGGCGAGCTGGCCCAGGTGGATGGCGTGCCAGTCGGTCATTCGGCCATCCTCGGCAGAGTACTGGCACATCGGCGCGATCACGATGCGGTTCGCCAGGGTCAAGCCGCCGACGGTGACCGGCTCAAAGAGCTTCGCCATGAATTCTCCTTATGATTGCGCGAGCGGCCGGGGAGGAAGGAAGTGGCCGCTGCGTCGCAGCATGAAATGGGAACCGGGTGCGCCGGCGAAAAGGGGTGAACGTCGCTCGCGGGGCGGTGAAGGCCGGCCGGGCGCGAGTAAGATGAAAAGCTCCGTCACCTTCTCGCCGGGCGGGGCAAAGCGATTGCACCGCCCCGCTGCTCTGCTGCATCCGTCTGCCGCCGGCTCCCCTTGCCGGCAGGAAGATCGGAGAGACAGCCGTGCGCTACCAGCAGCAATACGCCAACTCCTGCGGCGCCGTCGCGCTGATGTGCGCGCTCGACGAGCTGGGCGTGACGCAGTACCCGGAGGCGGTGCAGTGGGGCGGCGGGACAGGGCCCGGGGGCGGGCCGTTCCAGGCGAACACGCAGGCGGAGATGCGGATCTACGGCCAGGTCGGCACGGGTGTCTCGCAGCGCCTGTGCGACCGCGGCTACTCGATGCCCGCGCAGCTGGCGATGATGGCCCACACCTTCGGCCTGCCGTTACCCACGGTCTACGTCACGCCCGGCATCTACGGAACGATGCTGACGACGTTCTACAAGAACGCCATGGAGAACGCGCAGGCGCTCGGCATCCCGGTGGTGCAGGGTGCGCGGCCGCCGCTGCAGCCCTGGCAGCGCGCGCTGCGGGTGGTGGCCGTGATGAAGGTGGTCGGCCTGCACTACGTGCTGGAGCGACCCGACGGGTCCTTCATGGACCCGGGCGACGGGCAGGACTTCGCGAGCTTCGCCCAGCTCAACTCGTCGTGGCTCAAGTCCTATGCCGACACCGGCATATCCATTCTGCTCACCAGCGAATGGCACGCCCTGGAGCCGCTGCTCTGACGCGCGCCCTCAGGCGGCGAGGCGCATGTCCAGCCGGTCCCAGATCTCGACCAGCGCCTCGGTCAGCTCGCGCATCATCTCGTCGGTATGGGCCGGGCCCGGAGTGAAGCGAAGCCGCTCGGTCCCACGCGGAACGGTGGGGAAATTGATCGGCTGCACGTAGGCGCCGTATTCGGCCAGCAGGATGTCGCTGATCTGCTTGGCGCGCACCGGGTCGCCCACCATCAGCGGCACGATGTGCGTGGTCGAGTCCATCACCGGCAGGCCGGCATCGCGGAACATCTGCTTCATCAGCGCGGCCGACCGCTGCTGCCCCTCGCGCTCCGCGCTGGAGCTCTTGAGGTGGCGGACCGAGGCGAGCACGCCCGCGACCAGCACCGGCGACAGCGAGGTCGTGAAGATGAAGCCGGGCGCGTAGGAGCGGATGCAGTCGATGATCTTGGTGTTGGTGGCGATGTAGCCGCCCATCACGCCGAAGGCCTTGCCCAGCGTGCCCTCGATGATGTCGATGCGGTGCGCGGCTTCGTCACGGTCGGTGATGCCGCCGCCGCGCGGACCGTACATGCCGACCGCGTGGACCTCGTCGATGTAGGTGAGGGCGTTGTACTTCTCGGCCAGGTCGCAGATCGCGTGGATCGGGGCGACGTCGCCGTCCATCGAGTAGACCGACTCGAAGGCGATCAGCTTGGGGAGGTTCGGGTCGGCCTCGGCCAGCAGTTCCTCGAGGTGCGCGAGATCGTTGTGCCGCCAGACCTTCTTCTCGCAGCCCGAGTTGCGGATGCCCGCGATCATGCTGGCGTGGTTGAGCTCGTCCGAGAAGATCACGCAGCCGGGCAGCAGCTTGGCGAGCGTGGAGAGCGTGGCATCGTTCGAGACGTAGCCCGAGGTGAACAGCAGCGCGCCCTGCTTGCCGTGCAGGTCCGCGAGCTCCTGCTCCAGCTCGATGTGGTAGTGGGTGTTGCCACCGATGTTGCGGGTGCCGCCCGAGCCGGCGCCGACGTCGTGCAGCGCTTCTTCCATCGCCTCGATCACCTTGGGGTGCTGGCCCATGGCGAGGTAGTCGTTGGAGCACCAGACCGTGATCGGCTTGGGACCGTTGTGGCCGGCGAAGCAGCGGGCGTTCGGGTAGGCGCCCTTGTTGCGCAGGATGTCGATGAACACGCGATAGCGGCCCTCGGAGTGGAGGCGCTCGATCGCCTGATCGAAAATATGTTCGTAGTTCACGGTCTCGACTGTGTCCTGCCTTACCTGTCCCGCCGCCAAGCCGGTCGCGCGGATGGCTTTTGCGGCGGCCAATACCTTATCGCGTCGTTCATGGCCAGTCGCTTGTACCTCCCGGCTGATCGGAAAGCGTGCGCGCAGAAAACGGAGTTTCCCGGATGTCGCTCCCGGCGAGGATCACCATCTGCGGCGCGGCGCGATGGAGCGCATTGATCGTCGTCAACCAGGCGAGGTTTTCGGCGCGCTGGGCGCGGGACTGGTGCGGAGCGGCAAGGCGGGCCGGCAGGCGCATTTCACGCCAGTTCAGGTCCGTGCGCGCGATATCGCCGGTGAACAGGTACTCGCGCGCTCCTGCCAGCCGCGCATAGACCATGCGGGCGCCAGGTGCGATGCCGGGCATCGGGATCACCACCAGCCCCGCCGCGACGGCGTGGGGCGCCGTCGTATGGCCGAGCGAGGGCTCCGCTCCGCCAAGCGGCAGCACGCGGGAGGCATGGGCGAGGGCATGGGCGACCCGCGCCTGGGCTGCCGGGCGGCGCTGGTCGAAGTCTTCCGCCCGCAAGCCGCCAAGCGCGCCGGAGCCGATCACGACCGGACCGGTGCCGGGAACGTCGAGCGTGTAGACCCGCGTCCAGCAGGTGACGGAGCGCAGGCCCGAGGCGGCGACCAGCATGTTGCGCATTTCCCGCCGCATGCCGATGCTCTCCGCATGAAGTGCGACCGGCCGCGCCCCCTCGACCGAATCCGCGAGCGCGCGCAGCTGCGTGATCGTCACTGGCTTGGCCCGCGGCTGCGTCCCCGGCATCCCGGACCCGGCATCTAGCAGGAACCAGAAGTAAGGAATTCCGCCTAAGAGCAGTATCGCCAGCAACCAGGTGTTCAGGCGTCGCGTCAAATCCTCTCGATCCCAAGCAACCCGTATTGCGCCAGCTTCGCGCGGTACGCATCGGGTATGTCTCCCTGGCCGGTAAATAGCGCGCGGTCAGGGGCTTGGCGAGAATATTCCTGTCCCGACACGAGGCGGGCGACCTGCCGCGCGATGCCGGGTGCGCCGTGCACGAAGCGGACGCCCGGGCCGAAGGCGGCGGCGAGTTCCTCCTCCACCAGCGGGAAGTGCGTGCAGGCGAGCACGACCGTGTCGATCCGCTCGCCTTCGGGCTGGCAGCGCAGCGCTTCGGCGGCATGGCGGATCAGCGCCGGATCGACCGCCTCGCCCCGCAGCTTGGCCTCCGCCGCCTCGACCAGCCCGGGGGCGCCGTGCCGCAGCAGCCGCTTGTCCGCCGCGAACTCGTGCTCCAGCCGGTCGACATAGGCCTGGCGGATGGTGGCTTGTGTCCCCAGCAGGCCGATCACCCCGGTCCGGGTCATCGCCGCCGCGGGCTTGATCGCCGGCACGGTGCCCACGATCGGCACTTCCAGCACCTCGCGTACCATGCCCAGCGCGATCGTCGAGGCGGTGTTGCACGCGATGCAGACCAGCCGCGGGTGGAAGCGCTCGGTCATGCGGCCCAGCAGGCCGGCGACGCGCGCGGCGACCTGGGCCTCGGTCTTGTTGCCGTAGGGCAGGCCGGCGGTGTCCGCCGCATAGATCACCGGCGCCTCCGGAAGGACCCTGCGCACCTCCTCCAGCACCGTGAGCCCGCCCACGCCCGAATCGAAGAGGAGGATCGGCGCGGCCGGATCGGCATGCCGGCCGGGCGGGGGGGGCGCGGCCGCCTTGCCCGGCGCGCTCGTCAAATCGGATGTCATCGTCGTTCCCTGGACCTTGCCGCTTGTTAACCGGGGCGCGAGGCCGAGGGCAACGGGGAATGCTGCAACCCGGCTTCTGCTGGGCCCGACAAGCCGCTAAGGCAGCGCCATGGACTGGATTCTCGATGCCATGGCGGCGGCAGCCATCGGATATGCGTTCGGCTCGGTGCCGTTCGGGCTCATCCTCACGCGCATGTTCGGGGCGGGTGACCTGCGCACCATCGGCTCGGGCAACATCGGCGCCACCAACGTGCTGCGCACCGGGCGCAAGGGCCTGGCCGCGGCGACCCTGCTGCTGGACCTGCTCAAGGGGCTGGCGGCGGTCCTCCTCGTCGCTTCGCTCTGGCCCGACTGGGCCCCGCTGGCGGCGCTCGGCGCGTTCCTGGGGCACTGCTTCCCGGTCTGGCTGCGGTTCAAGGGTGGCAAGGGCGTGGCGACCACCGCCGGCGTGGCCTTCGCGCTCGCCTGGCCGGTGGGCCTGGCCTACGCGCTCACCTGGATCGGACTGCTGGCGACGGTGCGGATCTCGTCGGTGGCGGGCATGACCGCGGCGGTGGTGGCGCCGCTCGTCGCCGTCGCGCTCGGTGCGCACGACGCCGCCCTCGTGCTGGCGGTGATCGCCGCCTTCGTGCTGTTCCAGCACCGGGAGAACATCGGCCGCCTGCGCGCGGGGACCGAGCCGCGCTTGGGGAGCGGCAAGAAGGCATGAGCCGCACGGGCCCGTCGCAGGAGGAAGCCTTCGCGCGGATCCGCCTGCTGCGCTCGCCCAACATCGGCCCCATCACCTACCGCCATCTGCTGGCCCGCTTTGGCGACGCGGCGAGCGCGATCGCCGCCCTCCCGGCGCTCGTCGGCCGGGCCGGGCGCACTTACAGCCCGGCGGCCGAGCGACGCATCCACGACGAGATTGCTGCGGTGCGCAAGGCCGGCGCGCGCTATCTCTTCCACGATTCGCCCGGCTACCCGCCGCTCCTGCTGGAGGTCGAGGGCGCGCCGCCGATCCTGACCTGCCGGGGGGATCTCGCGGCGCTGGAACGGCCCTGCATCGCCGTGGTGGGCGCCCGCAATGCCTCGGCCGCAGCGATGCGGCTGGCGCGCGAGTTCTGCTTCGCGCTGGCGGGGGAGGGGTGGAGCGTGATCTCCGGCCTCGCGCGCGGCGTGGACGGGGCGGCGCACCAGGGCGCGCTGGCGGGCGCACAGGCCCATGCCACCGTGGGGGTCATCGCCAGCGGCATCGACCTGGCCTACCCGCCCGAGCACGCCGCGCTGCAGGAGGAGATCGCCACGCGCGGCCTGCTGCTGGCGGAGCAGCCGCCCTCCACCGAACCGCTGGCGCGCCACTTTCCCGCCCGCAACCGTATCATCGCCGCGCTTGCGCTGGGCACGCTGGTCGTGGAGGCCGCGCCCCGCTCCGGCTCGCTCATCACCGCGCGCCTCGCGGGGGAGATGGGGCGCGAGGTCATGGCGGTGCCGGGCTCGCCGCTCGATCCGCGCTCGCGCGGGTGCAACCAGCTGATCCGCGACGGAGCCGTTCTGGTGCAGGACGCGGGCGAGGTGATCGAGCTGCTTTCCGCCTTTTCCGGCAGTCCGCGCGCGGTGCTGCGCGAGGGTGCCGTGCCGGACCCCTTCGACTGCCCCGGCGACCATGCGGAGGCCGCCACCGGCGAGCCGGCCGACATCGCGGGGTTCCTGTCCGTCGCGCCGGTCACGGTGGACGAACTGATCCGCCAGTGCGGGGCCAGCGCCTCTGCGGTGCAGCTGGCGCTGCTGGAACTCGAGCTGGCGGGGCAACTCGTCCGCCATGCCGGGGGTCGGGTCAGCATCGGTTGAACGACCGTCAGAAGCGGTTCATCCTCCGGTGCGACGATGGGCGTGACAATCGCGTGCATGCCGTGATGCAGGCAGAAGATGGAGGGGTGCCGATGCGCAAGACCATGTCCGTGATCCTGATGCTCGCCATTACCGGGACAGCCGTGCCCGCGACGAGCCAGCCGGCGACACAGCTTTCCCGCCTGCCGTCCAAGGAGGCGGAGTCCCAGGGGTTCTGCCGAGGCCCTGGCTCCTTGCCCGATCTCGGGCCCGAGCCCGCGTGGCAGCGGGGGCGCGAAGGTCCGGCAGGTGTAGCCGACCACGGTTCCCCCGAGGGCGCCGAAGAGATCGTCACGACGGCACGCCGCGTGGACGACGCCGAGGACGGCGCGCCGCCCCCGCCGCCGCCACCTCCACCTCCGCCGCCGCCGCCGCCAGCATCGGCGCCGCCGCCTGCCCCTGCCACGGCAGCGCCCGGTGGGACCGGCGCGCCGATGACCGACCCGGCGCTGCACTCCGCACCCCGCGTCGCCCGCACCGAGAGCACCGGGCGGATCATGCCCCCCGTCACGCCGACCCCGCTGCAGCCCAGGCCCCAGAGCGGGACGCTTACCGCCGGCGAGCACGACGATCTCCTCAACCCCGAGCTCTACGCCGCCTATGTTCGTCGCTCCAACCTGGGGCAGCGGGTGCAGGGGCTGCCCGCCCTCGACACTGCGCGCCTGGTCACCGTAGAGGTCAAGGACGCGCGGGGCCGCCCGGCACCTTTCGTGCCGGTGGAACTGCGCTGCTCGGACGGCAACAGCCTGACCTTCACCACGCAGGCGGACGGCACGGTGGTCTTCTTTCCAGGCATGGACCGCCTGTCCGATACCGTGCGGGTCCGGGCCGCGGGCGGGGACTGGCGCACGCTCGACGTCCCCCGCGCGGTGGGCACGGGGCGCGTCGGCTTCACCATGGACGGCCGGGCGCGGTCGGTCACCCGTCTCGACCTGGCGCTGGTGGTCGACGTGACCGGTTCGATGTCGGACGAGCTGCGCTTCCTCCAGGCGGAGCTCGATTCCATCGTCGCCGGGCTCAACCGCCGCCATCCGGATATCGACATCCGCATCGGCATGACCTTCTACCGCGACCGGGGCGACCAGTTCGTTACCCGTACCTTCGGGTTCACCGGAGATGTCGCGGCGGTCCGCGGCAACCTGGAACAGCAGGTTGCGGACGGCGGCGGCGACTACGAGGAGGCCATGCAGGACGCCCTGGTCCGCGCCGCCCGGCTCGACTGGCGGCCCGACGCGATCAAGACGCTGCTGCTGGTCGCCGACGCTCCGCCCCACGCCGCCGACGTTCCGCGCGCCTGGCTGGCTGCCGAGCACTTGCGGGCCCAGCGGGTCCAGATCGTTCCCGTGGGCGCCTCGGGCGTGGGCGACCTGGCCGAATACGTGATGCGCGCGATGGCGGCCGCCACGCAGTCCCGCTACGCCTTCCTCACCGACGATTCCGGCGTGGGCGACCCGCATGCGGCGCCCGCGATCGACTGCTACCTCGTCACCCGGCTCGACAGCCTGCTCACCCGGATCGTCGATAGCCAGATCTCCGGCCGCCGCATCGAGCCCGAGAAGGCCGAGGTGATCCGCGCCGTGGGCCGGTACGACGCCGGGCGGTGCATCCTCCCGCCGGATTTCACTGTGCAGGGCGACTGAATGGTTTATCCGGCCGGCGGGATGGGCCAAGGGGCTGTCCCTCGGAGGGCTTGACGCCCTGCCGGAGAGGGACCCACCTTGTACGTGTATGCATGCGTGCGCGTACGCGTAGGGGCAGATCGAGTAGAAAATGCAGCTTGTCATCGTAGAATCGCCGGCCAAGGCCAAAACCATCGAGAAGTACCTGGGCAAGGACTACAGGGTCCTCGCCAGCTACGGCCATGTCCGTGATCTCCCGCCCAAGGACGGCTCCGTCCGCCCCGACGAAGGCTTCGAGATGGATTGGGAGCTCTACGCCGACAAGCAGCGGCAGGTGAAGGCGATCACCGACGCGGCCAAGGACGCGGACCGCCTGATCCTCGCAACCGACCCCGATCGCGAGGGGGAGGCGATTTCGTGGCACGTGCGCGAGCTGCTCGCCAAGCGTCGCGCGCTGCCCAAGGACGTGCAGCGCGTCACGTTCAACGCGATCACCAAGGACACCGTCACCAAGGCGATGACCCAGCCGCGCGAGCTGGACCAGGACCTCATCGACGCCTACCTGGCGCGCCGCGCACTCGACTACCTGTTCGGCTTCACCCTTTCGCCGGTGCTGTGGCGCAAGCTGCCCGGGGCCAAGTCCGCCGGCCGCGTGCAGTCGGTGGCGCTGCGCCTGATCGTCGATCGCGAGCGCGAGATCGAGGCGTTCAAGCCCCAGGAGTACTGGTCCGTCGCGGCGCTGATGGCGCATGACGGCACCGACTTCACCGCCCGGCTGGTGACGTTCGAGGGCCAGAAGCTGGACCGCCTGAGCCTGGGCGACGAAGGCACGGCGATGCGCGCCAAGGCCGCGGTGGAGCAGGGCGCCTTCAAGGTCGAGGGCGTCGAGACCAAGCCGCACCGCCGCAACCCGCAGCCGCCGTTCACCACCTCGACGCTGCAGCAGGAGGCTGCGCGCAAGCTCGGCTTCTCGGCCAGCCAGACGATGCGCGTGGCGCAGACGCTCTACGAGGCGGGTGCGATCACCTACATGCGCACCGACGGCGTGCAGATGGACCCGAGCGCGATCTCGGCGTGCCGCGCGGCGATCTCCGACCGCTTCTCCGGGCACTACCTGCCCGAGAAGCCGCGCCACTACGAGACCAAGGCGAAGAACGCGCAGGAAGCCCACGAGGCGATCCGGCCGACCGACTTCACCAAGGAGCGCTACGGTGCCGGTGGCGACGAGGCGCGGCTCTACGACCTCATCTTCAAGCGCGCGATGGCGAGCCAGATGGCCTCCGCCGCGCTGGAGCGGACCACGATCACCTTGCGCGACGGCACGGGCCGCAACGAGCTGCGCGCCAGCGGCCAGGTGGTGAAGTTCCCGGGCTTCCTGGCGGTCTACGAGGAAGGCCAGGACAACAAGGCGGACGATGACGACAGCGGCCTGCTGCCCTTCCTCAAGGCCGGCGACATGCCCGCCAAGAAGGACGTCACCGCCGAGCAGCACTTCACCCAGCCGCCGCCGCGCTATTCGGAGGCGAGCCTGGTGAAGCGGCTGGAGGAACTCGGCATCGGCCGGCCCTCGACGTATGCCTCGACGATCCAGGTGCTGAAGGACCGTTCCTATGTCCGCACCGAGAAGAATCGTTTCTTTGCAGAGGAATCCGGGCGCCTTCTCACGTCGTTTCTAGAGCGGTTCTTCCCCCGCTACGTGGCTTACGAGTTCACGGCCGGGATGGAGGACGAACTCGACGACGTTTCCGGCGGACGGCAGGAATGGAAGGCGTTGCTCGAAGCCTTCTGGCGCGACTTCAAGCCCAAGTCGGACGAGGTCATGGAGAAGAAGCCCTCGGAAGTGACCGAGGCGCTCGACGAGTTCCTGTCCGACTACCTGTTCCCCCCGCAGGCGGACGGCTCGGACCCGCGCCTGTGCCCGAAGTGCGAGAAGGGCCGCCTGAGCCTGCGCGGCGGGCGATACGGCGCCTTCGTGGCCTGCTCCAACTATCCCGATTGCAAGTACACCCGCAAGTTCGCGCAGCCGGGCGGCGCCAACGACGGCGGCGAGGACGAAGGTCTGGGCAAGGATCCGGAGACCGGTCTCGAGATCACGCGCCGCGCCGGGCGCTTCGGGCCCTACATCCAGCTCGGCGAAGGGAAGGAGGCCAAGCGCGCCTCGATCCCCAAGGACATCGACGAGTTGAACCTCGAATGGGCGGCCAAGCTGCTCAGCCTGCCGCGCACGGTCGGGGTTCATCCGGAGAGCGGCAAGGACATCACTGCCAGCATAGGACGTTACGGGCCATACCTCGCGCATGATGGCAAGTACGCACGGCTGCGCTCGACGGCCGAGGTCTTCGACACGGGGATGAACGCCGCCGTCTCGCTGCTGGCCGACGCAGCCAATCGCGGCGGCGGGGCGCGGACCAAGGCCGAGCCGATCCAGGTGCTCGGCGCCCACCCGACCAGCGGCGGCGAGATCAAGGTGATGGCAGGTCGCTACGGCCCCTACGTCACCGACGGCACTACCAATGCCACCCTCCCGCGCGACCAGAAGCCCGAGGACCTCACCGCCGCACAGGCGATCGCCCTGATCGACGAGAAGGCCGCGAAGGGCCCCGCCAAGGGCAAGAAGAAGGCGCCGGCCAAGAAGGCGGCATCCAAGAAGGCGGCACCCAAGAAGGCGGCCGCGAAGAAGGCGTCCGCGAAAAAGGTTGCGGCGGAAAAAGCCCCGGTAAAGAGCGAAGTGGATGAAGAAGCCGTATGATGTGGAGCCTTCTCGTCTTGGCCGCTGGTCTGATATCTCCCAGACCCGATCAGGCTGTGGCTATGCAGGCCTACAAGGCGGTGAAGGCCGCTCGCGTGAAAGATCCGATGATTCGTATAGTAACTCTGACGGTAGCACCGGACGGCCATGTCGTGGCGTGCGAGCCAGGGGAGGGTAAAGGCGATCCTCGCAGCTTGGAGAAGGCGTGCGATATTGCGACATCACTCCACTACACTTCGACTGCATCTATCGACGGCGAACCTTCTTACGGTCGAACGCAGATGGCGATCATGTCGTTTGATGAAAAGGGCGCGAAGCCATGGGTTACATTTCCGGCCGACATAACTTTCAAAGTCAACAAGCTGCCGCCCGAAAGGAACGGTCTCCTCCGGCTTGTAGCTGTCATTGAGGTGTCTCCACGTGGAGAGGTGGAAAGGTGTCAAGCGAGTGGAGGGAAGTACGAGACGTACGCAAAGCTGGCCTGTAAGCAGCTGCGCAATTCATCCCGCCCAATCGTAAACGACCCGACCGGTCAGGCCGTGCGCTACGTGGAGGACATCAAGATTCAATTCGTCCCCGAGGACCTTGGGACAACAGGAGACACGCCATGAGCGACAAGGTCGCCAAGCACAAGCAGCCCTGGAAGCCCGAGGAGCTGCAGAAGCTGCAGACCCTCGCGGGGAAGGGGAAGGGGCTCAAGGAGATCGCCAAGGCGCTCAACCGTACCGAGGAATCCACCAAGGATGCGGCGCGCCAGCACGGGATGAGCATCGCCAAGGCGCGGTGAAGCCAAAGGGCGGCACTTCTCGCTCCTGCCGAGAGGGAGGCCACGGGTGCGGCCTTGTCTCCCATCTCCTCACACGAAGGAATAGGGATCGACGTCGATGTTCACGCGCACGCCGCGCGGGAACTCGAGCGGATCGAGCCAGGCGCGCAGGGTCTTCTGCAGTTCCGACGAGCGTCGGGCGTTTATCAGCAGGCGGTAGCGATGGCGCCCGCGCAGCAGCGCGAGCGGCGCCGGGGCGGGCCCCAGCACCAGCATGTCGGGCAGGTCCGGCGCGGTACCGCCGATCGCGCGGGCGGCGGCGAGCGCCTCGGCCTGGTCTTCCGAACTGACGATGATCGCGGCCCAGCGGCCAAACGGCGGCGCTCCGGCATCGCGGCGGGCCTCCGTCTCGGCGGCGTAGAAGGCGTCGCGGTCGCCGTTCGCCAGCGCGGCGATGACCGGCGCGTCCGGGTGCCGGGTCTGGATGAGCACTTCGCCCGCCTTCGCCCCGCGCCCCGCGCGCCCTGCGACTTGCGCGATCTGCTGGTAGGTGCGCTCGCCGGCGCGCAGGTCTCCGCCCTCGAGGCCAAGATCCGCGTCGACGACGCCCACCAGCGTCAGGTCCGGAAAGTGGTAGCCCTTGGTGACCAGCTGGGTGCCGACGATGATGTCGATCGCCTTGCCCTCCGCCATGGCGACGAATTCGCCGATCGCGGCAGGCGTGTTCATCGTGTCCGAGGTGACCATAGCCGTACGCGCTTCAGGCAGGATCTCCGCCACCTCGTCGGCGATGCGTTCGACGCCGGGGCCGCAGGCGACGAGGCAGTCCCCGGTACCGCATTCGGGGCACGCCTCGGGCACGGGCACCTCGTGCCCGCAATGGTGGCACGCCAGCCGCTTGCTGAAGCGGTGTTCCACCAGCCAGGCGGTGCAGTTGGGGCACTGGAAGCGGTACCCGCAATGGCGGCACAGCGTCAGCGGCGCATAGCCGCGACGGTTGAGGAACAGCAGCGACTGCTCGCCTTTCGCGAGCCGGTCCTTCATCGCCTCGACCAGCTTGGGCGCGAGCCAGCGCCCCCGCTCCGGCGCCTGTTCGCGCAGGTCCAGGACATGGATCGCCGGCAGCTGCGCACCGCCGAACCGTGCCGGGAGATCGACCTTGCGGTATACGCCGGCCTCGGCCAGCTGCATGGATTCGAGCGCCGGCGTGGCGCTGGCGAGGATCACCGGCACGCCCTCGAACTTGGCGCGCATCACCGCCACGTCGCGGGCGTTGTAGCGTACGCCGTCGTCCTGCTTGAACGAGACCTCGTGCGCTTCGTCCACCACGATCAGGCCGAGGTTCGCGTAAGGCAGGAACAGGGCCGACCGGGCGCCGACGACGACCTGCGCTCCGCCGTGCACGATCGCACGCCAGGCGCGGCGCCGCTCGCTGGACTTGAGCGAGGAGTGCCACAGCACGGGCGGTACCCCGAAGCGCTGCTCGAAACGGCGCAGGAAATTCTCGGTCAGCGCGATCTCGGGCAGCAGGACGAGGACCTGCCGCCCCAGCCGCAGCGCCTCCGCTACCGCCTCGAAGTAGCATTCGGTCTTGCCCGAGCCGGTGACCCCGTCCAGCAGGAAAGGAGCGAATGTCCGCGCACGCACGGCCTCGACGAAGAGGTCCGCAGCCGCAAGCTGGTCGTCGCTGAGATGCGGCTCGGCGAACTGCGGACGGGCGGGGGGGTAGGGCCGGTCCAGGTCCACCGTCACGGGCTCCAGCAGGCCCGCGCCGACCATGCCGCGCAGCACCCCCTCGGAGACACTCGCCAGCTCGGCCAGCTCCCGGATCGAGCCCTGCTCGCCTTGCAGCGCATCCAGCGCCGCCGCTCGTTGCGGGGTCAGGCGTGCCGGCTCCGTCCCGGTGAGGCGATATTCGGTGGTGGTGCCGCCCCCTCGCAGCGCAGCGATGCTGCCCAGCGCCATGCGGGCGACAGCGGACAGCGGGGCGCAATAGTAATCGGCGGTCCACTCGATCAGCCGGCGCAGTCGTTCTCCCAGCGGGGGAACGGGAAGCGTCGCCAGCACGGGGCGCAGCTTCGCCTCCGGCACTTCCTGCGCGTTCAGGCGTTCAGCCTCCCAAGCGATGCCGAGGATCTGCCTCGGCCCCAGGGGGGCAATCACGATCGATCCGAATTCGATCGTCATCCCCGGGGGTACGCGATAGTCGAGGACGCCGAGTGCGGCGTTGAAGACGAGGAGTCGGACACGTTGCATGTGGCGCCCATATAGGCGTGGACAGGCAGGGTCGTGAAGGAGGGTGGACATGCGCATCTGGGGACCGAGCCCTGAACAATTCGAACGTCGCACAGTGCTCGCCGGCATCGTGGCCGGCGTCTTCGTGTCGCTCTCCGGCTGCGCGACCATGGGCGCGAACCGCCAGGTCGGCGTCATCCAGCGCTTGCTCGAACTCTCCAGTCAGCGGGCTTTCGCCCGGCTGACGCAGCCCGACGGGTTCTGGGACAGCGCCGTGGCGCGGATCAATCTCCCCGTCCTGTTCGGCCGGCCTGGCTCGGCGGCGCAGGTCATCCTCAAGTCGCCGCTTTTTCGCGAGAAGCTGCAGCACCAGCTCAATATCATCGCCGAGGACGGTGCGCGGGTGGCTGCACCTCTTGTCGCCGAGGCGGTCCGGACCCTGAGCGTCACCGACGCGCTGGCGCTGCTCAATGGCGACAATACGGCGGCCACCACCTTCCTGCGGCAGGCGATGGGACCGGTTCTGGTCAACGCGATGATCCCGGAGTTCGACCGCGTGATGCGCGCGGCTCAGGATCCCATTCTCAACCAGGCCGTCGCGGCGCTGGCCGGGGTCAGCCTTTCCGATGCGGCTCACGCGCTGGCGCTCGAGGCGGACAACGCGATCTGGTACGAGATCGGCGCGCAGGAGTCGGAGATTCGTGCCGACCCGGGCTCCACCAGCGATCCTGCTCTGATCGCCGGCTTGAAGCCGCGCTGAAACCCGACTGACCGGCGTGCGCGCCGGTCGCGGCGCGTCCGTCAGCGGAGAAATCGCGTGCTGGCCCCGTCGGAGGGCTTTGCCTATAGGAGCCGCCAGATTCGCTGATCCACAGGACACCGCCCCATGAAGTTCTTCGTCGACACCGCCGAAATCGCCGACATCAAGGAGCTGGCCGAGACCGGCCTTCTCGATGGCGTGACCACCAACCCCTCGCTGATCGCCAAGTCGGGCCGCGATTTCGTGGAAATCACCCGCGAGATCTGCGCGATCGTGCCCGGTCCGGTGAGCGCCGAAGTGGTGGCGCTGGACCACAAGGAAATGATGCGAGAGGCTGAGGTCCTGCGCAAGATCGCCGACAACGTGTGCATCAAGGTGCCCCTGACCATCGACGGCCTGAAGACCTGCAAGGCACTCAGCAGCGACGGCACGATGGTGAACGTGACGCTGTGCTTCTCGGCCAACCAGGCGCTGCTCGCCGCCAAGGCCGGCGCGACGTTCGTCTCGCCGTTCATCGGCCGGCACGACGACAATGGGTTCGACGGCATGGACCTGATCCGCGACATCCGCCTGATCTACGACAACTACGCCTTCGAGACCGAAATCCTGGCCGCCTCGGTGCGCCACAGCGTTCACGTGCTCGAAGCCGCGCGGATCGGCGCCGACGTGATGACCGCCCCCCCGGCCGTCATCAAGGGGCTGTTCAAGCACTTCCTGACCGACAAGGGCATCGAGACGTTCCTGGCCGACTGGGCCAAGACCGGTCAGTCGATCTGAGTACCCTCGCAGCGCCGTCCCGGGTCGGCCGGGAATGGCGCTGCCGTCGCATGCCATTTGAGCCCCGCCGCGTCCTGCGCTAGGCGGAAGGCATGTCCGACGAATCCCCTGCTGATCGCTTCAAGTCCGTCCTTGCCGGTGCCTCGCGCGCGATTGCACAGGACAAGGAGATCGAGGTCAACTGGACCGCGGATGCGCCCAGTTCGACCGGGGGGACTTTCCGCGTGCCGATGCCGGGCCGCAGCCTGCCACGCGGAGCCGCGATGCAGGCGCGCGGGTTCGCCGACAGCTTCGCGCTCAAGCTGCGCCACCACGACGACAGGCTGCACATGCGCAGCGCGCCGTCCGAGCCTTCGGCGCGCGCCGCCTATGATGCGGTCGAGATGGTGCGCTACGAAGCGCTCGGCTCCAACGCCTATGCCGGTATGCGCGACAACCTCGACGCGGCGATGCTCACCCGCATCGGCTCCGACCCCATCACCCGGGCCGAGACTCCCGACGCCGTTCCGGTGCCCGCCGCGCTGGCGCTGCTCCTTCGCGAACGACTGACGGGACAGGAAATCCCCGAGGCCGCGCGTCCCGGGGTCGAGATGGTCCGCAAGTGGATCGAGCGGAAGGCCGGCGCCGACTTCGACGCGCTCGCGAATTCGCTCGAGGACCAGAAGGCCTTCCAGTCGCTCTCGCTGGACATGCTGCAGCACCTGGAGCTGACGCGTGCCGAGGAGATGCCGCAGGAACCCAACGAAGCCGACGACATGGACGGCGAGGAGGAGACCGAGGAGCAGGAGGACGGCGGCGAGCAGGGGCAGGACCAGCAGCCCGCCGAGATGGCGGCCGAACCGTCGCAGGGCGACGACGAGGGGGAGAGCGAGTCTGAGGGCGAGACCTCCGACGACATGGAGGAAGGCGAGGAAGGCCAGGAGGGTGACGAGGGCATGATGCCCGTCCGCCCCAATCGCCCCTGGACCGACATTCCCGACAGCTTCGACTACAAGGTCTTCACGGAGGCTTTCGACGAGGTGGTGGACGCTTCCGAGCTTTGCGACGAGGAAGAGCTGACGCGGCTGCGCGCCTACCTCGATGCCCAGCTCAAGGGCCTGCAGGGCGTGGTGACCCGCCTCGCCAACCGTCTGCAGCGCCGCCTCATGGCGCAGCAGAACCGGTCCTGGGACTTCGACCAGGAGGAGGGGCTGCTGGACGCCGCCCGGCTCGCGCGCGTGGTCGTCTCTCCGGGGCAGTCGTTGTCCTACAAGGTCGAGCGCGACGTCGAGTTCAAGGACACCGTGGTGACCCTGCTGCTCGACAACTCGGGCTCCATGCGGGGGCGGCCGATCTCGATCGCGGCGATCAGCGCCGACGTCCTCGCCCGCACGCTGGAGCGCTGCGGGGTCAAGGTGGAGATCCTCGGTTTCACGACCCGCGCCTGGAAGGGCGGACAGAGCCGAGAGGCGTGGCTGTCCAACGGCAAGCCGCAGCACCCCGGGCGCCTCAACGACCTGCGCCACATCATCTACAAGAAGGCCGACGAGCCCTGGCGGCGGGCGCGCAAGAACCTGGGCCTGATGATGCGCGAAGGCCTGCTGAAGGAGAACATCGACGGGGAGGCGCTGCTCTGGGCGCACAACCGCATGCTCGCCCGCCAGGAGGACCGCCGCATCCTGATGGTCATCTCCGACGGCGCGCCGGTGGACGATTCGACGCTGTCGGTGAACTCGGCCGGTTATCTCGAAGCTCACCTGCGCCGCGTGATCGAGTGGATCGAGGCGCGAAGCCCGGTCCAGCTCGTCGCCATCGGCATCGGCCACGACGTCACGCGCTACTATCGCCGCGCGGTGACGATCATGGATGCCGAGCAGCTCGGCGGGACGATGATCGAACAGCTCGCGGGGTTGTTCGAGGAAGAGTGAGCAGGCCGGAACAATTCCCACCCTATCAGGAGATGCCATGAACGTCGCCGAAGCCGTCGCCAGCCGCCGATCCATCCGCGCCTTCACCGATCGCCCGGTCGATCTGGAGACGCTGCGCCGCGTGCTGGACCGGGCCCGTTGGGCGCCCTCGGGTTGCAATTTCCAGCCGTGGCAGGCGACCGTGCTGACGGGCGAGCCCCTCAGGGCCTTGCAGGAGAAGATGCTCGCCAGCCAGCCGCAGGAGCCGATCGAGTACAGCTTCTCCGAGCCGAACGGCTCTCCCCGGCACCTCGCCCGGCTGCAATCGCTGGGCGCCGCCATGTACGGAGCGCTCGGGATCGAGCGGGGCGACCGGCAGGCGCGCGAGGAGCAGGCCCGAGACAACGTGGTGTCGTTCGGCGCTCCGGCGCTGCTGCTGTGCTACTTCGAGCGGTTCATGGGGCCGCCGCAGTGGTCGGACGTCGGGATGTGGCTGCAGACGATCATGCTGCTGCTGCGGGAAGAGGGGCTCGATTCCTGCCCGCAGGAGTGGATGGCGCTCTATGCTCGCCTGATAAAGGGCCACATCGGCGTCCCGGACGAGAGCCACATCCTGTTCTGCGGCCTGGCGATCGGCTATCGGCAGGAGGACGCCGTCCTCAACACCTTCGAGCGGGAGCGCGTTCCTCTCGATGAACAGGTGCGCTTCGTCGGCTTCGCCTGAGCGAAGTGCGGTGCGAGGTGCGGCGCGCGCTGCGGCTTGACTGCCGCGGCGCGCCGCTTATGCGCTCACGCCCATGACCGAGACCCCAAGCCTCACGCTGTTCAACAGCCTGACCCGCAAGCTCGAGCCGTTCGAGCCCGTCCACCCGGGCGAAGCGCGCGTCTATACCTGTGGGCCGACGGTCTACAACTATCCCCACATCGGCAACATGCGCGCCTACGTCTTCGCCGACGTCCTCGGGCGGGCCTTGAGCCACAAGGGCTACAAGCTCACGCACGTCATCAACATCACCGATGTCGGGCATCTCACCGACGATGCCGATGCCGGCGAGGACAAGATGGAGAAGATGGCGCGTTCGCAGGCGCAGTCGATCTGGGACATCGCCGCGCACTACACGCAGGCCTACTGGGCCGACATCGCCGCGCTCAACATCTGCCAGCCGGCGCAATGGTCGATTGCCACGCACTATGTCCCGCAAATGATCGCCTTTGCCGAGAAGATCGCGCCGGCGCACTGCTACGAACTGGAGAGCGGGCTGTACTTCGACGTTTCCACCGTCTCCGACTACGGGCGTCTCGCCCGGGCGGTGACCGAAGAGGGCGAGGGGCGGATCGAGGCCGTTGCGGGCAAGCGCAACGCCGCCGACTTCGCCATCTGGCGCAAGACCCCGGCCGGCGAGACGCGGCAGATGGAGTGGGATTCTCCGTGGGGCCGCGGGGCGCCTGGCTGGCACCTCGAATGCTCGGTGATGAGCGGAGACCTCCTCGGCTTTCCGTTCGACATCCACACCGGGGGCATCGACCATCGGGAGATCCATCACCCCAACGAAATCGCGCAGAACCAGGCGTTCTGCTGCACCAACGGCCTCGACGTGCCCGCCAATTCGGGCGCGCGGTTCTGGATGCACAACAACTTCCTGGTCGAGCGGTCGGGCAAGATGAGCAAGTCCTCGGGCGAGTTCCTGCGGCTGCAGCTCCTCGTCGACAAGGGCTACCACCCGCTCGGCTACCGCATGATGTGTCTGCAGGCGCATTACCGCAGCGAGCTGGAGTTCTCGTGGGAGGGTCTGGCAGCGGCGCTGGTGCGGTTGAAGCGCATGATCATGGCCGTCGAGCGCCTATCGGAGGTGGAGGCCGGCGAAGCCGCGCATCCCAAGCTGGCGCCGATGCTGGAGACCTTCGAGAAGGCTGTCGGAGACGATCTCAACACGGCGGTGGCGCTCACGGCGCTGGAAGACGTGCTGGCCGCGAAGAAGGTCGACCCTGCGATCAAGCGGGCGGTGGTGGAACGCATGGACGCGGTGCTCGGGCTGGACCTGTTCGGCACTCGCCGCGCCGATCTGCGCCTGCGGCCGCGGACCGCCGAGATCTCCGAAGCCGAGATTGAGGAGGTGCTGGCTCGCCGCAAGCAGGCCCGCGCGGACAAGGATTTCGCCGCCTCCGACGCCCTTCGCGACGAACTTGCGCAAAAGGGCGTCGAAGTGATGGACGGCGATCCGCTGGGTTGGGAGTGGAAGCTGGGGTGAAGCGCGCTCAGCGCTTGGGCACGAGCACCAGCTTGTAGGGCACGTAGAGCAGCACTTCCGAGAGTCCCGCCCGCGCCCACTCGACGGGCCGGTTGAGCCCTTCGATCTCGACTCCGTACTCCGGCCCCAGGCGGGCCGCCATGGCCTGCGCGTCGGCCGCAATGGCGTCCGCCACGGCGCCACGATACTGGTCGGGCGCGACGACGGAGAGGGTCAGGTCGCCCGTTTCGTTCATCAACGCGCGTCCGACCGGCTTCACCGCTTTCACGAAGGCCGTGATCGCGGCTTGGGCGGCCTGAGCGTCGGTGGCGCCGGTCAGCGGCACTTTCACGAGGAATGCCACGCGCTGGCTGTCCGGGCGCGAGTCGTTCATCAGCAACAGTTCCCGGTAATTGGCGAGCGTGAGCGGCTGCAGCGTCCGGTCACCGTAGGCAAGCTGCACCCCCGAGCGCGGTGCAGCTGCAATCGCGCTGCGGATCATGTCGTAGATCTCGTTCTCCCGCTGCGCCTTGTCGCGGCTGTCGCCCGTGACAGTGACCTCGGCGACGGCGAAGTCCGCCCTGCGGCGCAGGCCCACCGCCGGCATGTCTGCCGTGTAGTCCTCGGCGTCGCGCCGCATGGCGGTGACCACCACCTCGCTCAGGCCCTCGTCCTGCGCGGCCGCCGGAGCAGGGCCTGCGACGATGGCCAAAACGGCAAGTGCCGATGCGATGCCTGCTCTTGTCATGACGATCCTCCCTGTCAGTCTTTGCATCCTATCCTTGCGGAAAACCGGAGCCCGTCAATGACCGTCGCCGTGATCAACGCCCACATGCGCCCGACGTTGGAGGGCAGGCTGCCCGAGGGGGTGGATCCGCTCTGGTTCAAGGACGTGGAGCAGCTCCTCGCGCTGGCGCCCCGGGCGGAGGTGGCCTGGCTGGACATGATCGCTCCGCAGCATGCGCGCGAGGCGATCGGGCGGATGACGGGCCTTCGTTGGTACAACGCGATGTCGTCGGGCGTGGACTGGCTTCCGCTCGACCTCCTGCGGGAACGTGGGGTGCGGCTGACCAATGGTGCCGGCATCCACGCGCAAGCCGTCTCCGAGTTCGTGCTGATGGGCATGCTGACGATGGCGAAAGGCTGGCGGCAGGTGGTGCGTGCGCAGGACCGGCACGAGTGGCTCCGCCAGCCGCCCGGAACGCGCGAGCTGCTCGACGCGCAGGTCCTGGTGATCGGTGCAGGTGAGATCGGATCGCGCATCGCGGAACTTCTCCGCGCCTTCGGATCGCAGGTGACCACCGCGCGCCGGCATCCCGGCCCCGGCGAGCTTGGCCAGGACGAGTGGCTGGGCGCCCTGGGCCGTTTCGACTGGGTGGTCCTGATCGTGCCCTCGACGCCGCAGACGACCGGCATGTTCGGAGCCGAAGCCTTCGCGGCGATGAAACCGGGGGCCACGCTCCTCAACTTCGCGCGGGGCACCGTCGTCGACCAGGATGCCCTGCTCGCGGCCATCGATTCGGGTCATCTCGGCGGTGCGTTCCTCGACGTCACCACGCCCGAGCCGCTGCCGCAGGACCACCCGCTGTGGTCGCGGGAGAACGTGCACATCTCCATGCACCTCGCGGGCCGTGCGCAGGACGCCCTGCTGGCACGCGGCGCGGCCCGCTTCCTCGACAATCTCGAACGATATCGCCGCGGGGCCGAACTGGTGCACCAGGTGGACCTCGCCGCCGGATATTGACCGGGCCGGCTGGCGACACTTGCCGCCACCTGCTAGTTTCGTCGGGAGGCTAGTGAATTCATCAGGGCCGGCCGGGAGCCAAATCGCGTATCAGCCCTCCTGAGAGGGCCCGGGTGCAGGCGGCCGGAAGCAAAGACATGTGGGGAAAGCGGATCATGGCTGAGAGCGACAAGCGCAAGGCGTCGGACCTGTTCATCGAGTGCCTCGAACAGGAGGGGGTCGAGTACATCTTCGGCGTGCCCGGCGAGGAGAACCTGGACTTCCTCGACTCGCTCTCGCGCTCCAAGCAGATCAAGCTGATCCTCACGCGGCACGAGCAGGGCGCGGGCTTCATGGCCGCGACCTACGGGCGGCACACCGGGAAGGCCGGGGTTTGCCTCTCCACGCTGGGGCCCGGTGCCACGAACTTCGTCACGGCCGCCGCCTATGCGACGCTGGGTGGCATGCCGATGCTGATGATCACCGGTCAGAAGCCGATCAAGAAGTCGAAGCAGGGTCGCTTCCAGATCCTGGATGTCGTCTCGATGATGCAGCCGATCACCAAGTACGCCCACCAGGTGGCGTCCTCGGACAACATCCCCAGCCGCGTGCGCGAGGCGTTCCGCATCGCGGAGGAGGAGAAGCCGGGCGCCACGCATATCGAGCTGCCCGAGGACATCGCCGACGAACACACCGATTCGCGGCCGGTGCCGCGCTCCATCGTGCGCCGCCCCACAGCCGACGTGAAGTCGATCGCGCAGGCCGTGGAGGCGCTGCAGACCGCCAAGCGCCCGATCCTGGTGATCGGGGCCGGGGCCAATCGCAAGATGACCAGCAAGATGCTGGGCGAGTTCGTGGAGAAGACGGGCATCCCCTTCCTCACCACGCAGCTCGGCAAAGGCGTGATCGACGAGCGCCACCCCAAGTTCCTGGGTTGCGCGGCGCTCTCCTCGGGTGATTTCGTCCACCGCGCCATCGACGATGCCGACTGCATCCTCAACATCGGCCACGACGTGATCGAGAAGCCGCCGTTCTTCATGCAGAACGACGGCACGCGCAGCGACCGCGTGGTGATCCACGTCTCGACCAAGACCGCCGAGGTCGATCCGGTCTACTTCCCGCATGTCGAAGTGATCGGCGACATCGCCAATGCCATGTGGCAGATCAAGGAAGCGGTCACGCCCTCGTCGAAGTGGAACTTCGATGCCATGCTGCGCTACCGTGCCGCGGAAGTGGAGCACACCGCAAGGCTGGCGGCGGACGAACGGTTCCCGATCTTCCCGCCCCACGCCGTGCAGCAGATCCGCGAAGCGCTGCCTGACGATGCCATCGTCTGCCTCGACAACGGGATCTACAAGCTCTGGTTCGCGCGCGGGTACTGCGCGATGAAGCCGAACACGGTCCTGCTCGATAATGCGCTGGCGACGATGGGGGCGGGGCTGCCTTCTGCGATGGCCAGCGCGATGGTCTATCCCGGGCGCAAGGTGCTCGCCGTGTGCGGCGACGGCGGCTTCATGATGAACAGCCAGGAACTGGAGACCGCGGTGCGCCTCGGCCTCAACCTGACGGTGCTGATCCTCAACGACAACGCCTATGGCATGATCCGCTGGAAGCAGGCGAACATGGGGTTCTCCGATTTCGGCCTGTCCTACGGCAACCCGGACTTCGTGCAATATGCCCGCAGCTACGGCGCCAACGGCTACCGCGTCGAGAGCGCCGCCCATCTCAAGGAGCTGCTGGCGCATTGCCGCGATACCCCGGGGGTCCACCTGATCGATTGCCCGGTGGACTATTCCGAGAACGACCGGATCCTCAACGTCGAGATCAAGGAGATGTCGCAGGCGCTCTGAGCGCCCGCGGACCGGCCATCCTGGAAACTGCTGCGGGCAGGGCCGCTGTCCGGAAGGGGGCTGCGGCCGCGCCGAGTCATCGGCCGCAATCCTCCAGCAGCAGGAGTTCCACCTCGACGGTGAGCGAGGGCGGCGAGAGGCGATGCTCGATCGCCGCCACCGTGGCGTCGGCGACGACGTGCCCCGCGAGGGCGAACTCGTGGTCGGGAAGCGCCGCGATGAACTCCTCTCCCGCCGCCATGGCTGCCTCTCCTGAAAAGTGGAGGGCCAAGGCGTGTCTTGCGCCCGCGAAGGTGGCGCTCGCCCAGGGGCGCTCTGCGTGACGCAGGAAGTCGGCCAAGGGGCCGGCAAGCGCGAGCACCTGCGACAGCAGCCGCACCCAGGGACCACGCGGTCGTGGCGAGGGCAGAATTCGGGGGCGAACGGTCTGGTGTACGAGATCAGCCTGCATGGCGATCCTCCTTGGGCGCGTTGCGATAGGCGTTCATGAAGCGCTCCACCCGCTGCGCCACGTGCTCGCGCGGGATGCGGCCGTTGCGCAGGTCGGCCACGAACCGCGGGTCGCTTGCGGCGAGCCGGCCGAACTTGGTCCAGGGCATGTCGGTGTCGCGGAGGAAGCGCTCGATCTGGCGCAGGAGCATCCGGTCTGGTCCTTTCCTGTAGGATTCGCTTGTTGTTCCCTATATGTTCCAGTTGAAATCCTACTTGTCTAGGAAAATTCCTACGCTATGGAGGGCAATATGGAAACCGATTCTGTCCGCCGGCGCCTGCTCGAACTGGCCGAGGAGCGAAGGGTAAGCCTGACCAGGCTCTCTCAGATGCTGGGCAAGAACCCCAGTTACCTCCAGCAGTTCGTGCGCAAGGGGAGCCCTCGCAAGCTGGAGGAGCAGGACCGCGGAATGCTGGCGCGCTTCTTCGGGGTGGATGAGACGGAGCTGGGAAGAGCGGCAGAAATATCCTACGACGCGCCTGAGGTGCCGGCGCGCACGCGCTGGGTCGATGTGCCGCGACTTGAGATCGAGGCTTCGGCCGGGCCGGGATCGGAGCTGGCCGCAGACATGGTCTTCGACACGATCCGCTTCTCCGCGCGCTGGCTGCGGGCGATGGGGCTCCAGCCAGAGCGTGTCTCGGCCATCGCGGTATCGGGCGATTCGATGGATCCGACCCTGCGCGACGGCGACGAGATCCTGGTCGAGCGCATCGCGGGTCCGCCGCGCAACGGCATCCATGTGGTCCGGCTCGGCGGCAGCCTGCTGGTGAAGCGATTGGAGACGGCCCGGCCCGGTCTCATCGTGCTCATCAGCGACAATCCCGCCTATCCTCCGGTCGAGTGCGCGGCCGGCGACGTGGACGTGATCGGCCGCGTCGTCTGGAAGGGCGGGCGCATCTAGCCCGGTTGCATTCGCGCCCCATCGCGGCCATTTCCGCAGCCATGACGCAAGGCAACCCGACACAGCAACCGATGCGCGTGGGCATCATTCCCGTCACGCCGCTGCAGCAGAACTGCTCGCTGCTGTGGTGCACCGAGACGATGCGCGGGGCGCTGGTCGATCCCGGCGGCGACCTGCCCAAGCTGCGCCAGGCGCTGGACAAGACGGGCGTCACTCTCGAGAAGATCCTGGTCACCCACGGTCACCTCGACCACTGCGGGCAGGCCGGGGTGCTGGCCAGGGAGATGGGCGTGCCGATCGAGGGGCCGCAGGAGGAGGATCGCTTCTGGATCGCCCAGCTCAGCGACGATGGTCCGCGCTGGAACATGGAGGCGCACACGTTCGAGCCTGACCGCTGGCTGGACGATGGCGATACGGTGACGGTCGGCAACCTGGAACTCGATGTCGTCCACTGCCCCGGGCACACGCCCGGCCACGTCGTCTTCCATCACGCCCCCAGCCGGTTCGCCATGGTCGGCGACGTGCTGTTCCAGGGCGGCATCGGGCGGTGGGACTTCCCGCGCGGGAACCTGCAGGACCTCATCCATTCCATCACCCGGAAGCTGTGGCCCCTGGGTGACGACGTGACGTTCGTTCCCGGGCACGGGCCGGTCAGCACCTTCGGGCAGGAACGCCGCAGCAATCCCTACGTGGGGGATGAGGCGCTCGCCCGCGGTCTGCCGGGCTGAGCGGATCGGCGAGGCTCCGCGCGTACGCCCCTTCAGAACCGCGCTAGGGCGATCAGCACCGCCACTACGGCCAGGCCGAGCAGTGTCAGGACCGTGACGAGAAACCCGATCGCGCGCAGCGGCGACGTCTCGGGCTTGTCCATCCCGAAGGCGTGCGCGATCCGGGCAAGGAGGTAGACCGCGCCGACGATCGCCAGCCACTGCCCGCCCCTGCCTGACAGTTCGATCGCGGCGACCAGGATCAGTACGAAGGGCGTGTTCTCGACGTAGTTCGCCTGGGCCCGCATGCGGCGCAGGAGCACCGGATTCTCTCCGTCGCCGTGCCACACCTTGGCGACGTAGCGCACGGTCGACACGCGCAGGCTCAGCCAGAATGCGAGTACCGCGGCGGCGGCTGTAAGGCTGAGGGTGGTCTGCAGAATCATGCGTGTGTACTCCCGTTGGCCCCGGGTTCATGGAGGAGGGAGTAACGGGTTGCAACTCGCGCGAAATCGGTTATAGGCGCGCCTTCGCAAGCCGCCGTGCCCGGTGACGGTCATCGGCGGCCTTTTTGACGTAACCGTATTTGCAGGAACAGGTGCCGAAATGGCTGTCCCTAAAAGAAAGACGACCCCCTCCCGCCGGGGCATGCGCCGCAGCCATGACGCGCTGAAGGTTCAGGCGTACCACGAATGTGGCAACTGTGGCGAGCTGAAGCGCCCCCACAACCTCTGCACCGCTTGCGGCCACTACAACGGCCGTGAGATCGTCGCGGTCGAAATCTAAGACCCTGACGACCTTCGGAGATTGCCCATGAGCTTGCCGCGTATCGCCGTCGACGCGATGGGCGGCGACGAGGGCGTGCGCGTCATGATCGAGGGCGCCGCGCTTGCGCGCCGTCAGCATGACCGCTTCAAGTTCCTGCTGGTGGGCGACGAAGCGCGGATCAAGGCCGCGCTCGACAACCATCCGAACCTGCGGGCAAGCTCCGAGATCCTGCACACCGAAGGTGTCATCAGCGGCGAGGACAAGCCCAGCCAGGCCTTGCGCCGGGCCAAGGGCACCTCGATGGGGCGCGCGATCGAGGCGGTCAAGGCGGGTGACGCCGGGGCCGCCGTCAGCGGTGGCAACACCGGCGCGCTGATGGCGATCGCCAAGCTGTCGCTGCGCACGATGCCCGGGATCGATCGTCCCGCGCTCGCCGCGCTGCTGCCGACGCTGGGCGACAACGACGTGATCATGCTCGACCTCGGTGCCAATACCGAGTGCGACAGCCGCAACCTCGTCCAGTTCGCGATCATGGGCGCGGCCTACGCCCGCGTGGCCACCGGACGGGAGCAGCCGCGCGTGCGCCTGCTCAACATCGGGACCGAGGAGACCAAGGGCACCGAGGAGCTGCGCGATGCGGCCGGCGTGCTCAAGGCGGCGGCCGAGAACCTGTCGATGTCCTTCGACGGCTTCACCGAGGCCGACAAGATCTGTCGCGGCGACGTCGACGTCGTCGTGACCGACGGGTTTTCCGGCAATGTCGCGCTCAAGGCGGTCGAGGGCACTGCCCGCTTCGTGGCGGACCTGCTGCGCCGCGGCTTCACGAGTTCGCTGCGCTCCAAGATCGGGTTCCTGATCTCGAAGCCCGCGACCGAGCTGCTCAAGCACCACCTGGACCCCAACAACCACAATGGCGCCGTCTTCCTGGGCCTCAACGGCATCGTCGTGAAGAGCCACGGCAGCGCCAACGCCGCCGGGGTGGCGAATGCCGTGGCGGTGACCGCCCGGCTCCTGGAGGAAAACGTGACCGAGCGCATTTCCGCGGATCTGGCCCACCTGGGCGGATCGACCTGGCGCATGCCCAGTGCCCAGGAGGAGAGCGCCTGATGCTGCGTTCGGTCCTCATCGGAACCGGCTCTGCCCTGCCTCGGACGGCCGTGAGCAACGCGGAGCTGGCGGAGCGGGTCGACACCAGCGACGAGTGGATCGTCGAGCGTACCGGCATCTCCAACCGCCACATCGCGGCCGAGGACGAGACGACCGGCAGCCTCGCCACCGACGCAGCCCGCCGCGCTCTCGAGGCAGCAGGGATCGATGCGGCTTCGATCGACCTGATCGTCCTGGCCACGGCCACCCCCGACCAGACCTTCCCCGCCACCGCGACCATCGTCCAGAGCCGTCTCGGCTGCCGCGCCGGGGGCATTGCCTTCGACGTCGCGGCCGTATGTTCCGGGTTTCTCTACGCGGTGGGTGTGGCCGATTCGATGCTGCGCACGGGCATGGCCCGACGCGCGCTGGTGATCGGCTCCGAGACGTTCAGCCGCATCCTCGACTGGGAAGACCGCACCACCTGCGTGCTGTTCGGCGACGGCGCCGGTGCGATCGTCCTCGAGGCGCAGGAGCAGGATGGGGAGAGCACCCGGGGCGTCCTGGCGACCCGGCTGCATGCCGATGGCGCCCACAACCAGTTGCTCTACGTCGATGGCGGCCCTTCCACCACCCAGACCGTCGGCAAGCTGCGGATGAAGGGGCGGGAGGTCTTCCGCCACGCCGTCGTGAACCTGGCCGAGGTGCTTCGCGAGGTCATGGAGGAAGCCGGTTTCGCTCCCGAGGATCTCGATTGGCTGGTCCCGCACCAGGCCAATGCGCGCATCCTCGACGCCACGGCGCGCAAGCTGGGCCTTCCGGTCGAAAAGGTGGTCATGACCGTGGGCCAGCATGCCAACACCTCGGCGGCGTCGGTGCCTCTCGCGCTCGATCAGGCGGTTCGCGATGGCCGAATCAAGGTCGGCGACCTGGTGATGCTGGAGGCGATGGGCGGCGGCTTTACCTGGGGCGCCAGCCTGATTCGCGTTTGATGGCGCCCTGAATTTGTCAAAGGGTGTTCATTACTGCGCGCAGCATTGATTTCTTCCCTGTTTCTAATATTATCCCCACATCGGCGCACGAAGGGGATGCGGGCTTGATGCGCTCCACGGATACTTTGACCAGGGCTGAAATTGCCGAGGCCATTCATCGCAAGCTGGGCATTTCACGCTCGGATTCGCTCGCGATGGTGGAATCGATTCTTCAGCACATGTGCGCGGCCCTCAGCCATGGCGAGAACGTGAAGATCTCGGGCTTCGGTACTTTCCTGCTTCGCGACAAGGGCGAGCGGGTCGGACGCAATCCCAAGACCGGCGTCGAAGTACCCATCACTCCGCGCCGGGTCATGACCTTCCGCGCCAGCCAGATGCTGAAGGACCGCATCGCGGAGCTGTGACGGCGCTTTTCAGGAAAGGCAGCATGGATAACCCTCACGCCGGTTCGCCGGACATGGCTTCGCTGTTCCAGGACGGCAAGGACCCGCAGGCCTTGCGCACCATCGGCGAAGTGGCTCGGGCCTTGTCGATCCGGCCCCACGTCCTGCGGTATTGGGAAGAGCAGTTCCCCGCGCTGCAGCCCGTCAAGCGCGGTGGCAACCGGCGCTACTACCGTCCCGAGGACGTGGCGCTGATCGCCCGGATCGACCGGCTGGTCCACCACGAGGGCTATACCCTGCGGGGCGCCTGCAAGGCGCTGGGCGGCAAGCTCGCCCCCGACGCGGAGCAGAAGGAAGACGCCCCGTTCGACGGCGAGTTCGTCCAGAAGCTGCAGGCGATCCGGGCTGACCTGGCCCGCGCGCTGGCAGCGGCCTGACCGCGCCAGGCTCAGTCGGTCACGGTGGGGCCGAGGGACGGGTCGAGGTCGCGAGGCCGGACCAGGTGTTCGAGCCGTCCGATCCCCGCGCGCAGATCGCTCCAGTCCTCGATGTCCAGCGCGATCACCGCGTAGGAGGCGGTCGGGAACTTGTCCTCGACGATGTCGCGCAGTGGATTCTCGCCGTTGCCCGGCACGAGATCGAAGATCAGGTCCTCCAGTCCAGGATTGTGGCCCACCAGCAGGATCGAGCGCGGTGCGCCGTCCTGCTCGCGCAGGACGTCCATCAGGGCTGCGGAACTGGCAAGATAGATGCGTCGGTCCCACGTGATCGGGGGAGTCTCGCCCGCGGCCTCGCCGGCGATCTCGATGGTCTGGGTGACGCGGACCGCGGGAGAGGCGAGGATTCGCTTCCAGCCCACCGCATGCTCGCGGATGTGCTTGCCCATCACCGCGGCGCCGACGCGCCCGCGCGTGTTGAGCGGACGGTCGAAATCCCGCAGGCGCGCGTCGTTCCAGTCCGATTTGGCGTGGCGGAAGATGCCGAGGGTCTTCATGGGGCGGTCAACTCGTGCGCTGGGATCAGGAGAGCGGCCGCGAGTCTTCGGCCGGGTCCGCCGTGGCCCCTGAAGCATGCCCGGCCACGCGCTGTAAAGCCTCCTCCAACGTCACGCGGCGGATCGGCGTGCCCGCGGGGAAGGCCGAGAGCAGGCGCGAGGGGAAGGCGGGGGAGAGCACGACGAAGTGCCCGCGGTCCTCGCGGCTGCGGATAAGGCGGCCGAAAGCCTGGGCGAGGCGGGCGCGAATCAGGGTGTCGTCGTAGGCGCTGCCGCCGTTGGCGAGGCGGCGGGCCCGGTGGAGGATCGAGGGGCGCGGCCACGGCACCTGCTCCATGATGACCAGCCGCAGCGAGTGGCCGGGCACGTCGACGCCGTCGCGCAGGGCGTCGGTGCCGAGCAGGGAAGCTGCTGGATCATCACGGAAAATGTCCACGAGAGTGCCGGTGTCGATGGGATCGACATGCTGCGCGTAGAGCGGCAGGCCGCCCCGGGCGAGGCGATCGGCGATGCGGCCGTGGACTGCGCGCAGGCGCCGTATGGCGGTGAACAGGCCCAGCGCCCCGCCGCGCGACGCTTCGATAAGGCGGCCATAAGACGCCGATAGCGCGGGGATATCGCCCTTGGGCACGTCGGTGACGATCAGGACTTCCGCCTGTTCGGCGTAGTCGAACGGGCTCTGATGGGTGGAGAGTCGGGGGGAGACGTCGATCTGTGCGGCCCCGGAACGGACCATGGCCTTGCCCCAGTCCTCCCCGTCGCGCAGGGTCGCGGAGGTCATGATGACCCCATGCGCAGGTTCCAGGACGACCTGTGCGAACGGCTTCATCGGATCGAGCCAGCGGCGGTGGATGCCGATGTCGAACTCGCGCGCCTCCGAGCGGTCGACCGCCAGCCAGTCGACGAACTCCGGGTCCGCCGGGCCACCGAGCCGGTCGAGCAGCGCTTCCCATGCCGCCACCGTGTCGACTCGCCAGGCGAGCGAATGGCGCGCGCCTTCGATGCGGGCGCGACCGGGACCATCGAGCCAGTCGGGCGGCTCCTCCAGCAGCGCTTCGAGCCGCATGCCCAGGCGGATGAGCGGCTGGCGCAGTTCGGCCAGCGCCATGCGCGCGGCCTGCGCCACTTCGACGAAGGCGCCCTCGAGCCCGGCCGCCTCGGTCTCCAGGCCATATCCGGCGTCCTGCCCGCCGCTTTCGTCGCGGGCGTAGACGGTGGCGCGCACGGCGGCGAGCAGCTCTTCCAGCGGCCCGGAGGCGGCATTCTCGGCGATGCGCTGCATCCAGCCGTCGCCCGGGAGCGCTTCCGCCGCGGCGGTGGCGGCGGTGATCGCCTTGGCGCCCGCCTCGTCATAGCTGGCGATGTCGGCAAGCCGCGCGGACAGTCCGCGGCGGCGGCCGCGGGAGGCCTTCTCCGGCCCGATCACCCAGCGCCGCAGTTCGATCGCCTCGGCACCGGTCAGGGCCGCCGCGAAGGTCGAATCGGCGGCATCGAAGACGTGGTGGCCCTCGTCGAAGACGATGCGCGTGGGGCGCGAGGCCGGGTCGCGCCCGCGCGCGGCGTTGACCATCACCAGCGCATGGTTGCCGATCACGAGGTCGGCGCCGACGCTGGCGCGGGTGGCGCGCTCGATGAAGCACTTGCGGTAATGCGGACAGCCCGCATAGACGCACTCGCCGCGTCGGTCGGTGAGCGCTGCGATGCCGCGCTGGCGGAACAGCGTGCCCAGCCACCCGGGCAGGTCGCCGCCGATCATGTCGCCGTCGCGGGTATAGGCCGCCCACCGGGCGACGAGCTGCGCCAGGATTGCCGCACGGCCCGAGAAGCCGCCTTGCAGCGCATCCTCCAGGTTCAGCAGGCACAGGTAGTTCTCGCGCCCCTTGCGGACCACCACGGGCCGGGAACCGTCCTCGCGGCGCTCGGGCCAGGCCCGGCGGCTCTCGTGCCGCAACTGGCGCTGCAGTGCCTTGGTGTAGGTGGAGACCCAGACGGTGCCGCCGGCCTGCTCGGTCCAGAGCGAGGTAGGGGCGAGGTAGCCCAGCGTCTTGCCGATGCCGGTGCCGGCCTGCGCCAGCAGCATGTGCGGCCGCCCCGAACGCTCGCGCGGGGCGAAGGCGTGGGCGGCCTCCGCGGCATAGGCGCGCTGCCCCGGGCGTTGCTCGGCGCCCGATCCGGTGAGTTGCGCCAACCGGCCGAGCACGTCGGCTTCACCGAGCGTCACCTGTCGCGGCTGGGCCGGTTCCGGGCTCTCCTCCCACTCCGGGAGGCGGGTGAAGAGCCAGCGCTCCGCGCGCTCGGGCTTGCGGATGCGCGCGGTGAGCAGCGTGGACCAGGGCCAGCGCATGCGGACCAGCGACTGGAGCGTGGTCCAGGCGCCCTCGCGCTCGGGCCAGTCGTCGCTTGCGCACATCTCCAGCAAGGCGCCCGCGGCCTCCTGCAGGAGGCGCGGCACGTCGGCGTCGGCGGCGGGCTCGGCCAGTCCCAGCGCGTGGGCCAGGCCCTTGGGGGTCGGCACCACGAAGCGCGCCGGATGCACGAAGGCGAAGAGTTCGAGCAGGTCGAGGCCCGAGAGGTCGGGGTAGCCCAGCCGCGTCGCCAGGAGCGGGGCGTTGAGGATGAGCAGGGGGGTGTCGGCCGCAGCCATGACCGCCTCGCCCTTGGAGATCGTCCGTGTCCCCCCGCCGTCGCGAAGCCAGCAGCCGCCGTGGCTGGCGTGGAGGGCGGGAAGGGGCAGGGCGGCCATGGCGTCATCTTAGGGAGCCGGGGCCCGCTTGGGAACGGCGCGGTCCGCAGCCGGCATCGGAAAAAAATTCGCGAATACACTTTTCCACCTTGCGGACGCGACATTAAGATATATCTTAGAGCCATCATGAACGATATGGAACTGACAATGAAAGACATGAACTGCCATCACGGGCGGGGCGGCCGCGGTCGCAGGGGCCGCCATGGGCATGGCCGTGAGGAGTGGATGGCTGCCGCCCTGGACGGCGTGGACGAGGTCCGCTCGATGCTGCATCGGCGTGGCCGTCACGGGTTGGCCGACGGGCCCTTTGGCCCGGGATTTGGCCCCGGCTTCGGTGGACGCCGGGGCAAGGGCCCGGGAGCTGGCGGCGCCGGTGGCGGCGGCGGTCCGCGCGGCGGCGCACGGCGCCGGCGGCTGTTCGATCAGGCCGAGCTGCAGACGCTGCTGCTCGCGCTGATCGTCGAGGGCCCGCGCCACGGCTACGAGCTGATCCGCGAGATCGAGGCGCTTTCGGGCGGCGAGTATGCGCCGAGCCCCGGCGTGGTCTATCCCTCGCTGATCTACATGGAGGAGACCGGCCTGATCGTGCCGGTGGCGGGCGAGACCGCGCGCAAGGCCTTCGAACCGACCGACGCGGGCCGGGCCAAGGCGGAAACCGACAAGCCGCAGGCGGATGCGCTCAAGGAACGGCTTGCCGCGCTGGCCGCGCAGCGCGACAAGGTGGACCCGGCACCGGTACGCCGCGCCATGCATGCGCTGAAGACCGCCGTGTTCGACCGCCTCTCGCACAGCAGCGCCGACCGCGACTTCATCCTGCAGGTGGCCGATGCCATCGACGAGGCGACCCGCAAGATCGAAAGGATCGAACCGTGAGCACCATCCAGACCACCGTGAAGACCGAGAGCGGCGCCAAGTACGTGCAGCAGCTCTGCAAGCACTGGAGCCACAAGCTGGAAACCCGTTTCGAGGGCGACACCGGCACGGTGACCTTCCCCAGCGCGGTCACCACCATGACCGCCAGCGCGGAGGGGATCGCGATCGCCATCACCGGCGAGGACCGCGGCGAGGTCGAGCGGCTGACCGATGTCGTCGCCCGGCACATCGACCGCTTCGCCTTCCGCGAGGCGCCGCTGACCTACGACTGGTCCTGGCGGGAAGACTGACGACTCGCCTCGCCCCGGGCTCGCCCCGGGGCGACGAGACGCTTGCGAAATGCGCGCATTTCGCCAAAGAGCGCGCCATGACCGAAAATGCCCTGATCGAAGCCGCCCGCGTGTCCAAGGCCTGGCCGTTCCAGGAGGCGCAGAAGCTGCTGAAGCGCTACCCGCAGGGCAAGACCGACGCGGCGGGCAAGCCTGCCGCTGTCCTGTTCGAGACCGGCTATGGCCCCTCGGGCCTGCCGCATATCGGCACCTTTCAGGAAGTGCTGCGCACGACGCTGGTCCGCCGCGCCTACGAAGCGCTGACGGGCGGCGCGCCGACCCGCCTGGTCGCCTTCTCGGACGACATGGACGGCCTGCGCAAGGTGCCCGACAACATCCCCAACCCGGAGCTGCTCGCGGCCAACCTCGGCAAGCCGCTCAGCCGGATTCCCGATCCTTTCGGGACGCATGAAAGCTTTGCGCACCACAACAATGCCATGCTGCGCGACTTCCTCGACCGGTTCGGCTTCGACTACGAGTTCGTCTCCGCCAGCGACCGGTACAATTCGGGCGCATTCGACGCCGCGCTGACGCGGGTGCTGGAATGCAACCAGGCGATCTTGGACGTCATGCTCCCCACGCTGCGCGAGGAGCGGCGCAAGACCTACTCGCCGGTGCTGCCCGTCTCGCCCACCAGCGGCGTGGTGCTGCAGGTGCCGGTAGAGGTGATCGACGCCGCCGCCGGCATGATCCGTTTCACCGACGAGGACGGCACGGTGGTCGAGCAGTCGGTCTTCGGCGGCAAGGCCAAGTTGCAGTGGAAGGTCGACTGGGCGATGCGCTGGTACGCGCTGGGCGTCGACTACGAGATGTGCGGCAAGGACCTGACCGATTCGGTCACGCAGTCCGGGAAGATCGTGCAGGTCCTCGGAGGCCGCCGCCCGGAAGCGCTGATCTACGAGCTGTTCCTCGACGAGAACGGCGAGAAGATCTCCAAGTCCAAGGGCAACGGCCTCACCATCGAGCAGTGGCTGACCTACGGGACGGAGGAATCGCTGGGGTTCTACCTCTTCCGCGAGCCCAAGAGCGCCAAGCAGCTCCACGTCGGGGTGATCCCCAAGGCGGTCGACGAGTACTGGCAGTTCCGCGCCAACCTGGCGGACCAGCCGCTCGACAAGCAGCTCGGCAACCCGGTGTGGCACCTGCTGCGCGCGAACGGCGAGGGTGCGGCCGAGGCGACTTCCAGTTCGGCGCCCGGTGCAGGGGACGCGGTGCCGGTGACCTTCGCGCTGCTGCTCAACCTGGTGGGCGTGCTGGGCGCGGACGCGACGGCGGAGCAGGTCTGGTCGTACCTGGGCAACTACGTCGCGGACGCCAGCCCCGAGGCGCATCCCGAACTGGGAGCGATGGTGCGCGCCGCGCTCGCCACGAACCGCGACTTCATCGCGCCGACCCTGCAGCGCCGCGCCCCGACCGCGAACGAGGCGGCGGCGCTCGCCGATCTCGACGCGCAGCTCGCGCAGCTCGGGGCGGCGGCTTCGGCGGAGGCGCTGCAGAACATCGTCTACGAGATCGGCAAGAACGAGGCCTATGGCTTCGAGACGCTGCGCGACTGGTTCAAGGCGCTCTACGAGACGCTGCTGGGATCGCCGCAGGGGCCGCGGATGGGCAGCTTCATCGCCCTCTACGGCCTGCCCGAGACGCGCAAGCTCATCGCCCAGGCGCTGGCCCAAGCCGCCTGAAGGAACTAGCAAGAGCCATGCGCAAGACCAGCTGGACTGCCGACGAACTCTGCCAGGAGCTGCTGGGCCGCAACCTGTGCGACGTCGACGCCGAGGAACAGCGCGTCCTCGAGCGCATCGCATCGGGCACCATCATGGGGCCGGACGCGCAGGAGGAAGCGGCGCTGAACCTCAGCTTCGGGGACCGGCTGGCGGACCGCGTGGCGGAGATCGGAGGCTCGTGGGGCTTCATCATCGGCTTCGGGCTGGTGCTGGGCGGGTGGATGCTCATCAACAGCCGTATGGTCACTGCGCTGGGGCTGCACCCGTTCGACGAGTACCCCTTCATCTTCCTCAACCTGATGCTCTCGACCTTGGCGGCGGTCCAGGCGCCGGTCATCATGATGAGCCAGAACCGCCAGTCGGACAAGGATCGCATCACCGCACGCCACGACTACGAGGTGAACCTGCGCACGCAGCTGGAGATCGTCCGGCTGCACAAGCGCATGGACCACCTGTTCGCATACCTCGAAGCCCAGCCGGGCTCCGGCGGGGTGCCGGGCGAAGAGGGCATCCGGCCCTGACGCCGATCCGCTGGCGGGCTACTGGCAGATCCGCGTGCGGAACCACTTGGTCACCACGTACTTCACGCCCTGGCGCACCGGGCGGGCCGCGTGCATGGTCCAGGGATTGGGCGTGCCGTCCGGAAGTGCGTTGTTCCACAGCAAGAGCGCGCCGGCGCGGGGCGGGACGCTCAGCGCGATGCGGGTGAAGTCGGTGGTGCCGCCGTCCTCCACGGTGTTGAGGTAGACCATCGCGGTCCAGCTTCTCTGGCCGCCGCAGCGCCGCTCCCGTCCCCAGTACCTGGCAGCCGTGTCGAACCAGTCGCAATGCTCGTGGAAGTACTCTCCGCAGCGATAGCGCTGGCCCTGCGCCGATTCCCCGCAGGCGGCGGCGATGCCGGTGATCGCCGCCAGCCGCGTCTCGAGGTCGCGCACGCTGGTGTCGCAGGCGTCGATGTCGCCCGAGTAGCTGGTGCGGTAGTCGGGCCAGGCGCCACCGTCGATGAGGCTGGAGGGGCAGGCGACCGCGTCGATCAGCGCCATGATCCGCGCGCAGGCGGGGAGCGGCAGGAACTGCTCCACCGCGTAGATCTCGGCCCGCTCGTCCACCAGGCGGCGGACCGCGGGCTCCCCCGCCAGCCTCTCGCGCACGGCCGCGCCGATCCGGGCGAGGGCCTTGCGGTCCGGGTGGGCGGCGTGCGTCATGGCGGGAGAGTAGCGACGCGAAGCCGCAGATCAATCGGTCTCTTCGGACGCCCCGAACGAAGGACCCCCGGTCCGCTGGCACGGCCGGGGGTCCTGGGCATCGGGTCTGGTGGAACCTACCAGAAGAAGTCGTAGATCACGTCGACCACCTCGCCGGTGTAGACGTCCACCAGCAGCACGTCGTCGAAGTAGCGGACCCAGCGATAGGGGCCGTAGACGGGCGGCAGGCGGTACTGCCACGGATCGTTGATCCAGTAGCGGTTCCCGTAGAACATCGAGCCGAGCGAGAAGCCGATGCTCACGCGGCGGTAGGCGTAGCTGCTGTACGGGGCGTAGTACCGACCGATGCGATAGGCGTTGCGGTTGCGGTCGCGATAGCGCTGCCAGTCGTAGCGGTTGTCGCGGCGCCAGTCGTTGCGGTTCCAGGACTGGTAGCGGCGACCGTCGTTGTCGCGCCAGCGGTCGTTGTCACGCCGGCCATCGTTGTCGCGCCGCCCGTCGTTGTCGCGCCAGCGGTCGTTGTCGCGCCGATCGTTATCGGGGCGGCCGGCGTTACCGGGCCGGCGGTCACCGTCGCCGCGCCAGGCGGAGCCGCGGTCGTTGTCGCCCCGCTCCCCGCCGGGGCGCTGCCAGCCGCTGGAGGGCCGCTGTTCGCCTCCGGGACGGTCGGGACGCGACGTTCCCTGCCAGTTCCCGCGCGAGGCATCGGGGCGGGCCGCGGGCCGCACCGGAGCCGTGGCGCCGCGACCGGCCTGCTGCTCCTGCCGCATCGCGCGGAGCTGCGGCCCCATGTTGACGCGGGCGTTCTCACGCGGGGGCGAGACGCTGCGGGGGGCGCTGGGGGCAGGAGCCGAGCGCTGCGGGCGTGCCATGGGGGCGCGCTCCATGCGCGGAGCGGGTGCGGAGCGTTCGGCGCGGGGTCCCTGCCGGCCGCCGTCCTCGGGCTTCGCGAAGGACTGGCCGGGAAGGCCGCCCAGGGCCAGAGCCATCGTGCCTGCCGCCAGCAACCCCTTCGCCATCTTGTTTGTCTTGTTCACTGATCCGGTCTCCAAAAACCGAGGCGCCACACGGCGATCGCGGCTCATCGTGAGAACCCGTCTATCTGATACGCGCTGTCGCGTTGGTGAACCGGCGGGGTGCCTGTCGTTCAGCTTGGAGATACCCCAAATGAACAAGCCGCCGCCCGGTCGTCCGGGCGGCGGCTTCTCGTTCGTGCGGCGAGGGGCGGGTCGAGCCCGCCGCCTGCGATCAGCGCGTCAGCTTCTTGTACGCCAGCGCGGTCGGGCGGTCGGCGGCATCGCCCAGGCGACGGCGCTTGTCCTCCTCGTAGGCGGCGAAGTTGCCTTCGAACCACTCGACGTGGCTGTTGCCCTCGAAGGCGAGGATGTGCGTGGCGAGACGATCGAGGAAGAAGCGGTCGTGGCTGATGACCACGGCGCATCCGGCGAAGTTCTCGATCGCCTCTTCCAGCGCGCCCAGCGTCTCGACGTCGAGATCGTTGGTCGGCTCGTCGAGCAGGAGCACGTTGCCGCCCTCCTTGAGCATCTTGGCCATGTGGACGCGGTTGCGTTCACCGCCCGAGAGCTTGCCGACGTTCTTCTGCTGATCCGCGCCCTTGAAGTTGAACGCGCCGACATAGGCGCGGGTCGACATGTCGTGACCGTTGACCTTCATGTAGTCGAGCCCGTCCGAGATCTCCTCCCACACGTTCTTCTTGGGGTCGAGGTGGTCGCGGCTCTGGTCGACGAAGCCCAGGTGGACGGTGGAGCCGATCTCGATCGCGCCGCTGTCGGGCTGCTCCTTGCCGGTCAGCAGCTTGAACAGCGTCGACTTGCCGGCGCCGTTGGGGCCGATGACGCCGACGATTCCGCCCGGCGGCAGGATGAACGAGAGGTTCTCGAACAGCAGCTTGTCGCCATAGGCCTTCGAGATGTCCTTCACCTCGATGACCTTGCCGCCAAGGCGCTCGGGCACCTGGATGACGATCTGCGCCTTGCCGGGCTTGCGTCCCGACTGCGCTTCCTGAAGCTGCTCGAACTTGCGGATACGGGCCTTCGACTTGGTCTGGCGCGCGGCCGGGGTCTGCCGGATCCACTCGAGCTCTTCCTTGAGCGCCTTCTGCCGGCCGGATTCCTCGCGGTCCTCCTGCTCCAGGCGCTTGGCCTTCTTCTCGAGGTAGGTCGAGTAGTTGCCCTCATAGGGGAAGTACTTCCCGCGATCGAGCTCGAGAATCCATTCCACCACGTTGTCCAGGAAGTAGCGGTCGTGGGTGATCATCAGCACCGCGCCCGCGTATTCCTTGAGATGGTTTTCCAGCCATTCGACGGATTCGGCGTCGAGGTGGTTGGTCGGCTCGTCCAGCAGCAGGATCGACGGCTTCTGAATCAGCAGGCGGGTCAGCGCGACGCGGCGCTTCTCACCGCCCGAGAGGCTGGTGACGCGCCAGTCGCCCGGCGGGCAGCGCAGCGCCTCCATGGCGATTTCAAGCTGGTTGTCGAGCGTCCAGCCATCGACCGCGTCGATCTTGCCCTGCAGGTCGCCCATCTCCTCCATCAGCGCGTCGAAATCGACGTCCTCCGGCGGGTCGCCCATGATCGTCGAGATCTCGTTGAAGCGGTCGACCAGGTCCGCCGTCTCGCGCGCGCCGTCCTTGACGTTCTCCAGCACGGTCTTGTTGGGATCGAGCTCGGGCTCCTGCTCGAGGTAGCCGATGGTGATGTTCTCGCCCGCCCAGGCTTCGCCGGTGTAGTCGGTGTCGATGCCGGCCATGATCTTGATCAGGGTCGACTTGCCGGCGCCGTTCGGGCCGACGATGCCGATCTTGGCACCCTGGTAGAACTGGAGCGAGATGTTGTTGAGCACCGGCTTGGGAGCGCCGGTGAATGTCTTGGTCATGCCCTTCATGACGAAGGCGTATTGGGCAGCCATCGGTTTCCTCTGGAATGCGATCTGGATCGGTAGGATTGCGGCTCGCTCTACAGGGGCGAGGGGCCCTTGCCAAGGGCGCGGCCCGAACCCGGGGCAGGGTGGCGCTGCGCCGGGACAGGACGGGAGGATCGGTGCAGGAGCCCGGGGTTTCAAGCCCGGCGCGCCGGGGTGCCGGCTTCCTGCGGCGATCCCTTGGCAGGGCCTCGCGGGTCGGTTAGCAATGTCACCATGAGCACACATCGCACGCTGTCCGCCGCCCTGGTTCCGGCCCTCCTGGCCCTGACCGTTCCCGCAACGACCGTGCCCGCTTCCGCGGCTCCCGCGCAGGGCACCGGCACCGCGTGGGAGATCGTCGAGGGGCTGACCACCGAGATCGGGCCGCGTCCCGCCGGTTCCGAGGCGGAAGACCGCGCGCGCGACTGGGGCGCTGCCAAGCTGGAGGCGCTCGGCTTCCGCAACGTGCGGGTGGAGGAGTTCAAGACGCTGGCGTGGACGCGCGGGCCGGAAAGCGCGAGCCTCACGGCGCCTTATGCGCAGCCGCTCGCGATCACGGCGCTGGGCTATTCGGTTCCGACGCCGCGCGGCGGGCTCAAGGCGCCGCTTGTCTATTTCCCCACGCTCGCGGCCCTGGAGGCGGCGCCCGCCGGCTCGCTCGCCGGGAAGGTCGCCTTCATTGACCACGCCATGCGCGCCGCGCAGGACGGCTCGGGCTACGGGCCCTACGGCGACGTGCGCAGGAAGGGACCGAGCGTCGCCGCGCGCAAGGGCGCCGCGGCCGTCGTCATCCGCTCCGCCGGCACCGACGGGCACCGCAACCCGCACACCGGCGTGACCATGTTCGCGGACGACGTGAAGCCGATCCCCGCCGGCGCCGTCTCCAACCCGGACGCGGACCTCATCGCGCGCACCGCCGCCCGCGGCAAGCCGATGGCCATCGACCTGACGCTGCTCGGCAAGCCCAACCCGGGCGCCACCTCGGGCAACGTCGTCGCCGAGATGCCCGGCCGCGACCCGTCGCTGCCCATCGTCGTGCTCGCCTGCCATCTCGATTCCTGGGACCTGGGCACCGGCGCGGTGGACGATGCCTCGGGTTGCGCGATCATCACGGCGGCGGCGCTCGCGGCGCAGCAGGGCGGGCAGCCCTTGCGCACCATCCGCGTGCTCTGGTCGGGCAACGAGGAGATGGGCGTGCGCGGCGGCGGCGGCGAGCACTATGCTCGGCTGCACGGCCAGGAGCCCCATGCGGTGGCGATGGAAAGCGACTTCGGCGCCGACAAGGTGTGGCAGGTGAAGTTCAGCACGGCGGCGGCCGACAAGCCGCTGGTGGACAAGGTCAAGGCCGCGCTGTGGCCGATGGGCATCGTGCCGCACGACGGCGCCGCCGAGGGCGGGGCGGACATCGAGGCGATCATCAAGGCACAGAGCTTGGCGGTGATCGACCTGGGCCAGGACGGCACCCATTACTTCGACCTTCACCACACGCCGGACGACACGCTCGACAAGGTCGATCCCGCGGCGCTGCAGCAGAATGTCGATGCCTGGGCCGCCGTGCTCAAGGTGATCGCCAACGAGCCGGGGCCGATCGGCAAGTTCACGGCAGCGGCGGAGTAATCCTGCGGGCGGAAGGGCCGGCGCGGTCCTTCCGCTGGTTAGGGCCGGGCGGCGATCCGCTCGGCGAGGGCCACCAGCCGCTGCGCTTGGTCGAGGTGGAGCAGTTCGGCCATCTTGCCTTCGACGCGGATCGCGCCCTTGCCCCGGTTCTCCGGCTGGTCGAAGGCCGCGATCACCGCCCGCGCCCAGGCGAGCTCGGCCTCTCCGGGGGAGAATACCAGGTTGCACGGGTCCACTTGCGCGGGATGGATCAGGCTCTTGCCGTCGAATCCGAAAACCATGCCCTGGCGTGCCTCCGCGGTGAAGGCGTCGAGATCCCGGAATTCGTTGCACACCCCGTCGAGGATGGCGAGGCCGTGCGCCCGCGCGGCAGCCACCGCCATCGACAGGAACGGCAGGAACGCCTCGCGTCCCGGCGTGAGCTGCGCCCGCATCTCCTTGGCGAGGTCGTTGGTGCCGATGATCCAGGCTGCGAGCCGGCCGGTGCGCGCGGTGGCGGCGATCGGCTCCAGGGCAAAGACGCTGGCGCAGGTCTCGATCATGGCCCAGAGCTGCATCGCCGCCGGCGCGGCGGCCAGCGCCGCTTCGTAGCGGGCGATGGCCTCCGGGCCGTCGACCTTGGGCACGAGCACGGCGTCGGCACGAGAGCCGGCGATCGCGGCGAGGTCGTCGGCGCCCCATGCGGTGTCGAGCCCGTTGGCGCGGATCACCACCTCGCGGTCGCCGAAGCCGCCCTCGGCCACGGCGGCGACGGCGGCCGCGCGCGCCTCGTCCTTGGCCTCCGGCGGCACGGCGTCCTCCAGGTCGAGGATCACGACATCGCAGGGCAGCGTCCGGGCCTTGGCGATGGCTTTCGCGTTCGAGGCCGGCAGGTAGAGCGCGCTGCGGCGGGGGCGGTCGGCGGGTGTCACGGGAGCGGTCTTCCGGATGGAGGCAGTCGCATCTCCCTTGCGGCGCGAACGCCCCCGCGGTCAAGCGGGGGGTGGGTTCGGGCAGCGACGACGGTGCCTGGCGCCGGCATCGCCGATCCATAAGGATAGGTTTGCAATCGTTTGCTCATGCGCTAAGGGGGCCGTTCGCGGCAGCGGCCCGAAGCGCATGACGGCCGTTCGCGCGGAGTGTCCTCCTCCCCCTCCGCGGCTGCGAAGCCCTTTCACGGGTCGCGTTCGCCGCCCCTCGACCGCCAACATGGGCGGCGGGGGGCGGCGACAATGCGCGCTTACAGCGCTTCCAGGATCCGCTCGCTCTCCTGCCACAGCCGCGCCGCGGCCGTGTCGTCGCGGGCCTGCGGCGCGGCGGGGATTTCCTGCAGGTCGTGGAAGTAGCGTCCGCCCTCGGTCCCGGCCTCCGGTGCCGTCGCCAGCCACACGATGGTGCGGGCGGGCGCCTCGGGGGCGATGAGGTCCTGTCCCTTGCCGTAGGCCTGCAGCGTCGCCTCGCCGTGGCTCCAGAAGTTCGAGCCGACCTTGCCCGGGTGCATCGCCTGGGCGGTGATCCCCTTGCCGGACACCCGCCGGTCCAGCTCGCGGGTGAACAGGAGGTTGGCCAGCTTGGCCTGGCAATAGGCCGGTCCCGTGGCGAAATCGCCGTCCATCATCAGGTCGTCCCAGCGCATCGCGGCGCATTGCTCGTGCGCGAGCGAGGACACCGCGATCACCCGCACCGTGCCCGGGGGGCTGTCCTGTGCGGCGCGCTCCAGCAGCGGCATCAGTTCGCGGGTGAGCAGGAACGAGGCGAGGTGGTTGGCGGCGAAGGTCTCCTCCAGCCCTTCGGACGAGACGTAATGTCCGTCGCGGATGCCGCCGGCGTTGTTGACGAGGACGTGGACGCGGTCGGTGAGCGCGGCGATCTCGGCGGCGACGCGGCGTACCTCCGCCATCTCGGCGAAGTTGCCGCGCAGGAAGTCGACCCGGGCGCCGGGGATGGCGCGGAGCTCGGCCTCGGCGGCGTCGCAGCGAGCCGGGTCGCGGCCGGTGCCGATCACGTGCCAGCCCATCCGGGCGAAGGCCTCCGCGCAGGCCTTGCCGATGCCGGAGCTCGCGCCGGTCACCACGACGACGCGGTCGGGAGAAGATGCCATGGTATTTCCTTGTTGGTCAGTGGGATGGGGCGGGGACTTCGGTCGAAGTCTCGATGCGCGGGGGCTGGCCGCGTCCGGTCAGGAAGAAGCAGAGCGCGCCGGCGATGGTGATGGCCGCGGCGATCAGCAGGAACAGGTCGAAGCGCTGCGTCGCGCCGAGCGTCGCGCTCAGGAGCACCGAGCCGACCGCGGCGGCAAGCCCCATCGACGCGATCAGGAAGCTGTAGACCAGGCTGAAATGGGCCAGGTCGAAGGTGCGCGAGGTGAGATAGGCGCCGATGTCGCCTTCCGCGCCTTGCGCCAGGCCGACCAGCAGCACCGCCCCTGCCAGCAGCCACGGATGATCGGCCGGCGATGCCAGGATCAGGAAGCCGAGTGCCGGAAGCCCGAGCGCGGCGAGCGCGACGACCTGCGGCGAGACCCGGTCCAGCGCCAGCCCGCTGGCGAAGCGCCCGACCACGACGCCCACCGCATAGAGCGAGACGATCCAGGTCGCGACCTGTCCCGGCGCGCCGCTCTCCATCAGCACCAGCTTGAGCTGGGAGGAAACGATCACCGTCGGCACGTTGCAGAAGAACATGCCCGCCACGATCAGGATGAAGGCCGGGTGTCGCAACAGCGCCGCGAACTGCGCGCGCGTGATGGAGGGTGCGGTGCGCTCGAGCGCCGTGCCGCCTCGGGGCCGGCGGCCGACCAGCGCCACCGCGGCGATGCCGCCCAGCGCGGAGAGCAGCGCGAGCAGGCGGTACCCGGCGCGCCAGCCCTGCGCGTCGATCACCTCGCCCACCAGCGGCACCACCGCCGCGCCGACCAGCGGAGCCCCGCTCATCAGCACCGACAGCGCCACGCCGCGCGCCAGGTCGAAGCGCTGCACGATCACCCGGCTGAACACCAGCGTGGTCGTCAGCACGCCGAACAGGTGCTGGACGACGGTGATGGCGAAGAACTCGTAGATGTTGCCGCGCATCAGGCTGAAGGCGAGGAAGGTCAGCGGCACCACCACGAAGCCGATGGCGGCGGACAGCCGCGCGCCGTGCCGGTCGGTGAAGCGGCCCCACAGCGGCACCACGAACATGCTGGCCAGGCCCAGCGTTCCCACCAGCGCGAACTGGGCCTTGTCCCACCCGAAATCGGCGATGAGCGCGGGCGCGAAGAGGTTGGTCATGTAGTGGTTGAGCGCCGAGCCCAGCGCCAGCCCCACGGTCGCGCCGAGCAGCGTGGTCCAGCTCAGCCGGAATTCTCGGAAATAGGTCACCCTTGCTCTCCCATGGCGCGCCCGCTTTGCCGGGTCGCGTGTCGTGTTCAGGTCATCGGGGCTCGGCCCCCTTGAGGAACAGGCGTACCGCGAAGCGCACGCGCCGGTCGATGTCCTCGCGTCCAAGCTCGTTGCCCGAAAGGATGAATCGCACCGGGCCGCTGACCACCATGCTCATGAACACGTTGGCGGCAAGCATCGCGTCCTCGATGGCGAGGCGCCCGCACTGCGTCTCCTCCTCCAGGATCCCGGCCAGGAACTGCACGGAAGGCAGCGCGGCGATGTCGTAGTAGGTCTGGAAGATGTCCGGGAAACGGTAGGACTCGGTGTTGATGAGCCGCTGCAGCCGCGCGCCCTCCGGCTCCGCCACCAGGCCGATGCGCAGCAGGGCGAGCGCGACGAGCGTCTCCTCCAGACTGGCGCGGCGGGTGGCGGCGATCGCCTGCGGGCCGATGGCGCGGCGCCGGGTGCCGTGCTGCACGGCGGCCCGGAACAGCGCCGCCTTGTCGGCGTGGCGCGCGTAGACGGTGCGCTTGGTCATGCTGACGTCGGCCGCGATCGCCTCGATCGTGGCGCCTTCGTAGCCCCTCTCCAGGAAATGTTCGAGCGCGCGGTCGAGCAGTTGCTCCTGCCGCGCCTGCGCCTGCTCGCGGGTGGGGCGGCCGGCACGCGCGGGCGCTTCGGAGGTGGTCTCGTCGGGCATCGCGCCGTTGGAGCGGATTTGGCTTGCCTCGCCAAGGTCCTACGTGAATAATGAAACGCATAAGATGCTATTAATCGAGTCGCGCCGCGCTGTCCAGCGATGCGCGGAACACCAGAGGAGAGCCGCAAGATGGGCGCAGCCGCCGACAAACTCACCGCCTTGGTCGCCGACCCGGAGCGCTTCGCGTTCTCCGCACAGGAACTGCGCGCGACCCAGGTGGCCGCGCTGGACGAGCGCTTCCAGGAACGCCGCGGGCGCATCAAGCTGCTCGGCCTGCGCGCGCGCGATGCGGGAACCGAGTCGATCGGGCGCGTCGAGGACGTGGTGCCGGTGCTCTTTCCGCATACCGCCTACAAGTCGTACCCCGAGAGCTACCTGATGGAGGAGCGCTGGGATCGGCTCACCAAGTGGCTGGGGACCGTCGCGGCCCATCCCATCGAGGGCGTCTCGCTCGAAGCGATCGCCGGCATCGACGAGTGGATCGCGCGGTTGGCGCAACAGGGCTACTTCATCTCCTGTTCCAGCGGCACCACCGGCAAGTCGGCCATGCTGGTCGCCTCGCAGAAGGACATGGACTGGTCGCGGATCGACACGGTCAACGTCTTCGCCTGGGGATCGGGGGTGGCGCCCGCGCAGGACCGCCTGATCGTCGGCTGCGCGCCGGTCGCGACGGTGCCCAAGAACGCCGCGATCGCCAGCGCGCAATATGAGGCGTTCGCCAATCCCGAGTGGCCGCGCTGGAACTACCCGGTGCCGCCGATCACCGTCGGATCGCTGACGGCCATGGTCGTCATGCGCAAGAAGATCGCCGAGGGCACCGCCCGTCCGGACGAGATCGCCGCGTTCGAGGAGACGTCCGCCGCCCGGGCCAAGGCCGTGGCCGACGCGGTGCCGGCGACTGCGCAGTTCATCGTCGAGAACCGCCACCGCAAGCTCCAGCTCTCGGGCCTGTGGAACGGGCTGTGGCAGGTCGCCAAGGCGGTGCGCGACGCCGGATACGGGCGCGAGGACTTCCACCCGGACAACTCGATCTACGTCGGTGGCGGTCTCAAGCGGGCGCAGCTTCCGCCGGATTACCAGGACTACGTGTTCGAGACGTTCAACATCCCGGCCGACCGGCACTTCCAGAACTACTCGATGCAGGAGCTCAATTCGGGCATGCCCAAGTGCCGCGAAGGCGGGCGCTACCACGTGCCCCCCTGGATGGTGCCCGTTCTGCTCGACAAGTCGGGAGACGAGGCGCTCGACCATGCGCGCGGCGAGATGGAGGGACGCGCGGCGTTCTTTGACCTTTCGCTCGACGGGCGCTGGGGCGGGGTTATCACCGGCGACCGCATCCGGCTCGACTACGGGGCCTGCGCCTGTGGCAATCACAGCCCTTCGATCCGCGACGACATCGCCCGCTATGCCGACCTGGAAGGGGACGACAAGATCGGCTGCGCGGGCACCGTCGATGCCTATGTGCGAGGTGTCGCATGAGCACGCTCGCGCCGCCGCACCCGCTCGTCGACCTCGTCTCGGCCCCGTTCTTCCTGCGCGGGGAGGTGCTGCACGGGACCGAGGTGATCCAGACCTCGCGCGACCTCGGCGTCACCTTCGCCACGCCGCGCATTCCCTTCGATCGCGCCGTGCCGCCGCGCACCGAAGTGCCGCCGCTGCTGGACGTGCCGCTTGCGGAGATCGTCGACTTCCTCGTCGAGACGGGGCAGCGTCTGCTCGCGCCCGACAACGACCACATGCAGGAATGCATCGAGCGCATGTGCCGCACGCACATCCTGCCGCGCGTCGTGGTGGAGAACACCGCGCGCCACGCCGCCGCCTATCTCGACAAGCGCATCCTCCACGCCGAGGTGGCGCAGAACTTTCCCGATCCGCGCGCGCTCGACGAATGGGTGCCCAAGGAGGACTTCACCGGGCGCCGTAGCTTCGTGCGCGCCTTCGCGCCGCGGCTGATCCACGTGCTGCCGGGCAACTCGCCCGGCGTGGCGGTCAAGTCGGTGGCGCAAGGCGCGATGGTCAAGGCGATCAACCTGTTCAAGATGAGCAGCGCCGACCCCTTCACCATGGTCGCGATCCTGCGCACGATGGCGGACATCGACCCCGGCCACGCGGTCGTCCGCTCGATGTCGGCGGTCTATTGGCGCGGCGGCGACGAGGCGACCGAGCGGGTGCTCTATCGCCCGCAGTACTTCGACAAGATCGTCGCCTGGGGCGGGGGCGACGCCATCGCCAATGTAGTCAAGTACCTGGGGCCCGGCTTCCAGCTCGTCTCGTTCGATCCCAAGACCTCGATCTCCATGGTCGGCCGCGAGGCGCTGGTCGACGAGGAGACCATCGACCGCGTCGCGGACCTGTGCTCGGCGGACGTCATGACGCTTAACCAGGAGGCCTGCGTCGCCAGCCGCTACCAGTTCGTGGAGGGCGACGAGGAAGCCGTCGACCGCTTCTGCGCGCGCCTGCACCACCACGTCGCGCGGCGCGCGGCCGAGAGTGGCGACGTCCGCCCGCTCGACATGGACATGCGCGAGGCGGTCGAATCGATGACGCTGATGGACGACGAGTTCGGCGTCTGGGGCCGGACCGACGGGCGCGGGCTGGTGATCCGTTCCGAGGAGCCGGTGGACTTCCACCCGATCAACAAGACCGCCAACGTGGTGCGCGTCGACAGCCTCGACGACGCGGTGCGCTGGATCAACGTGGCGACGCAGACGGTGGGCTTCTTCCCGTTCCACCGCATGGCGGACTACCGCGACCGGCTGGCGGCGGGCGGCGCCCAGCGCATCGTCCACCTGGGAGAGGCGGGCCCCTCAACCATCGGCAACCCGCACGACGCCATGTACCCGCTCCACCGCTTCGTCCACTGGATGGCGCACGAGGATGGGCGCGGGGATGGGCGCGGGGACGGGTAGAGCCGGGGCCGGGACGGGCAGGGGGTGCACGCATCGCCGGACGGATATGTCCGGCGCATGCTTGCCTGCCCCGGACAGTGCGCTAGGCATCGGTGAGATGCCGGGCGGGTGCGCATAGACGCCAAGCCGCCGCCAAACTGAGGAACCTGATACCCATGGCCGTCGAAATCCTGCTCCCGAAGATCGGCTTCTCCATGCAGGAGGGCCAGGTCGCCGAATGGCTCGCCAAGGACGGCGACGCGGTGACCGAAGGGCAGCCGCTGTTCTCGCTGGAAGCGGACAAGTCGACCAACGAGGTCGAGGCTCCGGCCACCGGCACGCTCAAGATCATCGCCCGGACCGGCGAGACCTACGAGGTCGGCACGGTGCTCGGCTACATCGAGTAAGCGCCGCAAGCCGGGACCGGAGCCAGCGCCGAAACTCGGCTGGACGGAGCGTCTGGACAGGGCGTCTGGACAGGGCGTCTGGACAGGGCGTCTGCGCGGGGTCACACTCGCGCCATGACACGCCGCATCCTCACCGCCGTCGCCGCCCTCGGGCTCCTCGCTTTCTCCGGCACCGCGCAGGCCAGCCTCGCCGTCGGGGCCAAGGCTCCGCCGTTCCAGGCCAAGGGCGCCAAGGGCGGCAAGGAGGTCGACTTCGACCTGGCCGCGGCGCTCCGGAAGGGGCCGGTGGTCCTCTATTTCTATCCCAAGGCGTTCACGCAGGGCTGCACCCTGGAAGCGCATGCCTTCGCCGAGGCGACCCCCGAGTTCGCCGCGCTCGGCGCCACCGTGGTCGGCATGTCGGCGGACGACCTGCCCACGCTCAAGAAGTTCTCGACCGAGGAATGCCGCGACAAGTTCGCGGTCGCCACGGCGAGCCCCCGCATCGTCAAGGACTACGACGTCGCGCTCTCCCGCCCCGGCATGGCGGGGGGAATGACCGACCGCGTCAGCTACGTGATCGACCAAAGCGGGCACGTCGTGTTCGTCCATGCCGACATGGACTATCGCGAGCATGTCCGCATGACGCTGGCGGCGGTGAAGGTTCTCAAGGCCCGGCGGCCGGGCTGAATCACGGCGTCGCGCCGGGCGTTCCGCCCCGGGGAATGCGGGCTTCCACTCGGCCCCGCGAAAAAATCCACCGCCCTCCGGCTAGGCAGTTGACAGCCCCGTGGCGGTGGCTTAGTGGCGCGGCTCCCAAGCGGACGCAACCGCAAGAACGCGGGTGTAGCTCAGTTGGTTAGAGTGCCGGCCTGTCACGCCGGAGGTCGCGGGTTCGAGCCCCGTCACTCGCGCCACTTGGGAAAAATGCCGGGCAACCGGCGCCAAGGTCGGGCTTGTCTCGGCCTTTTTTCATCGCTGCGCGGGTGTAGCTCAGTTGGTTAGAGTGCCGGCCTGTCACGCCGGAGGTCGCGGGTTCGAGCCCCGTCACTCGCGCCACTTCCCGCACGGAAGTGGCCCTGCGCGCGATGTTTTCCTTTTCTCAGGTCAGGGTGCGAGCACGGATGCGCGTCGAGCGCCATCCGGCGCGATCGCGGCGCGTACACGCCATCGCCCGCCGGCGAGCGCGGGATAACGCCTGGGAAGCGAACGCAGCCGAAGGAATGACATCGGGCCGGCGTCGGGGCGTCCTTGCGGCACGCAAGGAGGGGGCCTGCTCTGTGCGAACGGCCGGGTAGCATGCTGGCAGCCCGGCTCGATCCTGGCGGAGCGGAACGAACCGGCGGCGCGGACTCGCAGGCGAGCGCCGGTCCTCTCAGGCTACTTCCGGGAAACCACCCTCGTGAGGGCCGGCCGTTTGCGGAAGGCCTTGGTACCTCGACGGATCGCGGTACCCGGAACCGCTCCGGGGGACGCTGTGGGCGTGGTCCACGACTTGCACTCGCGTACGGCCCACGACGCCGGCCCGAAACACCGCTTCGGAACGTGCGCACGCTCCGCAGCGGATGGCGGGGCTTGTAACCTATTTGGCACTGTATGTCAAGGGTGGGGCGCGGTCAGCGCCGGGCGGTTCCGGCCGGGACGCTCCAGCGGCCGGTTTCCATCCACATGAGGAATCGCCGCAGCGGCAGGATCCAGACGATCCCCAGCACCACGTAGACCGGCGTCTGGGCCAGCGCGTTCCACCCGCCGATCAGCGGCGGCACGAAGGTGGCGATGGCGATGCCGTAGAGGCCGAGCGCGACGATGAGGCCGAGCACGCCGACCGGGATCCGCCATGTGGGGGCTTCGCGCATCTCAGGTTCTTTCCGCTTGGTAGATGCGCGTAGGCGTGACCACCGCGGAGAGCGGGCGGTCGTGCGCCTCGACAGGGAGCTGGTCGACCAGCTGGCAGTCCCACGCGAGGCCGATGGCCGGCACGTGCGGGTGGGCGGCGAGCCAGCGATCGTAGTGCCCGCCGCCCTGGCCTAGCCGCTGGCCGTCGGCCGTGAAGGCCAGCAGCGGCACCACCACCAGATCCGGTACGACCGGCGCGCCGGATTCCCGCGGTTGCAGCGCGCGCCAGGGGCCGGGGGCAAGCTCGTCCTCGTCCCACGGGTTGTCCCAGATGCGGAACTCCATCGGCGCCTCGCGCGAAGGGAAGAAGGGCAGGGCGACGCGGCGGCCGTTCTCCGCCAGCCAGCGCGCCCAGCCGAGGGCCGGCGCCTCGGCCTCGCCGGGATAGTAAAGGCCGACCGTGCCCCCTTCCGGGATCATCTGCACCACCGGGGCGGGGGGGCGGTTGAGCACGAGCGCGCGCAGCCCGGCCGGGAGCGCCTCGACATGGGCGGCGCGCTCCTGCCGGCAGCGCCGGCGCAGCGCCGCCTTGGAGCCGGCAAGGTCGATGGGGAGTGACGGATCCACCATGGGTCGTTTTCCAGTGAAATCCTCCGACGCCTCAACGTCAGGTGGGGACCATATGCGTCGGACCAGGGTCCGGGCAGGGACAGCCCCCGTAGGATTGCTTATAGCCTCAGGGATGTTCTACGGCTCGTGCCGGGCAGATCCGTCACGCCCTAGTTAGGGCTTTGCCGCGTCGCTCTCAAGAAGGTCCGCAAGATTTTCGACACGGGCGGCGAGAGCCCCCAGCCGCTCGGCGACTTCGTCCGGCATAGGCGCCGGGGCGGAAGCGGGCGCGGGCGCGGCGGCACGGCCGCGCAGGTCGAGCAGCTCGTCGGCCAGCATCAGCGCCGCGAACAGCAGCATGCGCGCCTCGGTCTGCCCGGTGGCGCCCGACAGCCTCGCCTTCTCGTCGATCAGCTGCGCGAGCTGCTGGACGTGCGCTTCCTCACCGTCGGCGCAGGCGAGCGCGTGGCTGCGGCCGCCGATCGATACCGTGACGTTGCCCATCGCCCGCTCAGGTCCGCGCGGCGAGGAGTTCGTCGAGCCCGGCGAGCGAGCGCGCCACGGCCGCCTTGAGGTTCTCGTGGCGCGCGGCCAGCCCGGCGTCGTGCGGCGCAGGGTCCTCGGCGGAGTCCTCGGCTGGTGCCGCATGCCCGCAGGTGGCCGCGATCCGCTCCCGGGCCGCGTCGATCCGGGTCAGCGCCGCTTCGATCCGGTCGAGGGCGAGCAGGGCAGGGGCTTCGGTCATGGCGTCCGGCTGGCGGCGAAACAACCGCGTGACAAGGACATCGGCGGCGTTGTTCACAATATTGTCACGCGCTTGCGCTCCAAAGGTGCGGGCGTGCGACGAGCGGGGCGGAACGCCGCGCCCTGGCGAAATCCGGCGGTGAACTTGACGCGGGACCGCCTCTCCCTAAAGGGGGTCCCGAAACCACGAATCGTCGTAATCCTGCCTACCCGGAGTAGTTCATGACCCTCGCCCCTGACCGTCTCGCGCCGATGGCCAACGCCATCCGGGCGCTGTCGATGGATGCGGTACAGGCGGCGAACAGCGGACACCCGGGGATGCCGATGGGCATGGCGGACGTGGCGACGGTGCTCTTCTCCAAGTTCCTCAAGTTCGATCCCGCGGCGCCGCGCTGGGCCGACCGCGACCGCTTCGTGCTGTCGGCCGGCCACGGCTCGATGCTGATCTACTCGCTGCTGCACCTGACCGGCTACGCCAGCCCGACGCTGGAGGACATCCGCAACTTCCGCCAGCTCGGCTCGGTCTGCGCCGGGCATCCCGAGAACTTCCTGATCGAGGGCGTGGAATGCACGACCGGCCCGCTTGGGCAGGGCCTGGCGATGGCGGTCGGCATGGCCATGGCCGAGCGCCACCTCAACGCCACCTTCGGCGATGACCTGGTGGACCACGACACCTGGGTGATCGCCGGCGACGGCTGCCTGATGGAAGGCGTCAACCACGAGGCGATCGGCCTTGCCGGCACGCTCAAGCTGAACCGCCTCAAGGTGCTGTGGGACGACAACCGCATCACCATCGACGGTGACACCTCGCTCTCCACTACCGAGGACATCCCGGCGCGCTACCGGGCTTCGGGCTGGAACGTCTTCACGTGCGACGGCCATGACTTCGCCGACATCGAGCGCGCGCTGGCCGAGGCCGCAGCCTCGGACAAGCCGGCGCTGGTCGCCTGCCGCACGGTGATCGGCAAGGGCGCGCCGAACAAGCAGGGCGGCCATGACGTCCACGGCGCGCCGCTCGGCGAATCCGAGATCGCGGCTGCGCGTAACCACCTGCTGTGGACCTCCGCCCCCTTCGAGATCCCCGCCGAGATCGCCGCCGACTGGCACTTCGCCGGCAAGCGCGCGGTCGCCACGCGCCAGGAGTGGGAAGCCCGGCTGGCCGGCCATCCCCAGAAGGCCGAGTTCGAGCGCCGCATGGCGGGCGAGCTTCCCGCGGGCGACGAGGCGGCGCAGGCGTTCGCCGGCTGGCTGGAGGGCGCGAGCCCCGTTGCCACCCGCAAGGCCTCGGAGAACGCGCTCAACGTGCTGGCGCCGCTGGTTCCCGAGATGGTGGGCGGCTCGGCCGACCTCACCGGCTCGAACAACACCAAGGCCAAGTGCCAGGCGCCGTTCACGGCAGAGGACTACGCCGGCCGCTACGTCTACTACGGCATCCGCGAGTTCGGCATGTCGGCGGCGATGAACGGCATGGCGCTGCACGGCGGCGTGATCCCCTACGGCGGCACGTTCCTGATCTTCTCGGACTATGCCCGCAACGCGATCCGCATGTCGGCGCTGCAGCAGACCCGCGTGATCTACGTCCTGACGCACGATTCGATCGGGCTCGGCGAGGACGGCCCGACGCACCAGCCGGTGGAACAGGTGATGAGCCTGCGCCTGATCCCCAACCTCAACGTCTTCCGCCCCGCCGACGCGGTGGAGACCGCCGAGTGCTGGCAGCTCGCGCTGTCGACGCCCGAGACGCCATCGGTGCTCGCGCTCACCCGGCAGAACCTGCCGCCGCTGCGCACCTCGGGCGACCTGCTGTGCGCCCGCGGCGCCTACGTGCTGCGCCGCGCCGAGGGCGAGCGCAAGGTGATCCTCATCGCCACCGGCTCGGAAGTGGAGCTTGCCGTCAAGGTGCGCGACGCGCTGCAGGCGCAGGGCGTGGGCGCGGACATCGTCTCGATGCCGTGCATGGAGCTGTTCGAGGGGCAGGACGCGGCCTACAAGCACGAGGTCCTGCCGCACGACCCGTCGATCCTGCGCGTCTCGATCGAGGCCGGCACCACCCACGGCTGGGAGCGCCACACTGCCGCCAGCCGCAACGGCGGCCTCAACATCGGCCTCGACCGCTTCGGCGCGTCGGCCCCCGCCAAGGTCCTGTTCGAGCGCTTCGGCTTCACCGTCGAGGCGATCGTGCCCCATATTATGGACAAGCTCAGCAGCTAAGGAGGAGATTACTATGGCGACGAAGGTTGCGATCAACGGTTTCGGACGTATCGGGCGCAATGTCGCCCGCGCCATTCTCGAGCGCCCCGACTGCGGTCTCGAACTGGTCTCGATCAACGACCTCGCGAGCGCCAAGGCGAACGCCCTCCTCTTCAAGCGCGACAGCGTCCACGGCGCCTTCGAGGGCACCGTGGAGGTCGATGGCGAAGACCTCATCATCAACGGCAAGCGCATCAAGGTGACGGCCGAGCGTGATCCGGCGAACCTGCCCCACGCCGAGAACGGCATCGACATCGCGCTCGAGTGCACCGGCTTCTTCACCGACAAGGCGAGCGCCTCCAAGCACCTCGAAGCCGGCGCCAAGCGCGTGCTGATCTCGGCTCCGGCCAAGAACGTCGACCTCACCGTCGTTTACGGCGTCAACCACGACAAGCTGACCGCCGACCACCTGGTGGTCTCGAACGCGTCGTGCACCACCAACTGCCTGGCGCCCTTCGCCAAGGTCCTGCACGAGAAGATCGGCATCGAGCGCGGCCTGATGACCACGATCCACTCGTACACCAACGACCAGAAGATCCTCGACCAGATCCACTCCGACCCGCGCCGTGCCCGCGCCGCCGCGATGAACATGATCCCGACCAGCACCGGCGCCGCCGTCGCCGTCGGCCTCGTGCTCCCGGACCTCAAGGGCAAGCTCGACGGTTCGTCGATCCGCGTGCCGACCCCGAACGTCTCGGTCGTCGACCTGACCTTCGTGCCCAGCCGCGACACGACCGCCGAGGAAGTCAACGCGCTGCTCAAGGAAGCGGCCGAGGGCGAGCTCAAGGGCGTGCTCGGCTACACCGAGGAGCCACTGGTCTCGATCGACTTCAACCACGATTCGCACTCGTCGACCATCGACAGCCTCGAGACCGCCGTGCTCGAGGGCAAGCTGGTGCGCGTGCTGTCGTGGTACGACAACGAGTGGGGCTTCTCCAACCGCATGGTCGACACGGCCGGCGTGATGGGCGGACTGCTCTAAGACTGGATGGCGACGGGGGGGCGCCTCATCGGTATCGCGCGCAGGCCACGCCCGCGCGCGCCGATGGAGGAACTGCGCTCCGTCGCCGTCACTGCCGCCGCGGGGATCCAGGGGGACTTCCGCGGCGCCGTGCGTCCGGGCCGCAAGCCGCGCCGCCAGGTCTCCCTGATGGAGATCGAGAGCTGGCAGGCGGCGCTGGACGACCTCGGCGCGACGGACCTCTTCGGGGAGCGGCCGCCCTGGCATGCGCGGCGGGCGAACCTGCTGGTGGGAGGGCTGCGCTTCCCGCGGGAAAGCGGCTATGTCGTGGCGGTCGGCCCGCGCCTTCGCCTCGAAGTCACGATGGAATGCGATCCGTGCAGCCGCATGGAGGAAGTGGTGCCAGGCCTCAAGGGCGCGCTCCTGCCGGACTGGCGGGGCGGCGTGCTGGGCACGGTGCTGGTGGACGGCGAAATCGCCCTGGGCGACGAGATAAGGATCGAGAGATGAGCGCTTTCAAGACCCTTGATGATCTGGGTGACGTGAACGGCAAGGTGGCGCTGGTGCGCGTCGACCTCAACCTGCCGATGCAGGACGGCGCCGTCACCGATGACACCCGCATCCGCGCCGCGGCGCCCACGATCCTGGAACTGAGCGAGAAGGGCGCCAAGGTCCTGCTGCTCGCCCACTTCGGGCGTCCCAAGGGGGAGCGCGTCTCCACCCAGTCGCTGTCGATGGTGGTCGGCGCGGTCGAATCGACGCTCGGCAAGGAAGTGATGTTCGTGCCCGAGATCGCCGGCGACGTCGTGAAGCAGGCGGTGGGCATCCTGCGCCCGGGCGACATCGCGATCCTGGAGAACACGCGCTTCTGGAAGGGCGAGGAGAAGAACGACCTCGAACTGGCGCAGGCGATCGCCGCCAACGCCGACTTCTACGTCAACGACGCCTTTTCCGCCGCCCACCGCGCCCATGCCACCACTGAGGGCCTGGCCCGCGTGCTGCCCGCCTATGCCGGCCGCTCGATGCAGGCCGAGCTGGAAGCGCTCGACAAGGCGCTGGGCAGCCCCGAGAAGCCGGTCGCGGCGGTCGTCGGCGGCGCCAAGGTCTCGTCCAAGCTCGACGTGCTCAAGCACCTCGTCACCCAGGTCGACCACCTCATCATCGGCGGCGGCATGGCCAACACCTTCCTCGCCGCCAAGGGCGTGGACGTGGGCAAGTCGCTTTGCGAGCACGACCTGACCGGCACCGCCAGCGAGATCCTCGCCACGGCCGAGGGCGCGGGCTGCACCGTGCACCTGCCCTACGACGTGGTCGTGTCCAAGGAGTTCGCGGCGAACCCGCCGTCCCTGCGCACCTGCAACGTCCACGAAGTCGCCGCCGACGAGATGATCCTCGACGCCGGCCCGGCCGCTGCCGAGACGCTCGGCGACGTGCTCAAGACGTGCCGCACGCTGGTGTGGAACGGACCGCTCGGGGCGTTCGAGATGGCCCCGTTCGACGCCGCTACCGTGGCGCTGGCGAAGACCGCGGCGGCGCTGACCGCCGAAGGCTCGCTGGTCTCGGTCGCGGGCGGTGGCGACACTGTCGCCGCGCTGAATCATGCGGGCGTCGCGCAGGACTTCACCTATATCTCGACCGCAGGCGGGGCCTTCCTCGAATGGATGGAAGGCAAGGAACTGCCGGGCGTCGCCGCGCTTTCCCGGTAGTTCCCCGCGACGATTCCGGCGCCGGCCGGGAGCCCTGCCGAAGAACGGGCCCCCGGCGGCCCGCGGTCCCGACCCGCGCCGGGACGACGAGGATGTTTTTGGAAAGATGCCGCCGCGCATGAACGCCAGCGACCGGACCGCGCCCCCCTGGCAGGGGCGCTACGTGACGCTCGACGGCATGCGCGGCATCGCCGCGCTGGCGGTGGCGCTGTTCCACTACAACATCTCGCAGGCCCCGCACGGCTACGTGGCGGTGGACTTCTTCTTCGCGCTGTCCGGCTTCGTGCTCTGCCGCACCTACCTACCGAGATGGCGGGCGGGGCTGGGCACGTGGCAGTTCATGAAGCAGCGCGTGGTGCGCCTCTATCCGCTGTTCCTGGCCGGGATCGTCATCACCACGATCTCGTCGCTCTCGAACCACTGGACGGGGAAGGGCGAGGCGATAAGTTTCGATCGCATCGCCGCCTCGTTGCCGTTCAACGCGCTGATGCTGCCCTCGCCGGTCACGCGCACGCTGTTCCCGACCAACGTGCCGGCCTGGTCGCTGTTCTTCGAACTGGTCGCCAACCTCGGGCTGGTGCTGGTGCTGTTCCGCCTGCCGCGACTGGGCCTGCTGGCCATCGTGCTGGCGGCGGCCTGGTTCTTCGCCCCGGCGGTTTTCGCGCATGACGACGGGAACCTGGGCGCCGTATGGAACCAGGTCGGCATCTCGATGGTGCGCACCACGATGTCGTTCACGGCCGGCGTGCTGCTGGCCCGGCTGCCGGTCAAGGAGGTGCGCCATGCCGGCTGGCTGGGCGTGCTGTGCCTGGCCGCCATTGCCGCGATGCTGCTGGCCGACCCGGCCTTCGTGCCTGCAACATGGTATGACCTCGCCTGCAGCATGATCCTGGCCCCGGCGCTCGTCTGGCTGGGCGCGCGGGTGGAGCCTTCCCGCGCCCTGGCGCCGTTCGCCTGGTTCCTCGGCGAGGTCTCCTACGCGGTCTACGCGGTGCACTGGGGGCTGATGGAGCCGATGCGCTGGTTCAAGGACGACCTCGGCTTCGACCCGGTGCTGATGGGCGCGGTCTATCTGGCGGCCTGCGTCGGGCTGGGGTGGCTCTGCGTGCGGCTCGTGGACATTCCGATGCGCCGGCGGCTCAACGTCCTGCTGCACGCCCGCGCCAAGCCGGTGCCGCCGCGCGCGCTTCCAAATTGATCCTTGCCGCAGTTGCGAAAGAAGGGGGTGCGGCGTAGGCTCGAAGACAGGTTGTTCTGTACAACTCAGGAGGAGAAACCATGGACTATTCACAGATGACCGCGAAGATGGCCGACGGTGACGGCTTCATCGCCGCGCTGGACCAGAGCGGCGGCTCGACGCCCAAGGCGCTCAAGGGCTACGGGATCGAGGAAGGCGCTTGGTCGAGCGAGGAGGAGATGTTCGGCCTGATCCACGAGATGCGCGCGCGCATCATCTCTTCGCCCGCCTTCACCGGCGACAAGGTCATCGGCGCCATCTTGTTCGAGCGCACCATGGACGGGCAGGTCGATGGCGTGTCCACCCCGCAGGCGCTGATCGCCAAGGGCGTGGTTCCGTTCATCAAGATCGACAAGGGCCTCGAGGACGAGGCCAACGGCGTGCAGATGATGAAGCCGATGCCCACCCTCGACGCGCTGCTGGCGCGTTCCAAGGCGCTCGGCGTGTTCGGCACCAAGGAGCGCTCGGTCATCAACTCGGCCAACGCCGAGGGGATCGCCGCGGTCGTCAAGCAGCAGTTCGAGATCGGCGCGCAGGTGCTCTCGCACGGCATGATGCCGATCATCGAGCCCGAGGTGAACATCAAGAGCGAGACTCGCGCGGACTGCGACACCATCCTGCGCGACGAGATCCTCAAGAACCTCGACGCCCTGCCCGAGGGCCAGCAGGTCATGCTCAAGCTGTCGCTGCCGGTGGTGCCGGGCACCTTCGACGCGCTGGTGGACCACCCCAAGGTGCTGCGCGTGGTCGCGCTCTCGGGCGGCTTCTCGCGCTCCGAAGCCTGCGTCGAATTGGCCAAGAACAAGGGCATCATCGCCAGCTTCAGCCGCGCGCTGCTCTCGGACCTGCGCTCGCAGATGAGCGACGCCGAGTTCAACGCCGCGCTGGCCGAGGCGATCGACGAGATCTACCAGGGCTCGACGCAGAAGGTGGAAGCCGAAGCGGCGGCCTGATCCTTTCGGCTGATTTCGCAAGAAGGGCGGCGTCCGGGAGGGCGCCGCCCTTTTTCGTGGCTCAGTAGCCGCCGCTGAAGCGCAGGCCGAAGCGATAGGCCGACGGATCGACCGCGTTCCCGCTGCCCGCCATCTTGTCCGGGCGCACATCGACCAGTTCGAGCGTCCCGTCCGCCACGGTGGCGGGCTTGCCCGAGGTGAGCTCCAGCACGCCGCCGCGCCCGCTCTCGATGCGCACGCGCAGGCGCACCTGGCCGGCCCAGACGCAGCGCGCGTTCATCGGGCAGCGACTGTCTTCCAGGACTTCGAGCGGCGTGACCAGCGGGCCCTCGACGCGGACGGTCTGGCCGAGCGCGGCGTAGGCGAGCGGCGCCTGCTTCGGGGCAGCAGGCGGCGGCGGGTAGAACGGAGGCGGCGCCGAGGGTTGCGGGGGTGTATCGGGCCTTTCGGCGGGCGGCATCCGCGAGGGATCGGCCGGAGGGATCACCGTACAGCCGCCAAGCATGGCGCCGAGAACGAGGGGAACGACGAGCAACCTCATGCGGCCCAAGCAACACGGCGGTGCCTGAACGGTTCCGGAACGCTTGGCGTCGGGCCGGCGGGAAGCTAGAGCGCGCCAATGACCGACGAAACCGAAATCCCGCGCGAACCGACGCAGCTCTACCTGATCTCGCCGCTCGACGTCGGCGGAGCCTTCCCCGAACGGCTGGAGCGCGCGCTCGACGCGGGCGAGGTGGCCGCGTTCCAGTTCCGGGTGAAGGACCGGGACCAGCACGAGGCGGCCCGGCTGGCCGAGCCGCTCCAGCGCATCTGCGCGGACCGCCAGGTCGCCTTCATCGTCAACGATTCGATCAGCCTCGCCAAGCGCCTCGGCGCCGACGGCGTCCACATCGGGCAGGAGGACGGCACCGTCGAGGAGGCCCGCCAGGCGCTCGGCCGCGAGGCGCAGATCGGCGTCACCTGCCACGACAGCCGCCACCTCGCGATGGAAGCGGGCGAGGCCGGGGCGGACTACGTCGCCTTCGGGGCCTTCTTTCCCACCGCCACCAAGGTCACGAAGCACGTGGCGGGGCTGGACCTGCTGGAATGGTGGCAGGCCATCTTCGAGATCCCCTGCGTCGCCATCGGCGGGGTGACGCCCGCGAACTGCGGCGATCTCGTGCGCGCCGGCGCGGACTTCCTCGCAGTGTCCGGCGCGGTGTGGCAGGGGGACGAGGTCGCGGCGGTCCAGGCGTTCCACCGGGCGCTGGCCGAGGCGCAGGGCTGAGGCGCTGCGGCCCGGCTAGCCCTCGTCGGCCGGCGCCGCTTCGGCGAACTCGGGATAGGGGCCGAGGCGCAGGAACAGCAGCGCGCAGCCGAGCATGATCGGCACCGCCGTCCACAGCAGCGCGTCGTAGCTCCCGGTCGCGTCGTGGACGGCGCCGGCGATGAGCGGCCCGGCGGCGGTCCCGGCCATCATCATCGAGCTGATCGTCCCGAACACCGCGCCGAAGTGGCGCAGGCCCGCGTAGCGCGAGATCAGGTAGGTCGAGATCTGGAGCCCGGCCCCCGCCGCGAAGCCCAGGCACATGGTCCCCGCGGTCAGTGCGGGGATGCCGAGTTCCAGCGGGTCGAGCAGCAGCAGGTATCCGAGCGCGCCGACGGCGAAGCCGCCCACCGGCACCAGGCTGCCCTGGATGCGATCGAGGAGCCATCCGACCAGGAGCTTGCCGGCGATGCCCGCGATCCCCGCCGTGGCGGCGACGCCGACCGCCTCGTTCATGGTCGTGCCGGTCTCGACGATCACGCGCACCAGGTGGACGGTGACGCCCGCGCCGACCAGCGACATCAGCAGGTTGGCCGCGGCGATGCGGATCACGCGCGTGTCGCGCAAGGCCTCGCGGAATGTCAGCCCGGGCAGGAGCGGGGTGGGGCCCGGCTCGGCCGCGCGGCGCGCCCGGGCATCGCGGTAGAAGAAGAGGAGCAGCACCAGCGCCAGCCCGCCCCAGCCGGTCCCCAGCCAGACGTAGGCGGCGCGCCAGCCGTGGTGGGCGATCAGCCAGTTCGCCGCGATCGGCGCGAGCGTCTGCGCCAGCGCCGAGCCGGAGAGCATGAGCGCGAGCGCGAGACTGCGCGAGCGGGTGAACACGCTGGAGACGCCCGCGCTCCACACCGTCGACTTGATGCCCAGCGCGAAGACGCCGTAGGCGACGTAGAGCGCGAACCAGGTGCCCAGCGCCGCCGTGGCTGTGCCGAAGGCGGCGAAGGTTCCGGCCGAGAGCAGCATCGAGCCGATCGCCAGCCGCCGGGTACCGACCCTGTCGAGCAGCATGCCGACGAACGGCCCCCCGAGAGTCGATATCCCGGCGAAGATCGTCAGCCCGCCGGAAATGCTGGCGCGGCTCCAGCCGAACTCCCGCTCGATCGGTCCGATGAACGTGCCCAGCGAGTAGGTGATGACGCTGTAGAACGACATCCCCACCATGGCGGCGAGCACGGTCGGCCAGCCGCGGCGCCACTCGTCGGCGGAGGAGGCGGAGGTGCTCACCGGGTCAGAAGTCGATCTTCGCGATCACGTCCTCGCCGAACTTCTGCGCCTGCTCCAGGTACTCGGCTCGGGTCTCGGTGTAGATCGTCGCGCCCGAGCCATCGACGCCCAGCGACTTGAGGTTCGCGAAATGGTCGAGCGCTTCCTGCGCGTTCCAGCCTGCCTTCACCGAGTAGGTGGAGGAGGCGATGACCTTGGGCGGCACCGCGCGTCCGATCTTCTCGCAATGCTCCGCCATGTAGGCGATGGCGGCCAGGATGTCCTCGTCGCCCTCCAGGTTGGCGGTGCGGGCGGTGTCGGTGATGGCCTTGGGCACGAAGAAGGGATGCCAGGCGTCGCCCAGTTCCACGGCCCGGCGCAGCGCGCGCTTGGAATTGCCGCCCACCAGCAGCGGCGGATGCGGCGTCTGCGCGGGCGTGGGCAGCACGCGGTTGCCGAGCGCGGTGTAGCCGTTGCCCTCGAAGGTGAAGTCCTCGCCGGTCCAGGCGAGCTTCATGGCCTTCATGTATTCGTCCATGATGTCGTTGCGGCTGTCGAAATCTACGCCGAGCGCCTTGTACTCGGCCTTCATGTAGCCCGCGCCCAGACCCAGGATGACGCGCCCGCCGGTGAAGTGGTCGAGGCTGGAGACCGCGCGCGCGGTGATGAAGGGATTGCGGTAGGGCAGCACGAGGATGTTGGTCTGCAGCCGCAGCGTCGTCGTCGTCGCGCCCAGCATCGAAAGCATGACGAAGGGGTCCTGCGCATAGTGCCCGCCGTTGTCGAGCCAGCGCGAGGAGGGCACAGGGTGGTCGGTGACGGTGCCGGCGTAGAAGCCCGCCGCCTCCACCGCGCGCGCGATCTCGTGCAGCGCCTGCATGGTGCCCCATTCTTGCGGCTTGTCGATGTGGTCGAAGGGCAGGCTGGTGCTGAGCGTGAAGGTCATCGGTCGTCCATCTTCATGATTGCGCGCCATGGTGCGCCGGGTTCAGCCGGCGACTTCGGGCGGGAGGATCCAGGTATCGGTACGGTCGCGCACCCAGCCGCCGGAGGCCCAGGAGCCACCGTCGACCGGGATGATCGTCCCCGTCACGTAGCTGGCCATGGGCGAGGCCAGGAACACCGCGACGCGGCCGCACTCCTCGTCGATCCCGGCGCGGCCGGCGGGGATGCGCTGGCGGATGCCTTCGACCTGCGCGGCGCTGGGCTGATGCCACGTGCTCTCGTCCACGGGACCGGTGAACTGGCCCCGCGTGCCGGGCGTCACCGTGTAATCGGGCGCGATCGTGTTCACGCGGATGCCGTGCTCGGCGAACTCGAGCGCCAACGTCCGCGTCAGGTTGTTGATGCCGGCCTTGCAGGCCGCGTAGACGGCGTAGCCCGGCGCGGCGCGGCTCGCCTCGATGCTGGTGACGTTGACGATGGCGCCGCCGCGTCCGCCGGCGATCATCACCGGCACCGCCGCCTGCGTCGCCGCGAGATTGCTGACCAGGTTGAGGTCGATGTGCCGCCGCCAGTTCTTCTCCGCCAGGTCGAGGAAGTTGCGGCGGGTGACGCCGCCCGCGTTGTTGACGAGGATGTCGAGCCGCCCGAACCGGTCGGCAGCGCGCACGACGGCGGCCTGGAGCGCGTCCACATCCATCACGTTGCCCGGGATGCAGAGCGCGCGGCGGCCGCGTTCCTCCACCATGCGGGTGACCTGCTCGCACCGTTCGGGCACGGCTTCGATGATGGCGACGTCGGCGCCCATGTCGGCCATGCACAGCGCGATCGCCCGGCCAATGCCGCCGCCGCCGCCGGTCACGAAGACCACTTGGCCGGTCAGGTCGATGTCGCTTGCCTGCACTTGCCTCTCCACCCAGGGTGCCGTTCTCGGCATCCGCAGCCCGCCCGATCAGGTCACGAGGCTGAACATATGTTGAGCATCAGCCAAGTCCGCAGGCTCGTCTATATCTTTCTCCAGCCCGGGGCCGGTGATCGTCACCGCGTTCAGGCCGAGGCTTTCCGCCACCTCGCGGTGCCGCGCGGCGCTGTGGACGCCGTAGTGGAAGCGAAACCCTGCCGCCTCAGGCAAAGGCAGCGACAGCGCGTTGGTACCAGTGCCGTGCCGGTCAGGCGCGATCCCCAGCGTCCCCGCCGGCAGCCGCGCGAGCCGGGCGATGTCCTGGACCGAGACCTGCGGAAGGTCTGCCGCGAGCACCACCAGCCGGGCCGGAGCGTCGCTTCGACCGCAGAGCGCCGCAAAGGCCGCGTCGAGCGCGGCGTTGAGCCCGCCTCCGGCGTCCTCCACCCGTTCCAGCGCACAGGCTCCGCGCTCAGGGCCCAGGAGCAGGGTGCGCGAAACCGCGCCCTCTGCCGCCAAGACCACATGCGCCAGCATGGCATCGACCAGCCGGGCGCGCTCCTCCGGATCGAGCGCGGCGGCCAGCCGGCTCTTGCCGGCACCGCGCGCCTTGACCGGGATCAGCGCCCAGGTGGCCGGTCGCTGCGTCACGGGATCGCGGGAGCCTCGGTCAGGTTGGTGAAGCGGATCCCGGCGCCGTCGGCCTTGTAGGTCTTGTTCATGTAGATGAGGATCGAGGTCAGCGCCTCGGCCGCGGCCGAATTGGCGAGCGCGCCGCCAGAAAGGCCGCGCAGGCCCATGCCCGGGCACAGTTCCACGACGGTCTTGCGCGCCTCCACGTCGTCGGAGAAGACCAGCACGTCGCACTCGATCGCGTGGTCGGAATCGAGATGGTGGGCCGAGACGTTGTGGAACGCCGTCACCAGCCGCACGTCGGGGCCGAGGTGCTCGCGCGCCTGGAGCGCGGCGCTGCCTTCGGCGGGAAGCTGGACGCGCATGACCTTGGGCGGCACCAGGGGCACGGTGGTGTCGACGACCACGGCCTGGCCCACGCGGTCGCGGATCTGGCCGAGCGTCTCGGCCTGCGACGCGTGGGGCACCGACACGATGACGACGTCCTGGTCTTGCGCGGCCTCGGCGTTGGCGGCGAACCCGGCGGCCCCCAGCTCCTCCGCGGTCGCCTGCGCCTTGTCGGCCGCGCGCGAGCCGATGGTGACCTCGTGCCCGGCTGCGACGAGCCGGCGCGCGATGCCCTTGCCCAGCGCGCCGGTGCCCCCGATGACCGCGATCCTTGCCATGATAGCTTATCTCTCCCACGAAATGTCGCGCTTGGCGATTGTGATTGTCGGCCCGCCGGACCTAAGGTGTCGGCAATGAGTGCCGAACGAGAAAACCCCGTTCCGGACATCAGCGTGCGTGCGCTGGCCGGATTGCCCATGTTCGCCCCCGGCCGGTCGATTGCGCAAGCGATTTGCACCGCGCTCGCGGCCGACGGCGATGCCTTACGCGACGGCGATATATGCGTGATCGCGCAGAAGATCGTCTCCAAGGTGGAGGGGCGGACGGTCGATCTGGCCGGTCTCGACCCCGATGCCGAGGCGCTGGAACTCGCGGCGCGCACCGGGCGGGGAGCGGCAATGGCGCAGGCGATCCTGGACGAGAGCGCCGAGATCATGCGCCCGCACCCGGCGGCGATCATCGCCCGGCACCGCACCGGGCACGTTCTCGCCAACGCCGGTATCGACGCCAGCAACGTCGAGGGCGGCGATGCCGGCACCGTGCTGCTCTGGCCGCGCGATCCCGACGCCTCGGCCCGCCGGCTGCGTGCCGAGCTGCGCGAGGCGGGCGCCCCGCGCGTAGGGGTGGTGATCGCGGATTCGATGGGCCGGGCCTGGCGCATCGGCACGGTGGGCACGGCGATCGGCTGCGCCGGCCTGCACGTGCTGGAGGATCGCCGCGGCCGCGCGGTCGACCTTTACGGCCGCACCCTGCAGGCGACGGTGATCGCGGTGGCGGACTCGATTGCGGCGGTCGGTGCGCTGGCGATGGGCGAGGGGGATGAGGGCACTCCCGTGGCCCTGGTGCGGGGGGCCGGGCGGTGGACATGCGAGGAGGACGGACCGGGCGCCGCCAGCGGACTGCGCCCGGTCGAGCAGGACATGTTCCGATGAGCGGCCGGCACGTGCTCGCGCTTTCGGGCGGAGTGGGCGGGGCCAAGCTCGCGGCGGGCCTGGCGGCCGTGCTCGATCCCGCGGACCTCACGATCGTGGTCAACACCGGGGACGACTTCGAGCACCTGGGCCTGACCATCTGCCCTGACATCGACTCGGTCACCTATGCCCTTGCGGACCTCAACGACACCGTGCGCGGCTGGGGCGTGAAGGACGAGACCTGGCAGGCCATGGCCATGCTCCGCGCGCTGGGGGAGGCGGACTGGTTCAACCTCGGCGACCGCGACATGGGCATGCACCTGGCCCGCTCCTGGCGGCTGCGCGCGGGCGAGACGCTGTCCGGCGTCACCGCGCGGCTGACGCGTTCGCTCGGTATCGCGCACGCGATCGTTCCGATGAGCGACGCCCCCGTGCGCACGCAGGTCGGCACGGCCGAAGGCTGGCTCGACTTCCAGCGCTACTTCGTCGCCGAGCAGTGCCGGCCGGTGGCGACGGGAGTCCGCTTCGCAGGCGTGCCGGGCGCCGCGCCGTCGCCCGCCTTTGCCGCGGCGCTGGCGCGTGAGGACCTGGCCGCGATCGTCGTCTGCCCCTCGAATCCGTATCTCAGCGTCGATCCGATCCTCAGCGTCGACGGAGTGCGCGCGGCGCTGGAGGCACGCCGGGTGCCGCTGATCGCGGTCTCGCCGCTGGTGGGCGGCACGTCGCTCAAGGGGCCGCTCGCCAAGCTGCTGGGAGAGCTGGGGCGGCCGGTCAGCAATGCCTCCATCGCCGATCACTACGGCGATCTCCTCGACCATATCGTCATCGACGGGGCCGACGCGGCAGACGCCGGGGACTTGCAGGCGCGCGGCCTTTGCGTCACCGTCGCGCCAACAGTCATGTGCGATGCCGGAGATCGGGAGCGGCTTGCGCGCGTAGCACTGTCCGCAGCCCGTATCAAAGCAGGATGACCATGGCGCGCGAAGACGATGCATTGACGACCCGACTCCTCACCACCCCGCTGGCGGCCCTGACGGCCGAGGCGCGGGGGCGGCGCGATGCGCGGCAGGGGCACCACACGCCGGCGCGGATGACCTATTCGCCCAAGGTGTTCATCCCGCTCACGCGCCTGTGCGCCGACGTGTGCCACTACTGCACCTTCGCCACCACGCCCTCGCGGCTTGAGGCGCCCTACCTCTCCGAGGACGAGGTGCTGGAGATCGCGCGCGCCGGCGCCGCCGCCGGTTGCAAGGAGGCGCTGTTCACGCTCGGCGACGCGCCGGAGCGCCGCTACGCCGCCGCGCGCGACTGGCTGGCGGAGCGCGGCTTCGCGCGCACCATCGACTACGTGCGCCACTGCGCGGCGCGGGTGCTGCAGGAAACCGGGCTGCTCCCGCACGTCAACGCCGGCGTGCTCGACGAGGATGACTGGCGAATGCTGCGCCCCGTCGCCGCCTCGGTCGGGCTGATGCTGGAGAGCACCTCGCGCCGCCTGCTGGACAAGGGCATGTGCCACCACGGCTCGCCCGACAAGGACCCGGCCGTGCGTCTCGCCTCGCTGACCGCCGCGGGGCGCGCGCGCGTGGCGACCACCAGCGGCGTGCTCATCGGCATCGGCGAGACACCGGAGGAGCGCATCGAGGCGCTGCTCGCGCTGCGCGACCTGCACGCGGCGCACGGGCACCTGCAGGAGGTGATCGTCCAGAACTTCTGCCCGAAGCCGGGCACCAAGATGTCCGGCGCGATCGAGGCCAGCGAGGCGGACTTCCTGCGCACCATCGCCGCCGCGCGCATCGTGCTGCCCGACGACGTCTCGGTGCAGGCGCCGCCCAACCTCAATGATGAGCGGCTGGCGGAATTGATCGACGCCGGGATCGACGACTGGGGCGGGATCTCGCCGGTCACGCTCGACCACGTCAATCCGGAGGCGCCCTGGCCCGAGATCGAGCGGCTGGAGGCGGTCTGCGCCCGCGCCGGGATGCCGCTGGTGGAGCGCCTGACCGTCTACCCGCGCTTCCTCGCGGAGCCGGGCTGGCTCGATCCGGCGATCCGCCCCGCGGTGCTGCGTCTCGCCGACGCCGAGGGGCTGGGGCGCGACAGCCGCTGGAGCCCGGGGGTGGCAGACCACGCACCCGGCACGGTGCAGACCCCTCTCGCCCGTCGCCACGAAGGCCCGGTCGCGGCGCGACTCCACCGCATCCTCGACCGCGCCGCCGGCGGCACCGCGCTCGACGCGGACGAGATCGCCGCGCTCTTCGCGACGCGCGGCGCCGCGGCCCAGGCGGTGGTGGAGGCAGCGGACGCGCTGCGCGCACAGGTGCGCGGCGACACCGTGACCTACGTCGTCAACCGCAATATCAACTACACGAACATCTGCACCCACGCCTGTTCGTTCTGCGCCTTCTCCAAGACCAGCAGCAAGGGGGGGCTGCGGGACAAGCCCTACAACCTCGACCTGGAGGAGATCGCCGGCCGTGCGCGCGAGGCGGTGGCGCGCGGGGCCACCGAAGTGTGCCTGCAGGGCGGCATCCACCCAAGCTACACTGGCGAGACCTACCTCGCGATCCTGCGGGCGGTGAAGGACGCCTGCCCGGATCTCCATGTCCACGCCTTCTCGCCGCTGGAAGTGAGCCAAGGCGCGCGCACGCTGGGAATGCCGGTGGCCGACTACCTCGCGATGCTGCGCGATGCCGGGCTCGGCTCGCTGCCGGGCACCGCCGCCGAGATCCTGTGCGACGAAGTCCGTGCGCAGATCTGCCCGGACAAGCTGACGACCGGCGAATGGCTCGAGGTCGTCGGCACGGCGCACCGGGCCGGGCTGCCGACCACCTCGACGATCATGTTCGGCCACCTGGAGAGCCCGCGGCATTGGGCCCGGCACCTGCTGGCGCTGCGCGACCTGCAGCTCGACACCGGCGGCATCACCGAATTCGTGCCGCTGCCGCTGGTCCACATGGAGGCGCCGTTCTACCGCAAGGGCCAGTGCCGCAAGGGTCCGACCTGGCGGGAGGCGGTGATGATGCACGCAGTCGCGCGGCTGGCGCTGCATGGCGCCATCGACTCGATCCAGGTCTCGTGGGTGAAGCTGGGCATGGACGGCGCCGCGGCGGTCCTTGCCGCCGGGGCCAACGACCTGGGCGGCGTGCTCATGGACGAAAGCATCAGCCGCGCCGCGGGCGCCGCGCATGGGCAGCTGGCCGACGTCGCCGCCATGCGCGCGGCGGCGGAAAGCGTGGGCCGCAAGCTGCGCCAGCGCACCACGCTCTACCGCGACGTGGCGGCCGACGTGATGGCGTGAGCACCTGCTCCTTCCTCTAGCCTGCGGCTTGGTCCTTTGAGCGATTGAGTTCCAACACGAAAGTCACAGCACGGGATAGAATGCCGCCCTCGCCATGAAGACGGACCTTGGCATCAGCATCTGATGTCAACGATCACCGCGGCCTCGACGGGGCTCTTGCTCGCATCTTGACCTCTAAAGAGATGCTGAAAGTTGAATCTGTCCTCCCCTCTGGCGGAGACTGCGTTGCAAGCTTCAGTGACCGCGATGTTGTCGCGATGAACATAGGGGGATCCCGGTTGGACAGTAAATGAGCCGCCGAGGATCCGTCCCTTCAATGTGGGCGGGAACAACAACTCGCCGTTCGTCTGTCTGAACTCCGAGTCTACTGTCGCGAAGGTCACGCTGCTTCCCTCAGCATCAATCTCGTACGATACAGGTGCGAACCTGCCATCATACCCCTCGAACTCCGTCGCGGCTACCGTGTCGGGATGTGGAACGATCCGTATGCTGGTTGCCGCGGACCGCGACGCCTCCGGGGCATCTGGGCCGTGAGTTGTTACGGGCATGTCCGGCTCGGCGGTTTGAGATGCAATTACAAGATCACGTTCATCGTTCGGCTGTTTGCTAGAGTTCTCGGAACGGATCCCGGTCGACCCCGTGGGCGGAAAACCGATGACCATCAGGGCTAAACCAAGAACACCAAGCGCAATTTGACGGTGTGGCGATCCGATTGGGGGAATAACTATCCCAGCGGCCGTTAAGCCGCCCCCCACGATTGAGGCAATGAGGCAAATCAGCCCGATGTAAAAGATGGCGCTCATGACCGATTCCCCCCGGAGTCGGACGATACTTAGCTATGAAACAACAATGAACGCCATATATTTCATGAATGAAGGCCTGGTGTAACAGGCTGTGCCCCGGGTGGACGTGAGACGGCTCATAAAGTTGGTGGAAGATATCGTCGAAAACATTCTTTTATAGGGGCTTATGCCTAGTATTTCAGTGATTGCACTCACATCGCCCTTATGTGCTGCCACATCGGCTCGGGCATCCAGGTGTACTCGATGTAGTGCCCGAAGACCCCGCGCGCATCGAGGTAGAGGAACTTGAGCGCGCCGTCCGGCTCCCCGGCCAGGTCGCGCTCCATGGCGATGGGGAAGGCCTGCGCATCCACCCGCGTGCGGAAGTCCTCCCAGTCCGGCACGCGGAAGCAGATGTGGTGGAACCGCAGGGGGCCGCCGTTGAAAAGGCAGTTGGCGTAGAGGCCGACCTCGTCGATCTCGTTCTCGATCAACTCGTACTGCAGCTCGCCGATCCAGATGAAGCAGATCCGGCCCTTCTGGCGCCGGGGGCCGGAGGGCGTCAGCACCGTCTGGTCGACCGGGATGATGACCGGCTCCCTGCTGAGCCCGCGGCCGCGGAACAGGTCGATGCCCGCCTCGAGATCGTCGCAGACGTAGGCGTTCTGGTAGTGCATGCCTTCGAGCATGGATCTCTCCCCCGTTCGCGTCAGCCCTCGCGTGCGACGTCGTAGCGCGACAGGTAGCGCTCGAAGAGCGGCTCCAGCTCCGACTTGGTGAGGCCGTACTGCGCCAGCTTGTATTCGTGGCGGCCGAACTTGTCCTGCGGATTGTCGTCCACCCAGGCCTGCACGCCGGCTTCGGCCTCGGCGGTCCACTCGTCGCCAAGCTGCGCGTAGACCTTCTTCGTGGCCGCCACCGGATCGTCGACGAGGTCGGCGTAGTGGACGTCGATGATCTTGTCCTCGCCGAAGCGGTCACGGAAGTCCATGATGCGGTTGGCGTGCTCGGCAGCCTGCCAGGGGTAGTCCTCCTTGAGCCACTCGGTGTCGATCCGCCCCATGTGCGCCATGTGGCTGAGCGAGATGATCGAGCAGAGAGAGCCGGTGGCGGTGAACGGATCGCGGTGGGTCCAGATAACACGCGCATCGGGATAGACCTGGAAGATCGTCTCGAGCCAGAGCGCGTGGCTGGGCTTCTTGACGTTCCAGACGCCGCCCGCGTGATGCTGCAGCACCTGCAGGAACTTCTTGTGGTACTCGTAGGCGCTGGTCATGTCGCAGGAGAAGATGAAGTCCTTGTAGGCCGGCAGCTTGCCCTTGGATTCGATCATCAGCGTCTTGAAGTCGTGCGCCATGAAGAACACGCACTCGTTGGGATAGACCGCCGAGCCGCGGTAGTACTTGCCCATGGCGGGGTTCGCCTCGAGCATCGCCTTCTCCTGCGCCAGGCGTTCCACCGCGCGCGGGTCGGTGGTGAGCAGCGACGGCGCGGCGACCGGCGGCACCGGGTCGTCGATCTCCCAGGTGAGCGGCGAGCGGCGCGCGGGGTCGGCGGCGAGCAGGTTCGACATCAGCGTGGTGCCGGTGCGCGGCACGCCCATGACGAAGACCGGCCGCTCCACCGGGCGATCCAGCAACTCGGGGTTGTCGCGCAGGTATTGCGACACCTTGAGCCGGCCGCGCAGGTAGTGGAGCGTGTCGTTCCGAGCGCGGGCGATCCCCCCTTCGCTCATCCAGCCCTTGGCAATGCCTTCGTTGAAGGAACCGGTGAAGGCGTCGAGCCCCTCGCGCCATGTGTCGTTGTCGAAGGCGTCGATGCCCGTTTCCCGCATCGCCTGCTCAACGAGCGCATCGGCAACGAGTCCTTCGGCGACGGTCTCGGTGGTCATGCTTCGATCCTCTTCCCTTCGCGCCGCTTGAGCGGCCGTCCATGGGCACAGATAATCGGCCGGGTGAGGGGATTGGCAATGCAGGCGGCGCGCCAGATCGGGCCCTTACGTGGAGTTCGGGCCAAGACCCGACCGGGCGGCCCCGGGCGGCCCGACGTCGTGGCGGGGCGGCCTCAGGCGAGGACGCGCCCCTGCCGCTGGCGGAACGTGCTGGGGCTCGCCCCCACGGCGCGCCGGAACGCGAAGGTGAAGCTTGAGGGCGACGCGAAGCCCATGGCGAAGGCGATCGCCTTGACGCTCTGCCCCTCCATCAGCAGCCGCTTGGCCGCTTCCATGCGCCGCTGCTCGATATAGTCGCCAATGGAGCAGGCGCGGCTGACGCGAAAGCCTCGGGTGAGCTGGCGGACGGAAAGCGCGCAGAGCTTGGCCAGGTCCTCAAGGCTCGGGGCGGTCAGGTCGTCCGCGAGCCGTTCGTCGATCAGCCGCAGGCGCCACCCGGAAAGGCCGCCGGTGACCGGCCGCTCCGCCACCTCCAGGCAGTGCCGGCCGAGCTCGATCGCCAGCTCGCCGCCCAGGAAGCCGAGCATCCGCTGTGCGGCAAGTCCCGGGTGCCGCACCTCGGCGGTGATGCGGAACAGCAGCGCCCGCATCTGCGCGCTGGACACGTCGAGCGCGGCGGCGAGGTGCGGGTCGTCCCACTCCAGCGGGCGGCCCACCACCTCGTCGATCAGCGCGGCGTCGATCGTGCAGATCAGCGAGGCCTGCCGTCCGCTGCCGCCCTTGATGTAGAGCTCCTCGCCCGGCGGGATCACGAAGACGTCGCCCAGCCGCTCCAGCCGGTGCGGGCCCCAGCGCTGCCGATATCCGCCGCGGGATTGCAGGGGGCGCGGCGTCAGGCACATGTTGACGTGATAGCCGGCCCCGATGGCGTGGCGCGTATCGGTCGGCTCGGGAATGTCGAAGCGGACGATCTGTGCGAGCACGCCGTCGGCTTCCAGCTCCGCGTCGAGGCGCATGCTGGGGCGATGGTCGTCAACCTGGGGCATCCTTCTCTCCGAACGACGAGGCGCTATCTGTCCCGGACGCCATCTTAAGGCCCGAACTCTATGCGCCGCGCGCTTGCGGGACAAGGACCCGGTGCGGAACATCGCGGCCACGTAAAGCGCCGGGCGAAGGCGCTGCTGGGATCGAGGGAGACTGGAATGGCCGTGAATGTGTCCGGGGGCCTGTTCGACTGCACGGGCAAGGTGACGGTCGTCACCGGTGGCAACGGCGGGATCGGCTTCGGCTTCGCGATGGGTGTCGCGAAGATGGGCGGCGACCTCGCGATCTGGGCCCGCAATGCCGAGAAGAGCGCCAAGGCGAAGGCCGAACTGGAAGCAGCGGGCGCCGGCCGGGTGCTCGCCTACCAGGTCGACGTATCGGAGGAAGCGAACATCGTCGCCGGGTACGAGGCGGTGATGGCCGATTTCGGGCGGGTCGACTGCGTCTTCGCCAACTCGGGCGCCTCACCGCGCTACAACTCCGTGTTCGAGATGCCGACCGAGCACTGGTACGATTTCCAGAAGACCGCGCTCCACGGCGCCTTCTTCACCCTGCGCGAAGGGGCGCGGCTGATGAAGGCGCGGGTGGACGGCGGCGACGCGACCGGTGGCAGCCTGGTCGCCTGCGGCTCGCTGTCGCTGTTCCAGGGCCTGCCGGGCAAGATGGAGTACGCCGCGTCCAAGGCGGCGGTGGCAGCGGCGATCCGCTGCCTCGCCATCGAGCTGGCGCCGCTGGGCATCCGGGCCAACGTGGTCGCGCCCGGACTGGTCATCACCCCGATGATGGGCGAGGGCGCCCGCGCCGATGCGGTGGCGGCGCACTTCGCACCGACGATCCCGATGAAGCGAACCGGCTTCCCCGCGGACTTCGAAGGCATCGGTGCGTACCTGTGCTCGGACGCCAGCAGCTTCATGACCGGCGAGACGATCACGATCGACGGCGGCTACATGGTCCGGCCCTGAGGAGAGAAGCGATGGAACTGCTCAAGATTCATGGCGCCGGCGATGTCCGGGTCGACCCTTACGAGCGACCGCAGACCGGGCCGGGCGATGTCGTCGTGCGGATGAAGGCGGTGGGCATCTGCGGCTCGGACCTGTCGTACATCAAGATGGGCGGCATTCCGCCGGGGGTGGAGACCGCGCTCGGCCACGAGGGCGCCGGCGAGGTCATGGAAGTGGGACCGCAGGTGACCGGGATCGCCGTGGGCGACGCGGTGATCGTCAATCCGATGATGACGCCCGGCAACATCGGCTCCGGCGGGCCGGAGGGGGCCTTCACCCAGGAGCTGCTGGTGCGCGAGGCGCGGCTGGGCGAATCGATCCTGCCGATCCCGGAAGGTATTTCGTGGGACGTCGCCGCCATGTGCGAGCCGCTCGCCGTCGCCATGCACGGCGTGAACCGGGCGGAGGTGAAGCCGGGCGACAAGGTCGTTGTCTTCGGCTGCGGTCCCATCGGCCTTGGCATGCTGCTCTGGCTGATCGACCGCGGGATCACGGATGTGGTCGCGCTCGACCTTTCGGAGGAACGGCTGCAGCGGGCGCGTGCGCTCGGCGTGCAGGCCGCGCTCAACCCGGCGGAGGTGGACTTGCGTGCGGAGCTGGCGCGGCTCCACGGCGAGGTGCCGAGCTACGGCCGCGTCGGCGTGGGCACCGACGCCTACATCGACGCCGCGGGCGCGCCGAACATCCTCACCGACGTCATCATGATGGCCAAGCTGCACGCGCGGCTGGTCATCACCGCGGCCTACATGAAGCCGCTGGAGTTCCCGGTCGGCCGCATGCTGACGAGCGAGATGACCATCACCACGGCGGTCGGCTATCCCACCGAGATGCCCGAGGTGATCGCCGCGATGCCGCGCCTCAAGGACAAGATCGCGGCGATGATCAGCCACAAGCTGCGCTTTCGCGACGTCATAAAGGGGCTGGAGATCGCTGCAACGCCGCAGTCGTCCAAGGTAATGATCGACTTCGAGGAGGCCTGACATGAGCGAAACCCAAGACGCCGGACCGAAGCTGGCCGGGCTGGTGCGCGCCGGCGACGAGCAGACCGAGGCGGTCCGGATCACCGACTTAGTGTTCCAGGCGAACGACATCTCGAACGCCTACCTGGTCACCACGTCCGCGGGCGACGTGATGATCAACACCGGGTTCATGGACCACGCCGAGCGCACGCGCCGCCTGCTGGCGCCGCACCGCAGCGGCCCGCTTGCCTTCATCATCCTCACGCAGAGTCATGCGGACCACTATGGCGGCGTGCCCGAGTTCCTGGAGGACGGCACCCAGGTCGTCGGCGGGCCCGGCTTCAACGAGGCGCTGGCCGACATGACGCGGCTGCAGCCGTTCTTCGGACCGCGCAGCGGCAAGCTCTGGGGCTCGACCTTGCGGCGCGGCTCCACGCCCAAGGCGCCGCCGCATGTGGTGCCCGACATCCTCGTCGACCGCCGCCTGACGATCGAACTGGGGGACCGTACCTTCGAGCTCATCTCTACCCCGGAGGGGGAGACGGTGGACAATCTCACCGTCTGGATGCCGCGCGAGAAGATCGCCTTCACCGGCAACGTCTTCGGCCCGGTGTGGCTCTCGATGCCGTTCCTCAACACGCTGCGCGGCGACAAGCCGCGGCTGGTGCGCAACTACCTGCGCTCGCTGGAGACGGTGCGCGACCTGGGGGCGGAGATCGTCGTCACCGGCCATGGCGACGCGATCTTTGGCAAGGAGCGCATCCGCGCCGATCTCGACAAGCTCCACGCCGCCGTCTCGCACGTTCGCGACTACACGCTGGAGGGGATGAACGCCGGGCGCGACGTCCACACCCTGATGCGCGAGTTCGCCTGGCCCGAGGGGCTGGAGATCGGCGAGTTCCACGGCAAGGCGAGCTGGGCGGTGAAGTCGATCTGGCGCGAATATGCCGGCTGGCTCCACTACGAGGACGGCACCACGGCGCTCTACGGCGTGCCGCGCACGAGCGTGGATGCCGATCTTGTCGAGCTCGCAGGCGGGGCGGCGGTGCTGGCCGACCGGGCGCGAACGAAGCTGGACGCCGGTGCGCCGCTGGAAGCGGTCCACCTCACCGACATCGCTCTCCATGCCGAGCCCGACTCCAGGGCGGCGATCGAGGTCCGCAAGGCGGCGCACGAAGCACTGCTGGCGTCGAGCGGGGGCAAGAACCTGTCCGAGACGATGTGGCTGCGCGCCGAGATCGCCGCCATGGACGCGAAGCTGGACGGCGCGGGGTAGTGCGACTCAGTCGTCCACCTTCACCATGCCGCCCAGGACCGGCCCTCCTGCGACCGCGATGGCCTCGCCGGTGACGTAGCTTGCTGCGTCGCTGACCAGGAAGGCGACCACTTGCGCGACCTCTTCGGGCAAGCCGTAGCGGCCGAGCGGGAACACGTGCGCGGCGCTGTCGGCGTCGAAGCCGGTCTTCTCCCAGCCGGCGCGCGCCTTCTCGGTCGCGGTCATGCCGGGCGCCACGGCGTTGACCCGCACGCCTGCCGGGCCCCATTCCGCCGCGGCGACGCGGGTGAGCATCTGCAGCCCGGCCTTGGCGGCCGAATAGGCGGCGACACCCTGGGTCCCGTGCATGCCGGCGACCGAGGAGACGTTGACGATGCTGCCGCGGTGCCGGCGCAGGTGCGGGAAGGCGGCCTGCGAGGCGTACATCGCCGCGCTGAGGTTCAGCTGCAGGTCGCGGTCCCATTTGGCCGGATCCATCTTCGCGAGGCCCACGTGGCCATGGGCGCCGCCGGCGTTGTTGACCAGGATGTCCAGCCTGCCGAAATGCGTCGCGGCCGATTCCACCATGGCCTGCGCCCGCGCGAGTTCGCGCACGTCCGCCTCGAGCGCCAGCCCGCGTCGGCCGAGCGCTTCGACTTCTGCCACGACACCGTCGAGCGGAGCGCGTTTGCGGCCTGCCAAGGCCACGTTAGCGCCGCGTTTGGCCAGCAACAGCGCGATGGCGCGACCGATGCCGGTGCCGCCCCCCGTGACCAGGGCCACGCGGCCCGAAAGGTCGAATTCCTGCAGCATGCGTCCTCCCTCCGAGGCGGTTCGCGCCAGCGTCGGCACGATATCGCCGGGTCCGCCTTTCAACCGCGTCCGGCCATCCTCATGGTGGTCGGGCGGGTGCATCGCGCCGGTGATCCCGGGTGATGACCGTGCAGTCGGACTCGAGTCTCTAGGTAGTATATACTATCTAATCAGGCAATCGAACTTTGTGGGAGCGGATGGAATGGGCACGCACGATCTTCTCGACCTGGGCGGTCAGGTGGCGGTGGTCACCGGTGGCGGGCAGAACGCCGGCCGCGGCATCGCGCTCGAACTCGCGCGGCACAACCCCGGCGGGATCGCCGTGAACGACTTCGTCCCCGAGCGGGCGGAGGCGGTGGCCGAGGAGGTCCGTAAGCTGGGCGTACCCGCGCTCGCCGTCCCGTTCGACGTGGGGGATCTCGATGCGATCCGGGCGGCGGAGGAGGCCATCCGCGAGACGCTGGGTGCCGCGACGATCCTGGTGAACAACGCCGGCATGGCCGGCCCGGGCGGGTCGCTGCGGCCGATGCAGAACTTCTGGGAGGAGGACCCGGCAAACTGGGACCGCTACCTGCGCACCAACCTCTACGGCGTCTACAATGCCTGCTTCGCCTTCATCCCCAACATGGTCGCGGCGAAGCAGGGGCGCATCGTCACCATCGTGTCGGATTCCGGCCGCGTCGGGGAGCCGAAGCTGGCGGTCTACGCCTCCGCCAAGGCGGGGGCGCAGGGCTTCGTGCGCTCGATCGCCAAGGAGCTCGGCCGCTTCAACGTCACCTGCAACGCGGTCTCGCTGTCCTCGCTGATGCCGGACATGGCCGAGGAGCAGCTGGCCGAGGTCATGCAGAGCGACCATGCCAAGGCGCAGATGGCGCGCTACACCATCCGGCGCTACGGGAAGTCGGCCGATGTCGCGGCGCTGGTCACCTTCCTGTGCTCGGGCGCGGCGGAGTGGATCACGGGGCAGACCTACCCGCTCAACGGCGGCTACGCGCCGTCGATGTAAGGCTCAGGCGGCGACTTCGCGCGATTCGCCGCCCAGCCACTGGCGGACCACCAGGTAGCGGCCGTGGAGCGCGCCGCGATCCTGGATGCCGAAGCCCAGCATCGTGCCTTCGTGGCCCTCGGCCGCAGCGAGCCACTTCACCTGTTCCAGGCCGAGGCGCACGCCTTCGCGGCTGAAGTCCCCCGCCCGGGCGAGCCCCTCGGCGACGAGCCTGCCGAGGTCGTGCCCCTTGGCGATCGCCGCGGCTTGCTGGCGGGGTGCTTCCATCTCCTCCAGCAGGGCGCGCAAGGTGGCGTTGTCGTCAGAATGCACGTCGATGTAGAACCAGCCCTCGCAGATGCGGGCGAAGTCGCCATGGTATCCGCGCAGGCCTGCCGTGTTCATGATGCTGGGCCCGTACCAGCCCGCGTCCGCAAGCCCGCGTGCCACCGCAGGCGCCGAGACGCCCAGGCCGAGGTAGGCGATGCCGTCCGGCTCAGCCTCCAGCAGCGCGGTCGCGGCCTCGCCCGCCTCGTCGGCCACCGGCAGGAGGCCTTCGCGTGCGATCACCGCGAGCCCCAGGATGCGAGCTTCGTCTTCGAGGTACTTGAGATGGCGCGTGCCGATGGGCGAGGTGTCGTATGCCACCGCGACGCGGCGGCAGCCCAGGGCGGCGAGATGGCGCGCCATGACCAGCGATTCGTCCTCGTGGCTGCCCACCTGGTGTTGGAACATGTAGCGCCCGCGTGCACGCTCCGCGCCGGCCCAGTTGATGGTGGGGATGCGCATCTGTTCCGCCAGCGGAGTCGCCACCAGCGCGTTGTCGCCGATGGCCGGCCCGACGATCAGGCAGACTCCCTCGCCGGCCAGCTGGCGGTAAGCGTTCTCCACCGCCTCGGCGGTTCCGGAAGGGAGGCCCAGTCCGTAGGCGTGGACGATCTCGATCTCCGCGGAAAGGCGGCCCGCGTCGCGCAGGCGGCCGATCTCCCGCTCGATCCACCCCGTGATGTCGCCTGGCACCGCTCCTGTGACGTCCGGCTCGGAAAAGTCGGCCATATCGTTCAGCACGCCGACTTTCACGCTTGCAGGCATCGTGTCCTCCCGGGAGCCCGGCCGGCAAGATCGCCGCCGTGCAGTCCTTCGGGCGTAGCAATGAGCCAGCCGCAAAAAGGCTGCGCCGGGCGCCGCCTAAATCGGGTCAGCCGCGCGGACCTCTCTGGAACAGCGGTTGCGGGCAGAGGGCATAGCTGGGGTCGCGCGGGCCCTGGCCGAGAAGGCCGCCCCCGTCGAATGGCCTCCGCAGCTTGAAATCGTAGGTCACGACCCTCTTGGCAAAGCGCCAGCGTCCGTCCTCACAGCGGCGATAGTTGTCGATGTAGCGCACCGCCATGAAGTCCTCCTCCCGGCCGCCGTCGGGCGCGGGGATGAGGTGGTAGGCCAGCGCATAGACCTCGCCGCTCGCCTCGTCCCCGTCCACCGCGACCAGGTGGTTGCAGACGTGGTGGCCGGAGTAGGGCATGTGCGGGAACGCGCGCGCGATGAAGTCGCAGTAGTCCGCCGCAGGGCCGTCGAAGCTGTCCCCGTGCGTGTCGGTGGCGTCGGGGGTGTAGAGGTCGCGCAGCAGTTCGATGTCCTGCCGGTCGATCGCGCGCGAGTAGAGCAGGACGAGTTCGCGGATCGCCTCCTTGTCGAGCAGCGTGGCGAGGGCGGTCTGGTCGATGGTCATGCGTTTCTCCCGGTGTCCCGCGCTACAGCAGCGTCCCGCCATCGACGGGGTAGACCTGCCCGGTGATGAAGCTGGCACGCGCGGAGGCGAGGAAGGTGACCATGCCGGCGATCTCTTCGGGCGAGGCGAAGGGCTTGCCCACGAAAGTGCGGCGCTGGCGCAGCGCGCGATCTTCTTCGCTGACGCTCGCCCCGCCCTTGGAGAACAGGCCGGTCTCCGGATGGAAGCGGCTGCCCGAGCTGAGGCTTGCCGGATCGGTGGGTATCGTCGCGTAAGGCGCGACGGCGTTGACGCGGATGCCGTGGCTGCCGACTTCCTTCGCCAGCACCACGGTGAAGCTGTGCACCGCGCCCTTCGCGGCGGAGTAGACCGGCAGCATGTAGTCGCCCACCAGCGCGGCCGTGGAGCCGACGTTGACGATCGCGCCGGCTTTCCGCTCGATCATGCCGGGCAGCACCTTGTGCGTCATGCGCAGCACGGTACCGAAGTTCAGGTCGATGTCGGCCATCCACCGGGCCGGGTCGGAATCGACGAACAGCCCCTGGTCGACGTTGCCGCCGACGTTGTTGACCAGCACGTCCACGGGGCCGAGCGGGCCGGCGGCCGCGAGGATGCGTCCGGGCGAAGCCGGGTCGATCAGATCGGCGGCAACGAACAGGGCCTCTGCCGCACCGCGCTCCCGGCACTCGGCCGCCAGCCGCACGCCGGCGGCCTCGTCGCGCCCGACGAGGACCAGCGCGGCGCCTTCCGCCGCGAGGTCGAGCGCCACGGCGCGGCCGATGTTGGCGGCCGCCCCGGTCACGATCGCGACCTTGCCCTTGAGCTGGAGATCCATGCGTGCTCCCCCGTTCCTTTCCGGGGGCTAGGACGGCCGCCCCGCGGGGGCAAGCCGCCGGGGCGATCAGCGCAAGCTCAACGCCGGCCGGTGCGCACGCAGCGCATCTCTCCGTCGGTGCCATCGGGCCTGAGTTCGCGCAGGAAGCCTTCGGAGACGCGGTGCAGGGCAAGGCCCTTCAGCTTGCCGCCGGTCATCGTCACCCGGTCTCCGACGAACAGATAGCTGCCTCGCACGCTGCCCACCTTGTAGCTGGAGGCGTTGACGACGCGGAACTCGTGATCGGGCACCGGCTTGCCCGCGGGACCGGAGGCGTCGCCGGGCATCTCGCACGTATAGGTACCGAGCGGGAGCGTGGAGATCGCCCCTCCCGGGACCGGCGCTGCCTCGGCCGCGATCGCCGGCGATGCGGCGAGCAGCACGCCCAGGACGAGGGGCATCGAAGCCAGGCGCGGCGAGGGGCAGGGCGCGAGCGGGGGGCGGGGCGCGAGCGGGGGACGGGGCGCGAGCGGGGGGAGGACGGCGCGGGTCATGCCCCTTGCGCTAGCATCCGCGCGAAGCAATTGCCATGCCCCGCCGCCTCGTCTAAGGGCGCATGCTCTCGGAGCGTCGCCCGGCCACAAGGCGGGAGTGGCCCCGTACCAGCTCTTTCCCATCCTGAAGGCCAAAACCATGAAGATCAGCGGCGTCGATATCCGTCCCGGCAACATCCTTGAATACGAGAAGGGCATCTGGAAGGTCGCCAAGACGCAGCACACCCAGCCCGGCAAGGGCGGCGCCTTCATGCAGGTCGAGATGAAGAACCTGATCGACGGCCGCAAGACCAACGTGCGCTTCCGCAGCGCCGACACCGTCGAGCGCGTGCGGCTGGACACCAAGGACTTCCAGTTCCTCTACGCCGAGGGCGACGACCTGGTGTTCATGGACATCGAGACCTACGAGCAGATCACGCTGCCGGCCGACCTCCTGGGCGATGCCGCCGCCTTCCTGCAGGACGGCATGCAGGTCCTCCTCGAGATGTGGGAAGAGCGCCCGATCTCGGTGCAGCTGCCCGAGCAGGTCGAAGCCACCATCGTCGAGGCCGATGCGGTGGTGAAGGGGCAGACCGCCTCGTCCAGCTACAAGCCCGCCGTGCTCGACAACGGCGTGCGCGTGATGGTGCCGCCGCACATCGAGAGCGGGACGCGCATCATCGTCGACGTCTACGAGAAGACGTACGTGAAGAAGGCCGATTGACGGCAACGGGAGCAGAGTAAGGTCATGGCCGCCATTTCCGGTCTCATCCGCGTCATCGAGAAGGCCGCGCGCAAGGCAGGTAACCGCCTGCGCCGCGACTTCGGCGAAATCGAACACCTCCAGGTCAGCCGCAAGGGTCCGGCGGACTTCGTCTCGAAGGCAGACCAGGCTTCCGAGCGTACCATCTGGGACGAGCTGCGCGCTGCGCGGCCGGACTGGGGCTACCTGTTCGAGGAAGCCGGCGAGATCGAGGGCGACCCGACGAAGCCGCGCTTCATCGTCGATCCGCTCGACGGCACCACCAACTTCCTCCACGGCATCCCGCACTTCGCGATCTCGATCGCGGTGCAGGAGCCGCGCCTCGACGGTCGCGGCTGGGGCGAGGTCACCGCCGGGCTGATCTACAACCCGATCACGGACGAGAGCTACTGGGCCGAGAAGGCGCGGGGCGCCTGGCTGCACGACCGCCGCCTGCGCGTGTCCTCGCGCCGCCATCTCGACGAGAGCCTGATCGCCACCGGCATCCCCTTCGCGGGCCATGGCGATCCCGGTAAGTGGACGCGGATCTATCACGCGCTCGCGCCGCAGGTCGCCGGTATCCGCCGCTTCGGTTCCGCCGCCCTCGATCTCGCCTGGGTCGCTTCGGGGCGCTACGAGGGCTTTTGGGAAGCCGACCTCAAGCCCTGGGACACTGCCGCGGGTTGCCTGCTCGTGCGCGAGGCCGGCGGCTTCGTGACCGATTGGAAGGGCCGCTCGCAGCCTTACTGCGACACCGAAGTGCTCGCCGGCAACGACGTGCTGCACTCGCGTCTCCACAAGATCATCGCGGGCGCTCTCAAGGACTGACTTGAGCGGGAAGGGCGGCCCCGCTAAGCCGTCCGCCGTGCCCCTGTGGCGGAATGGTAGACGCGAACGACTCAAAATCGTTTGTCGCAAGGCGTGCCCGTTCGAGTCGGGCCAGGGGCACCATTCCTTCCTATTGCCGATGCCGAGCCGAGTCTTCGCGGTTGAGCGACCGGTGCGAGGTCGAGGCTAGGCGAGGCCCTCCAGCCATTCGGCGATCATCGCCCGGCCGGCGGCGACGGCGGCGGGGCCCAGCGTCTCGTGCGCGCGTCGCAGCGCCTGGGGGCAGCGGCCCGCCTCGACCACGGCCTCGGGCCACTGCTCCATCCACTCCTCGAAGCGCGGATCCTCGCCCATCTCGGCGTGGAACTGGAGCGCCAGCAGGTTGCGGCCGCGCCGGAACGCCTGGTGTGCGTACAGCGCCGTGGAAGCCAGCAGCTCCACCCCTTCGGGCCGCGTGAAGGTGTCGCCGTGCCAGTGCAGCACCGGGACGCCGGCAACGTGCCGCAGGGGGCCTGCGGCGGCCTGCGCATGGATCTCCACCGGATGGAACCCGACTTCCTTGGCCGGCCCGGGGTACACCCTCGCGCCGAGCGCCGAGGCCATCATCTGCGCCCCGAAGCAGACGCCCAGCGTCGGCCGGTCCGCCTCCAGCCGCAGCGCCAGGCGGCGCAGCTGGCAGGCGATCCAGGGATGCCGATCCTGCTCGTAGACGCCCATCGGGCCGCCCATCATGATGAGCAGGTCCGGCTCGCGCAAGTCGAGCGAGGCGAACTGCGGATCGGCGACGTCGATCCGGCTGACGGCGTAGCCGGCGTCCTCGATGGGCTGGCGATAGCCGGCGACACCTTCGTGCGGGACGTGGCGGATGATGAGGGCGGTCTTCACGGGAGCAGTCTGGCACGATCACTATTAACGGGCGGCATCGCACCATCGTGCGATGCCGCCCTCGGGGATAAGCGGTGAATCAGAGACCCAGGCGGGACCAGAAGTCCCCTGCACTGTCGATCGTGGCGGCTCCGTCCGCCGCCGGCGGCGCGATGCTCTCCCGCCACGAGGGGTGCGGCAGGCGGGGCCGGAGATCGGGCCGGGCACGCAGGACACGGGAGGTGAGGGAAGGGATAGGATTGGACATTTCGCATCTCCATCAGGAGGCACGAAGCCGGCGTGGTCGCTTGGGTTTCGTGCGCTTTAGCGGTTGTTGACGCGGAGCAAGCTGACAGCCATCAAATGCCGCGGAGCCCGGGCGATGTCCCGGTCTCGGGCGTCAATCTAGCCGACGGCGCGGATAGGTCCAGCGGCACGATTCTTTCCGGCCTGCGAGAAAATCTTGAGGCACCCGGCGGAAGTCCTTGCCCGATTGCCGCCGGCGGCAGGCTGGCGTAGCCTTGCGCGATGCGCCGCTTTCTCTCCGCTCTCGCCTGCGCCACCCTGGCGTTCCCGCTGCCGGCCCTGGCTGAACCGATCGCAGAGACCGTCGCGCGCGACATGCCGGGGCTCATGCAGATCTACCGCGACCTCCACGCCAATCCGGAGCTCAGCTTCCAGGAGACCCGCAGCGCCGCGATCATGGCCGCCGCGGCGCGCAAGGCCGGCTTCACGGTGACGGAGCAGGTCGGCCGCACCGGGATCGTCGCGGTGCTGCGCAACGGGCCGGGGCCGACGGTGCTGGTCCGCGCCGACATGGACGGGCTGCCGGTGGTCGAGCAGACCGGGCTCGCCTTTGCCTCCACCCGGCGCGGCACCTCCACCGCAGGAGTGGAGAGCGGCATCATGCACGCCTGCGGGCACGACACGCACATGACCGCCTGGATCGAGACGGCACGGCTGATGGCCGCGCGCAAGGCGCAGTGGTCGGGAACGCTGGTCATGATCGGGCAGCCGGCCGAGGAGATGGGGCTGGGCGCCCTGGAGATGCTGAAGGACGGGCTCTACACCCGCTTCCCCAAGCCCGACTACGCCCTTGCCTTCCACGATACGCCCGAGCTTGCGGCCGGGGTCGTCGGCGCGGCCAAGGGCTGGGCGCTGGCCAACGTCGACAGCGTCGACATCCTCGTGCGCGGGGTGGGTGGGCACGGAGCCTACCCGCACACGACGCGCGATCCCATCGTCCTCGCCAGCGCGATCGTGATGAAGCTGCAGACCCTCGTCAGCCGCGAGAACGACCCGCTCGATCCGGCGGTCGTGACGGTCGGGTCGTTCCACGCCGGCGCCAAGCACAACGTCATCCCGGACCAGGCCAAGCTCGAACTCACGGTGCGCAGCTATTCGGACGAGACCCGGGCGCGGCTTCTCGACGGCATCCGCCGGATCGTGCGCGGGGAGGCGATCGCCTCGGGGATCGCGGAGGACAAGCTGCCGCAGGTCACCGTCAAGGAACCGCACACCCGCGCGACCTGGAACACGCCCGAACTGGCGGAGCAGACGGTGGCGGCGCTGGGGCAGGATCTGGGCGCCGATCGCGTCGTCATGACGCCCTCGGTGATGGGCGGGGAGGATTTCGGCGAGTTCCGGCGGGCGGACGAGGCGCATATCCAGTCGCTCATCCTGTGGGTCGGCGGTGCGGATCCCCAGAAACTTGCGGCCGCCAAGGCGGGCGGAGCGCCGGTCCCGTCGCTGCACAGCCCGTTCTGGGCGCCGGAGGCCGACAAGGTGATCGCGTCTGCCGCACAGGCGCTCACTCTGACGGCGATGCGTTTGATGCCGCGCGGGCAGGGCGGGCTGTAAGCCGTACCGACAGCCCCCGCGGTGGCCTGGCGGCCGGGAGGGCCGCGCCCGCAGCGCCCGCAGGCCGGTGGGTGTCAAGGTAACCGACTCTTTAGGCATTCGCTTCTAAGCGGGATTCCGCGGCCAGGTTGCGGCTGCGGAGGATGGCGCGTGCGACGATGATTCGTCTGTTCAAACACTACATCCCGCATGCCGTGGTGCTGCTGTGGATCGTCGACGTGCTGCTGCTGGCGCTCGCCAACGAGACCTCGTGGCGCCTGCGGGCCGGGCAGATCGGCATCGAGCTCGGCGCCCTGCCGGATCGCCTGGCCGGTCACGGCGCCTTCGCGACGGTGATCTCGCTCTCGATGATCTCGGTGGGCGTCTACGGGGCCGATGCGCTGCGTTCGATGCGCTTCGCGGCGGCGCGCCTGCTCGTCGCCATCTCGCTGGGCGTGATCGCGCTCTCGTTCGTCGACTTCGTGGCGGGCGCGCAGAACTTCTGGCGTTCGACCCTCGCATACTCGATGGCCTTCGCGATCGTGCTGCTGATCCTCAACCGCCTGCTGCTCGGCGGCTTCCTGGGCAACACCGCCTTCCGCCGCCGCGTGCTGGTGCTCGGCGCCGGGGAGCGCGCGCAGCGGCTGCGCGCGCTCGGCGAGCGGCAGGAGAGCGGCTTCGTGATCGTCGGCTACGTCGCGATGAGCGAGAGCCGCCCTGTGGTGGAGGAAGCCATCTCCCGCTCGGCCATCCATAACCTCACCCGCTACGTCGAGAACCTGGGCGTCAGCGAAGTGGTGCTCGCGCTGGAGGAGCGGCGCAACGCGCTGCCGCTCAAGGATCTGCTGCGGATCAAGACCGCCGGCGTCCACGTCAACGAGTTCTCCAGCTTCCTGGAGCGCGAAACCGGCCGGGTGGACCTCGACACCGTCAATCCCAGCTGGCTGATCTTCTCGGACGGGTTCTCCTCGGGCCGCGCGATCTCGAGCGCGGCCAAGCGCCTGTTCGACATCCTCGCCAGCGCGCTGCTCCTCGTGCTGACGGCGCCCGTCATCCTCCTGTTCGCGCTCCTGGTGAAGCTCGACAGCCGCGGGCCGGCCTTCTACCGGCAGCCGCGGGTCGGGCTGTTCGGCCAGACCTTCGACGTCATCAAGCTGCGTTCCATGCGCACCGACGCCGAGGCGGCCGGCGCGCAGTGGGCCGCCAAGGACGATCCCCGCGTCACCCGCGTCGGCAGGTTCATCCGCAAGGTGCGCATCGACGAGCTGCCCCAGGCCTGGACCGTGCTCAAGGGCGAGATGAGCTTCGTCGGCCCGCGGCCCGAGCGGCCGGAATTCGTCGCCGACCTGGAAGAGCAGCTGCGCTACTATGCCGAGCGGCACATGGTGAAGCCGGGGATCACCGGCTGGGCGCAGATCAACTATCCCTACGGCGCCTCGATCGAGGACGCGCGCCACAAGCTGGAATACGACTTGTACTACGCCAAGAACTATACGCCCTTCCTGGACCTGCTGATCATCCTGCAGACCCTGCGAGTGGTGTTGTGGAGCGAGGGCGCGCGATGACGGGCGCAGTGGCGGCCTGGACGACCCTCGCGGTCGGCCTGGGCGTGACCGGCGCGATCGCGCTGGCGAGCGTGGCGATATGGCTGGCGCCGCGCCGTGCCCGCTTCGGAGGCGCCGGAACGGCGGTGATCGTGGCACTGGCGCTGACCGCCCTCGGGAGCCTCGCGGGCGCCGTGGCCGCGGCATCCCCGGTGGCGAGCTTCGCGCCCTCGCTGGCGGAGAGCGCGCGCAACCTGGCGTGGCTGTTCGTGATCCATCGCTTGTTCTCCAGCGACGGGCGACGTGCGGCGCTGGCTCCGATCCGGCCGGTGATCGTCTCGCTGGCATTCGTCGAAGCGCTGCACCTGATCGCCGAGTACGGACTGTCGCGATTGTCGGCAGACCACGAGATCCTGCGCATCGCCTTCGACCTCAACGTCATGCTCCGCCTGCTGGTCACCGTCGGCGGACTGGTGCTGGTCCACAACCTCTATGTCGGAGCGCCGCGCGAATCGCGCCTGCGCCTGCGCTTCCCCGCCAGCGGGCTGGCGATCCTCTGGGCCTTCGACCTCAATCTCTACACGGTCGCGTACCTCGGCGGGACATGGCCGGTCGAGATCGCAGCATTGCGCGGGCTGGCCACCGCGGCCCTGGCGGCGGGCATCGGCATCGGAGCGGCCAAGAACCGCGACGACCTGCGCCTGCGTCCCTCGCGCGCGGTGACGTTCCAGACATTCTCGTTGCTGGTCATCGGCACGTACCTGGTCGCGATGGTCGCGGTGGCGCAGTGGCTCTCCTACGCGGGCGGCAACTTCGCGCGGCTGATCGAGCTGGCGTTCCTCACTCTGGCCAGCGCAGTGGCCGTGGTCGTCCTGCCTTCGCGCCAGGTGCGCGGCTGGCTGCGGGTCACGTTGACCAAGCACTTGTTCCAGCACCGCTACGATTACCGCGAGGAGTGGCTGCGCTTCACCCGCACCATCGGCAGCGGGGGCGAACAGTCGCTGCCGCTCGGCGAGCGGGTGGTGCGCTCCATCGCCGACGTGTTCGAGAGCCCGGCCGCGCTGTTGCTGACACCGGGGGATGCCGGTGACCTGACGCTTGCGGCCCGCTGGAACTGGCCTGAGATCGCCGTTCCCGCAACCGCCATGCCGCTGCGCCAGCTCGCCCCGTTCGAGCGGACCGGTTACATCGCCGACCTCGACGACTTGCGCACGGGCAGCGGCCGGCCCGGGATCGAAGCGCCGGGCTGGCTGCTCGACGATGGCCGCGCCTGGGCGCTGATCCCGCTCGTCCACTACGAGCGCCTGGTCGGCATGGTGGTGCTGGCCCGGCCGTTCGGGGCGCGCAAGTTCGACTGGGAGGATTTCGACCTGCTGCGCGTCATCGGCCAGCAGGTCGCGAGCTACCTGGCCGAGAACGCCAGCCAACTCGCGCTCGCCGAATCGGCGCGCTTCGACGATTTCCACCGGCGCATCGCCTTCGTCATGCACGACATCAAGAACCTGGCGAGCCAGTTCAGCCTGCTGGCGCGAAACGCGGAGCTGCATGCGGAGAAGCCGGCGTTCCGCGCCGACATGCTGGTCACCTTGCGCAACTCCTCGGACAAGCTGAACGCCCTGCTCGCCCGCCTGTCCCGCTATGGCCCGGGAGGTGCCGACAAGCTGGAGGAGGTGCCCGCAGGCCAGGTCCTCGCGGCCGTGATGGAGCGCTTCCGCAGTCACCCGCAGGTGGTGCTCGCCGAAGCGCGCGAGGTGACGATCATGGCCAGCCGCCATTCGCTGGAGCAAGTGCTGGTCCATCTCGTCCAGAATGCGCTCGACGCCAGCGCGCCCGAAAGCCCGGTGTTCCTGTCCCTCGCCGTCGAAGGACCGAGCGCGCGCTTCGAAGTGCTGGATTCCGGTTGCGGGATGAGCGCCGACTTCGTGCGCAACCGCCTGTTCAAGCCCTTCGTCTCGACCAAGAGCGGCGGCTTCGGCATCGGCGCCTTCGAGGCGCGCGAGCTGCTGCACGCGATGCGGGGACGGCTCGACGTCGAATCGCGCGAGGGGCTGGGGTCGCGCTTCGTCGTGCGCCTTCCGCTGGCCGTCGCGACCGACCTGTACCCGGCGATAGCCTTTAACGACCAGAAGGTAGCGTGATGACCCAGAGTGCCCCGCCCGCGAGCCTGCCCAAGCTCCTGGTCGTGGAGGACGACGCCGGACTCCAGGCGCAGCTCAAGTGGGCCTACGAGGACTTCGAGGTCTTCGTCGCCGGCGACCGCGCCAGCGCCCTCGCGCTGCTCCGCTCCGAGGCGCCGGACGTGGTGACGCTGGACCTCGGCCTCCCGCCTGATCCGGACGGCACCAGCGAGGGATTCGCCGTGCTCGACGAGATCATGGCGCTCAAGCCCGACACCAAGGTCGTGGTGGCGTCCGGCCACGGTGCCCGCGACAGCGCGCTGCAGGCCATCGCGCGCGGCGCCTACGACTTCTACCAGAAGCCGGTGGACATCGACACGCTCGGCCTGATCGTGCGCCGTGCGCTGCACCTGCACCGGCTGGAGGAGGAGAACCGCCGGCTGGCGGGGAAGGTCGAGAAGGACGAGAAAGTGCTCGGCCGCCTGATCACCGCCGCCCCCGAAATGGTCCGGGTCGCGCGCACGATCGAGCGGGTGGCCAACACCAGCGTGTCTGTCATGCTGCTGGGCGCCAGCGGCACCGGCAAGGAACTGCTGGCGCGCGGCCTGCACGAGTCCAGCGGCCGGGCGAGAGGCGCGTTCGTCGCCATCAATTGCGCCGCGATCCCGGAGAACCTGCTGGAGAGCGAGCTGTTCGGGCACGAAAAGGGCGCGTTCACCGGGGCGATCAAGACCACGCCGGGCAAGATCGAGCAGGCCGCCGGTGGCACGCTGTTCCTCGACGAGGTGGGCGACATTCCGCTGCAGCTCCAGGTCAAGCTGCTGCGCTTCCTGCAGGAGCGGGTGATCGAGCGCGTCGGTTCGCGGCAGTCCATCCCGGTGGACACCCGCATCGTCTGCGCCACGCACCAGGACCTGGAGGCGATGATCGCCGACGGCCGCTTCCGCGAGGACCTCTACTACCGTCTTGCGGAGATCGTGGTGCGCATCCCGAGCCTGGCGGAGCGGTCTGGCGATCCCACGCTGCTCGCCAAGGCCTTCCTCACGCGGTACGCGCAGGAGATGAACCCGCGCGTGCGCGGCTTCTCCGCCGACGCGCTCGCCGCCATAGATGCCTGGCACTGGCCGGGCAATGTCCGGGAGCTGGAGAACCGGGTCAAGCGGGCCGCGATCATGGCCGACGAGAAGCTCGTCAGCGCCGCGGACCTCGACCTTGCCGATCCCGACGCCCACGTGACGGGCGCTCTCAACTTGAAGGCGGCGCGCGAGCAGGCGGATCGCAAGGTCATCCGCCACGCGCTCGCGCGCAGCGAGGGCAACATCTCGAGCACGGCCAAGATGCTGGGGATCAGCCGGCCGACGCTCTACGACCTCCTCAAGCAGTACGACCTGCAGTCCTGATCTCAGGCCTGACCTCCGGCCTGACCCCCGGCCTGACCTCAGTCCTGCCGCGGCTGGTAGGTCTGCTCGAGGCCGGGGAAGCTGCGCGCCCGCACTTCCGCCGCGTACGTAGCCGCGGCTTCGGACACCAGCGCCGCCATGTCGGCATAGCGCTTCACGAACCGGGGCACGCGTTCGAACATGCCGAGCATGTCCTCGGTCACCAGCACCTGCCCATCGCACTGGGCCGATCCGCCGATGCCGATCGTGGGACAGGCGATGGCCCGGGTGGCGGCGATGGCGATCGGCTCCACCACGCCCTCGATCACGACGGCGAAGGCGCCGGCCTCATCCAGCGCGCACGCGTCGGCGACGATCTTCTCCGCTTCCGCCTCGCTGCGGCCGCGCGCATTGTAGCCGCCGAGCAGGTTGACCGCCTGCGGGGTCAGGCCCACGTGCCCCATCACCGGGATGCCGCGCTCGGTGAGGAAGCGGACGGTCTCCGCCATGGCGGCTCCGCCCTCTAGCTTGACCCCGGCGCACCCGGTCTCCTTGAGGATGCGGGCGGCATTCGCGAACGCCTGCTGCGGCGACTGCTCGTAGGCGCCGAACGGCATGTCGACGATCACCGCCGCATGATAGCTGCCCCGCACCACCGCGGCGCCGTGCGCGATCATCATGTCGAGCGTGACCGGCACGCTGGAGGGTAGGCCGTAGATCACCTGGCCCAGGCTGTCGCCCACCAGGAGCAAGTCGCAATGCGCGTCGAGCAGCTGCGCCTGCCGTGCGGTGTAGGCGGTGAGCATGACGATGGGATCGGCCGTCACCCCGTCCTTCTTGCGGCGGCGGATCGCGGGAACGGTCAGCCGCTTCATCGGCGCCGGAGTGGGGTTGGCGCGGCTGGTGGCGGTGTCGATCTGGAAGGTCGTGGACATGGCGGGGGCTTGTAGCGGCAGCCCCGGCCGGCGGCAAACGGCAAGACGGACATGTACGTGCGGTCGATCGCCTCTTGCGATCAGCGGCAAGAAAATTACGAATCCGGGGAATCTCCGGCCTTGGGCTCTTGCCAAGCGCCCGCTTGTCGTTAGCCTCCCGCCATCAAAAAATGAGGGGTCCACAATGTTCGGACGCGTAAAGCCGCTGGACGCCATCCTGGCTACCGCGGAAAAGAAATCACTGCATCGCTCGCTGGGGCCCGTGCAACTGACTCTCCTGGGCGTCGGCGCCATCATCGGCACCGGCATCTTCGTGCTGACCGCGGCAGCGGCGCAGAAGGCCGGCCCGGGCATGATGTGGAGCTTCGTGATCGCCGGCTTCGTCTGCGCGGTGGCGGCGCTGTGCTACTCGGAACTGGCGTCGATGGTGCCGGTCTCGGGCTCGGCCTATACCTATTCCTACGCCGTCGTCGGCGAACTGCTGGCCTGGATGGTGGGCTGGGCTCTGATCCTCGAATACGCCGTCGCCGCCTCCGCCGTGTCGGTGGGCTGGTCCGGGTACTTCATGGGGCTGCTGAAAAGCCTGACAGGGTTCGAATTGCCACAGGTTCTGGCGGCGGGGCCCACCTGGTCGCTCACCGGCGTCGACTTCTCGAGCGGCATCATCAACGTGCCGGCCGTGGTCGTGGCGCTGGCGGTCACCTTCCTGCTGATGCTGGGAACCAAGGAAAGCGCCACCTTCAACGCGATCCTGGTGGCCATCAAGGTCGCCGCGTTGACCATGTTCATCGCGCTTGCCCTGCCGGCAGTGGAAGGGGAGCACTTCGCGCCTTTCGCACCCAACGGCTGGTTCGGCCCCGCCGGTACGAGCGGCATGGGCGTCGTCGGCGCCGCATCCTCGATCTTCTTCGCCTACGTCGGCTTCGACGCGGTCTCCACGGCGGCGGAGGAAACCCGCAACCCGCAGCGCAACGTGCCGATCGGCCTGATCGGCAGCCTTGCCCTGTGCACCGTGTTCTATCTCCTCGTCGCCGGCGGCGCGATCGGCGCCATCGGCGCACAGCCCACGGCGCTGGGCGTCCAGCCCGGCTCGGCCGAGTTCACCGCGCAGTGCGCTGCCCTGGCCGCTCGGGGCGAGACCCCGCTGGTCTGCTCGAACGAGGCGCTGGCCCATGTTCTGCGGTCGATCAACTACACCCGCGCGGGCGACCTCATCGGCCTTGCGGCGAACCTGGCGCTGCCCTCGGTCATCCTGATGATGCTCTATGGCCAGACCCGCATCTTCTTCGTGATGGCGCGCGACGGCCTGCTGCCGGAGAAGCTGGCGACCATCCACCCCAAGTGGAAGACGCCGCACGTGGTGACGCTCCTGACGGGCATCTTCGTCGCCATCGCTGCCGCGCTCCTGCCGGTGGGCCAGCTGGCGGACATTTCCAACTCGGGGACGCTGTTCGCCTTCTTCATGGTCTCGGTCGCGGTCATGATCCTGCGCCTGCGTGATCCGCAGCGCGTCCGTCCGTTCCGCACGCCGCTCGTCTGGGTGGTGGCGCCGATCGCCGCGATCGGCTGCGTGGTGCTGTTCTTCAACCTGCCGATGGAAGCCATGCTGGTGCTGCCGATCTGGGGTGCGATCGGCCTCGTGTTCTACTTCGCCTACGGCTATCGCAAGAGCCACGTCGGTCGCGGCATCATCGAAGTCCACGAGGACGACAGCGACGCGCCGCCGCAGCCCGTGCCGCCGATCTGACGGGATCTGCCAGGGCAATGGAACAAGGAAGGGGAGCGCTCGGAAGAGCGCTCCCCTTTTCTTATGCCCTGCTGGTGCCGGGGTTATCCACAGGGTTGCCGACAGGCGGCGCTACAGGGGTCCGACCGCTAGAGCGTCGGCGGTCAGCGCGTCCAGCATCCCCTGCCGCGCCTCGATCGTCTCGCCGCGCAGGAACGCGACGATGTCGCGGGTCAGTCGCTGCGCCTGGGTGGCGAACAGCCCGTGCGGCTCGCCCTCGTACTCGACCAGGTCCGCCGACGGCACTTGCGCGGCGACGGCCCGGCCGGTCGCCTCGATGGGAACCGTCGCGTCGGCGGTGCCGTGGATCACCAGCGTAGGCACTGTCAGGTGGGGCAGGTCGGGGCGAAAGTCGGTATAGGCGAAGGCGGCCGCGGCTTGCAGCGTGGCATATTGCCCGGCCTGCATGGTCGTGTTCCAGGCCCATTGCAGTTCCTCGTCGCTGACCGGGTGCTTCAGGATGCCGACGCCGTAGAACTGCCTGAAGAAACCCGTGAAGAAAGCCCGGAAGTCGGTCTTCATCCCTTCGGTCATTTCCTCGAAGACCGATGCGGGCACGCCGTGGGGATTGTCGTCGGTCCGCAGGACGTAGGGCACCACCGAGGAGACCAGGACGGCGTGGCTGACCCCGCGGCCGCCGTGGCGTGACATGTAGCGCGCGATCTCCCCGCCGCCCATCGAGAACCCCACCAGCGCGGCGTCCTGCGTGGCCTGCGTCGCGGCCATGACTTCCGCCAGGTCGTCCGCGAAGGTGTCATAGTCGTAGCCGCCGGGAGGCTGGTCGGACCGGCCGAAGCCGCGCCGGTCGTAGGCGATCGCGCGAAAGCCGCTTTCGGCCAGCCCGATCATCACGGCGTCCCAGGAATCGGCGGATAGCGGCCAGCCGTGGATCAGCACCACCGGGCGACCGGTCCCGAGTGTCTTGACGCGAAGGTGGGTGCCGTCCCGCATCCGGATCATGGTCATGAGCAATCTCCTTTGCAGCGCCAATCCTTGGATAAAGGCCGCCGTTCCAGCCGGGGGCGGCAGGCGGGACGCGGTGTGTGCCGCGGTCGCCGAAGCGTGCGGCCGGGCTGCTGGGCTGAAACGAAGACGGGCGGCGGGGCTTTAGCTCCCATGGCCTTTCCCCTGCTCGACCGCGTGCTCCTGTTCCTGCTGCTTTTGGGATGCCTGCTGGTGGGTGCACGGGCATGGCTTGGCGATCATCCGCAGCATGACCCGTGGAAGCCACTGGAGCTGTCCGATCCGGACGGCTGGGCGACCGCGCGCAAGGTCGCGGCGCTGCGTGCCGACCGGCAGGCTTGCCGCGGTTTCCTGGAGCGCAGCGCAATCCCGTTCGCGGCGCTGCTGCCGGCGGGGGAGGGCGCTTGCCGCCGCGACGACCGCAAGCGCCTTTCTGCTCCGGCGCACCTCGACGTCGCGCTCCGACCTGGGGGCGCGCAAGCCACCTGCGCCATCGATGCGGGGCTCGCCCGCTGGCTGCGCCATGGCGTCCAGCCCGCCGCAGAGGCGACGCTGGGATCGCGGGTGGTGCGGATCGAGCATCTCGGCACGGCGAACTGCCGGCGCATCGGAGGCGGCGAGGAGGGGAACTGGAGCGAGCACGCGAGAGGCAACGCCATCGACATCGCGGGCTTCGTGCTGGCCGACGGGCGCCGGATCAGCGTGCTGCGGGACTGGACCGCGTCCGGGGCTTCGGATGTCTCCGCCTCGGCGTTCCTCCATACGGTCCGCGACGCGGCCTGCGCGAACTTCGCGACGGTGCTGTCGCCGGACTACAATGCGGCGCACGCCAACCACCTGCATCTCGACCAGGCGCGGCGCAGCGCCGGCTGGAGCGCCTGCCGGTGAAATAGCGCGCGGTTAGGGCAGGGTTAGCAGCCAGTCTGCGACGCGCGCCATGTGTCCCTCCCAGGTCGGCGGCGCATAGCCGCGCAGGGCTTCGCGCTGGCGCCGGCCGTCCGCGCCGGTGGAGAGAGCCTCCTGAACGGCGGAGGCCCAGGCTGCCTCGTCGTCCGGGTCGAGCAGGAGGGGGATGTCGCCCGCGATCTCGCGGTAGACCTCCAGGTCGCTGGCGATCACCGGCGTGCCGCGCGACAGCGCCTCCAGGACCGGAAGCCCGTAGCCCTCCACCCGGCTCGGCATGAGCATGGCGCAGGCATGGTCGATCCAGCAGGCAAGCTGCGCATCGTCGCAGCGGCCGAGCTCGACGATCCGGCCCGGCTGCCCGGCGGGCTGCGCATCGAGCGCCGCGAAGGTCTCCTGCGCCTCCCAGCCCCGCTGGCCGACGAGCACGAGGTCCGGCGTGCGGCTGCCCATGCCGGCGCGCAGGCGCTGCCAGGCGCGCAGCAGCAGCATGTGGTTCTTGCGCGCCTCGATCGTGCCGATGCTCAGGAAGTAGGGGCGCGGATGCGGGCTCCCGGACGGCGCCGGCGGCAGGCGCTCGATGCCGAGCGGCGCCACCAGCATCGGCGGGACGGGCAGCCCCTGCGCTTCGGCGAAGCGGCGCAATTCGCGTCCGGTGTCCGCCGAGTTCAGGATGACGCCGGCGGCGCTGCGCAGCACGTTGCGCATGCGCGCGGCGTGCTTGTCCGCCTCGCCGGCGCGGCAGAAGTGCGGATGGGTGATCGGGATCAGGTCGTGGACGAGATAGACCGGGCGCAGGCCGACGCGGCGCAGCCACGACGCCAGCGAATCGACCTGGAGCCCGGTGTGGCCGACGTTCAGGTAGGTTCGCCCTGCCAGCGCCGGCCGGCGAAGCGCGGCCGCGGGAAGGGCTCGCGCCAGCAGCGCCACCAGCCGGCGGCGGGAGAGCCCCCCCGCAGCGCCGCCGAGCAGCAGCGCGAACAGGGCATCGCTGTCGCGCGGGCCGAGCACCATGCGGCGATCGCGCCATTGCAGCAGCGCGAGCGAGCGGTCGGAGAAGGCCTCCAGGTAGGCCAGGCAGACACGGTCGATCCCGGTCGGCAGGCGCCGGCGCCACAGCCGCCAGACCAGCCGGCTGGCGTCGAACACATAAGGGCGCTCGGCATGGGGGCGAGAGGTCGGCAGGGCCGATGGGGCTTGCCGTGGCTGTTCGGGCATGGAGCGCCGCCTAGCAATCGACCCCTGCGATTGGCAAGCCGCGCGCCGAAGTGTACCAGCCGTGCATGGCCCTGCAGAAGCTTCTCCTGACACTGTTCCTGGCATCGCTGGGAATGAACCTGGCGTTCGCGGTGGCCGATCCGCACTGGGCGGCGATCCCCGCCATGCTCGCGGCCTGGTATCTGGCGGACCTGCTCTCGGGCCTCATCCACATGTACATGGACTATCGCGCCTGCCGCCCCGGCATGGGGCTGGATGCGATCTTCTTCTACGAGGGCTCGCGCGAGTCCGAGGAGTACCAGCGCATGTTCCGCGAACGGATGGCGCGGCTCAACCCGTTCGAGCGGATCTCCTACGACTTCAAGAACCACCACCCGCGGCCCGATGCGCTGGGCCGCCGGCAGCTCTGGCGCCTGATCGGATCGACGGTGATCGCCGGGGCCCTGCCGCTGTCGCTGCTGGCGAACGCCGCGGCGGTTCTCTGGCAGGTCCCGGGCTGGGCGATGGCCGGGATCTTCGCCTTCCTCGTGGGCGGCGCCTTCGCGCAGTATTTCCACGGGACGCTGCATCGCCGCGAGAATCCGTGGTTCATCGTCGCCCTGCGTCGCGCCGGCTTGCTGATGAGCCCGGAGGCGCACCAGATCCACCACGATACCCTGAAGCGCGACTTCGCGACCAACTCGGGCTGGTCCAACCCGCTGGTAAACCGGCTGTTCGACCACCTGAGGGCGCGCGGGCGCCTGCCCGACGCGCACCTCGAACCGCACTCCTGAGACTGGGGCGGAGCGGCCGCCTCAGCCGGCGAGCGCGCGCACGCGGCGGCGGAACGCCGGACCGTCAGGCAGTTCGACGGGGACCAGCAGCCGCTCGACGCTGTTGTCGATGAGAGTGCGCATGGCCGATTCGCTGGCGAGGCCCCCGCGGACCAGGCACTTGGCGTGGAGCACCTTCCGGAACGCCTCGTAAAGCGCCATGTCCGGCATCTCGGGCTTGGTCCAGAACCGGTCGAGCGAAGCCTGGTGGGTGATGCCCGGAACGTCGTAGACCGCGTCTCCAAGCACGATCACCGGCATGCCGGCGGACAGCGCCAGCGTGCCCGAGGTGCTGTTCACGCAGACGACGCCCTGCGATTCCTCGCAGAGCCGCTGCAGGTCGCCGCCGTCGATGTGCAGGACGCGTCCCTCGACCCCGTGATGGCGGCTGCGGCGGCGAATGGTGGTGCGCCAGTTGCGATAGCCGACGTCGAGCGGATGCTCCTTCACCACCAGCACCGCGTCCTCGGGCGCGTAGCGGGCGAAGCTGGCGAGGACATAGTCGAGCGCCATCGCCATCGACAGGAACGGCGAGTGGGCGCGGATCTGGTAGTCGCCGGAGAGCTGCAGCGGGAACAGGAAGTACGTGCGCCCGGCGATGGCGGAAAGCGTCTCCTGCGCCTGCAACGCGCGGCGCTGGCGCAGGCGGAAGCGCCGGATCCAGCCGATGCCCTCGGCGATGATCGAGCCCGGCCGGTGGGTCCGGTAGAACGGGAAGCGCATCAGCAGGCGCCCGGTCACGACGCTGTGGTAGTGCCAGTAGCTGTCGCGTGCGCGGCGGTTGAACGAGGCGGTGATGGGCGGCAGGCTGGGGATGTCCGGAAGCTGCGCCGCGGCGGCGAGCAGCGCCGAGGGGCACCGCTCGAAGCTGGAGTGGCCGTTCACGCCGTCGCGCTCCAGCGTCATCCAGTCCGGGCGGATGTAGCCTTCCTCGAACACGTGGATGTGGATGCCGCGCAGCCGTGCCAGGCGCAGCGCGCGCAAGTGGACCGGGCGACAGTCGCCGTAGAGCACGACGTCGGTAATGCCGTGCTGCTGCACGTAGCGATCGAAGAACAGCGGCCAGTCCCGCATCAGCCCGCGGAAGGCGGTCGCCCCGTCCGGCCAGTCGCGCGCGTCGCCGCCCGACAGGTTGATGCGATGGACCGCCGCGCCGTGCGCTTCCAGCGCGCGGCCGAGGCTGTGGAAGAACGGGCCGGGCGGTCCTTGCAGGAACAGGAAGCGCCGGGCCTGCGGCGGCAGCATCATCGGCTTCATGGTCGGCTCCTTCGGCCGAGCAGGCGGTTGAGCTTGCCCTGGGCTTCGCGCAGGCGGATCAGCGGGGTGCTGACCCGGGCCTCGCCCGAGGCCATCCGCTCCACGAGCAGTTCCGCTTCGCACGGCAGGCGCGTGACGGGGTCCAGGTAGCGGGGGTAGAGGATCAGCGTAGCGGCCACCAGTTCGTCCAGGCTGCGCCGGCGCGTGCGCCGGGCGGGTACAGGTCCGATGTCGCGCGTCAGTCCCCAGCCTGCATAGAAGGGGACGCCGTGGGTGACAACCTCGCGGCCGCGCATCAGGGCCTCGAAGCCCGCCAGCGAGGTCAGCACGTGGACGGCGTCGACCCGGTCGAGCAGCGCCGCGATCGAGGCGGTGCGGTCGACCGCGTCGGCCAGCTCCAGCGCCTGCGCGTCGGGAATGTGGCCCTTGCGGTGGCCCGCCTCGACGTCGGGGTGCGGCTTGAACACGATCCAGGCGTCCGGCTCCAGCGCGCGGGCGCGGCGCAGCAGTTCGAGGTTGGCAAGCCCGGCCCCGCCGCGCAGGACCGAGCGATCGTCTTCCACCTGCCCGGTGACGAGCACCCGGCGCCTGGCGTCCGCCGGCGCGCCCCCCGCCTGCTGCGGCGCCGCGGCATGGGCGCCGTCGCGGCCGTACTTGCTGATGCCCTGCCGCACCAGCGTCTCGCGCAGGGCGGCGGCGCGCCGGACCAGCCCCGCGTCGATGTCCGCGGTCTGCAGGATGGTCTCCAGCCCGCTCGGCTGCGCGGGATCGAAGTGGGGCCCGGCCGCGTCGACCACGATCGACAGCGGCGGGACGCAATTGGCGCCCAGCCCGGTCGAGCGGATCATGCCGTCCTCGATCTCGCCCACCCGCACGCCGCGCGCCTCCATGCGGGCAAGGCTCGGCGCATCGCTGCGCGCCACCCAGGCCAGCACTTGCGCGCCCGCATCCGGCGTCTCCGCTCGCCGGCCCGCGTACGGGACCGGGCCCGTGCCGTTCCACAGCAGGGCATCGGCGGTGACCTGCTTCCAGCGGGCGACGCCATGCACCTGCACCACCGGCCGGTTCGCTTCGACCAGCGCGCGCCAGTGCCCGAGCAGGGCGATTGCCTCGGTGGGCGCCAGCACGCCCCCGCGGAACGGGTCGCGGTAGCGCCAGTTGGCGGTCAGGTCGCGTTCGATCACCGCGGCGAGGGCGGAGGCGTCGTTGAGCGCGGCGAACCGCCCGGCGCCGATCACCCGCAGCGGCACGCCCAGCAGCGCGGCCACCAGCGCCACCTCGCTCTCGGCGTCGGCCAGCACCAGCGATGCTCCGGCGCAGGCATGCCAGGGATCCGCTTGCACCGGGATCGACGCGAGATCCTCCAGTCCGCGGATCCGCCCCAGGGTGACGGCGCGGGCGAGGATCTCGGGCGAGCGCGCCGCCGCGGCGAGGGCCTTGCCCCGGTCCCGGTGGGGCGAGGCGCAGACCAGCACGTCGTGTCCGCGCGGCAGCGCGACCGCGCTGCCCCAGAAGGTGCCGCCGACGCGGTGGCTCCGAAGCGCTTCGGCGATCGCTGCGCCGTCGTCCCGGCCGGCTCCGTTCCCGCCTTCGCCGGAAAGCCCCTCAACCGGGACCGCGAGCGGGGCAGCGCGGTGCCGCGGAAAGGGCGGTATGCGCAGGAAGGGCACCGGTGTCATGCCGCGGCAGCCCCGGATCGCGCCTGCATTGGTCTTCCATCGCGCCACATCGAAAGGTCCGCGCTCAGTTGCCGAAGCGACCCGTCGTGTCGTAGCGCAGCGACGTGTACGGAACCTGAAAATAGTCGAGCACCGAGTACGCGGCGCGGCCCAGCTTCGAGGTCGACTTGCCGAACAGCAGTTCGCCCAGGTTCAGGCCGACGCCGACGAACAGGTGCCGCTTGGGCTCGATGCCAGCCTCGCGGTCCTGGTTGGTGAAGTCGGAGGCGTAGTAGCCGACCTGGAGGTCGAGATAGCGCAGCGGCGAATTGTCGAGCTGGTGGAAGCCCGCGCCCCGGAGCGAGAGCATGAAGCGCTGCTGCTCGTAGTGCTTCTTGCCGGTGTGGCTGTAGATCTGGCCGTTGGGGATGACCTCGATCTTGAACGCCAGCTTTTCCTTCAGCCCCGGCACGGTGTTGCGCAGCACCGAGAAGCCCGCCCCGGCGAAGTTCATCGCCACGTCCTGGATGGACCAGCCGGAATCGACCTCGATGCCGTCGGAGAACTCGTTGTAGAGCATCAGTCCCGAGGCGATCAGCCCCGCGGTCAGCGCGTCTCCCGCCGAAGCCTCGGTGCGGCGGTGGATGCGGTCGTGGAGGAATTCGGCGAGGAGGTAGGTGTTGAAGGCGTGGGTCAGCTTGTCGATGCCGATGTTGTCGGTGTCCTTGCCGAACCAGCCCTCGTCCTTGAAGTGGAACGCCTTGGTGTCCTTGGTCAGCTTGATGACCGTCATCGAGCTGAAATAGCCGAGGAACAGAAGGCTTTCGGTCTTCACGGCGCCGGCCTGCTTCCAGAAGCCGCGGGTGCGCGACTGGTCGGCGGGGACATGGTCGGCCCAGTCGTCCGGAATGCCCGAGCCCGGGGGGTAGCAGGCAAGGCCGCAGCCTTGGTCGGCCAGCCGGTAACGCGCCGTCCCGTCCGCCCCGAGGTCGGGCTCGAGCGCCAGGGCGGCAGGGTTGCCATCGGGGGAGGGGCCTGCGGCGGCAAGGCGGGCGAGGTCCCAGCCGGGAACGCCCTCGGCCAGGCCGGGAACCGCGCCTTCGCCCTGGTCCAGCCCGCCGACGCGGCAGGTGTCCTGCGCGGAGAGGTCGCAGTAGGGGGCTGGCGCCGAATCGCGAATCGCCGCGGCGGGTGCGGTCAGGCTGGCGGACACAGGGGCGTCGCCGGTGTTCGTGAGCATGCTGCCGACGCTGCGGTCCGCGGCGGGAACGTCGGCCGTATCGGCGAGCGCCGGAACCGCGCCCACGACGGCGGCGAGACCCAGCAGCGGGCCACAGATTCGCTTCATCATCACTCCTCGAGGCTGCTTGCGCCCTCACGTCTCAGCCGCGTCGCGTTCGCGCGTCCTAGACGAACATCGCCGCCAGCGTCGAGCCTTCTGCGCGCCGGACGCGAACGCCGCCGGGGATTGCGCCTGATTGCGGCCGCTCCCGGCATGACCCGGCGCGCAGCCCCGCCTGTCCGCGTCCACAGTCTTTAGGCCGTACCGGATTGCAAGGCGGTGGAAAGACCCCATATCCTCCGCAATGGGCCGGGTGGGGCGCGGACAGGCATCCTCCCGGGCGTGATGAATTGGAATTTGCCTCGTGAACCTGCTTCCGCTTCTACCGCTGCGTGACATCGTCGTCTTCCCGGGCATGGTCGTGCCCCTCTTCGTCGGGCGTGAGAAATCGGTCGCCGCGCTCGAAGCCGCGATGGCCGGCGACAAGGACATCTTCCTGCTGGCGCAGCTGGACCCCGGCTGCGACGATCCCGACCGTGACGACCTCTACGACACCGGCGTGGTCGCCAGCGTGCTGCAGCTGCTCAAGCTGCCCGACGGCACCGTGCGCGTCCTCGTCGAAGGGCAGGACCGCGCGCGGCTGGAGACGCTGCGCACCGAGCAGGTCGAGGATGGCGAGATGCTCGTCGCGGGCGTCGAGCCGATCGATCCCGTCACGGTGGAGGGCGCCGAAGTCGCCGCCATGATGCGCTCGGTGGTCGATCAGTTCGGCGAGTACGCCAAGCTCAACAAGAAGCTGAGCCAGGACGCCGGCGAGCAGCTGGGCGACATCGAGGACGCGGCCAAGCTGGCCGACACCGTCGCCGCGCAGCTGTCTGCCAAGGTGGCCGACAAGCAGGCCGTGCTCTCCGAGCCCGATCCGCTCAAGCGGCTGGAGATGGTGTTCTCCTTCATGGAGGGCGAACTCGGCGTCCTGCAGGTCGAGCGCAAGATCCGCGGCCGCGTGAAGCGGCAGATGGAGAAGACCCAGCGCGAATACTACCTCAACGAGCAGCTCAAGGCGATCCAGTCCGAGCTGGGCGGCGGCGAGGGCGACGAGGGCAACGAGCTGCAGGAGCTGGCCGAGCGGATCGAGAAGACCCGCCTGTCCAAGGAAGCGCGCGAGAAGGCCACCACGGAGCTGAAGAAGCTGCGCTCGATGCAGCCGATGAGCGCCGAGGCGACGGTCATCCGCAACTACCTCGACGTGCTGCTGGGGCTGCCCTGGGGCAAGAAGAGCAAGCTCAAGCGCGACATCTCCTCGGCGCAGGAGATCCTCGATGCCGATCACTACGCGCTCGACAAGGTCAAGGACCGCATCGTCGAGTACCTGGCGGTCCAGGCGCGCACCAACAAGCTGAAGGGGCCGATCCTGTGCCTCGTCGGCCCGCCGGGCGTGGGCAAGACCTCGCTGGGCAAGTCGATCGCCAAGGCCACCGGCCGCGAGTTCATCCGCCAGTCGCTGGGCGGCGTGCGCGACGAGGCAGAGATCCGCGGCCACCGGCGCACCTACATCGGCTCGCTGCCGGGCAAGATCGTCACCAACCTGCGCAAGGCGGGCAGGTCGAACCCGCTGTTCCTGCTCGACGAGATCGACAAGCTGGGCCAGGACTTCCGCGGCGACCCGGCCTCGGCGCTGCTCGAAGTGCTGGATCCGGAGCAGAACGCCAAGTTCCAGGACCACTACCTCGAACTCGACATCGACCTGTCGGACGTGATGTTCGTGTGCACCGCGAACAGCCTCAACCTGCCGCAGCCGTTGCTCGACCGCATGGAGATCATCCGGCTCGAAGGCTACACCGAGGACGAGAAGGTCGAGATCGCCGAGCGCCACCTGATCCGCAAGCAGGTGGAGGCGCACGGGCTCAAGAAGGGCGAGTTCACCCTGACCGAGGCGGGCCTGCGCGACCTGATCCGCTACTACACCCGCGAGGCGGGCGTGCGCACGCTGGAGCGCGAGATCGCCCGGCTGGCGCGCAAGTCGCTGCGCCAGATCCTGGAGGGCAAGGCGAGCGAAGTGACGATCACTTCGGAAAACCTCTCCGAGTTCGCGGGCGTGCGCAAGTTCCGCCACGGCGTGGGCGAGGAGGAGCACCAGGTCGGCGCCGTCACCGGACTGGCCTGGACCGAGGTGGGCGGCGAGCTGCTCACCATCGAAAGCGTCACCGTGCCGGGCAAGGGCCAGATCAAGGCCACCGGCAAGCTGGGCGACGTCATGAACGAGTCGATCCAGACCGCCTACAGCTTCGTGCGTGCCCGCTCGCCCGCCTACGGCATCAAGCCGAGCGTGTTCCACAAGAAGGACATCCACATCCACCTGCCCGAAGGTGCGGTGCCCAAGGACGGTCCCTCGGCGGGCATCGGCATGGTCACCTCGATCGTGTCCACGCTCACCGGCACCCCCGTCCGCAAGGACGTGGCGATGACCGGCGAGGTCACGCTGCGCGGCCGGGTCCTGCCGATCGGGGGCCTGAAGGAGAAGCTGCTCGCGGCGCTGCGCGGCGGCATCACCACGGTGCTGATCCCGGAGGAGAACCGCAAGGACCTGGCCGAGATCCCCGAGAACGTGAAGCAGGGGCTGGAGATCATCCCGGTCAGCCACGTCGACGAGGTGCTGGCCAAGGCGCTCACCGAGCCGCTCACGGCGATCGAGTGGACCGAGGCGGACGAGCTCGCCGCCGCCCCCGCGCACACCCCGGCGACGGCCGCCACCGCGCACTGAGGCGCGGCCCGCGCGATGGGTCGCGGGATCAGACAGGCCGAGACAGGGGCCGCGCTCCGGAGATTGCGATCCGGAGCGCGGCCTTTTCGCGTTGGAGATGCGCCATATCGGGCGCCTCTTCGATCCACGGCAAAGATGTGAAAGCGATTGAGTTGATTTCGCTAGGCCGCGTGGACAAACCTTGTCGACCGGAATGACCTAAATGGGGTGGGGAGCGGACATTGATTGCTGATCTAGGTTCATGCAATCTGCGGCGCTATGGACAAGCCTAAGTCATACACCGATCTGATGGCCACGATATTGATCGTGCATGCAATCGGATTATCCGGACTGGCATGGCTGGGACGGTAGGCACTACCTCCGGGTTTAGTTTCGCCGGAGGCGGGCTTGGACTGTGGCTTGGCGGAATGCTTTCCATTCCATGGGTGATAGCAATCGCGATTTTATGTTGGTTCGACGGCGGTTGGATTGAGTGAAACCCGGTTATATTTGCTTTGACTGGACCAGTTGTCGTTTGTGGAACCTACGCTGTTACGTTCGGAGGATTTTGGCAGTCAGTTGCCATTTCGTCTATCGTTTCAAGCCTTTGCTATGTGCCGCTAGCATTTTGGCGGCGACGATGCCGCGTGCCCGCTGATTAATCAGGGGCCGCAAGGGGGCGGAAGCCGTCGTAGCCATCCTTCCCGGAACGGGGAGGGGGACCACCCGCAGGGTGGTGGAGGGGCACCCTCGGTTTGCGTGCCATCGCGTTGGCCCGCAGCAGAACCTCCTGCCGGTCAAGGTCACGCAAACCGCTCGTGCCCCTCCACCATGCTTCGCATGGTTCCCCTCCCTCAAGGGGGAGGATTGGGGCGAGACCGGAAGTCCCAATTTGTCCACGCCGCATAGTTATTTACTCGGCCGAAGTCGAAGCATCCTCATCGACTCCTTTGCCAACAGAAATTGTCATGGTTGCTTGGGAACTACCTGATTGACCACTTGATGGCGCCCCCGTACTCTTGGGCGACAACACTTGTGGGGAACGTCATGACGGGGACGGCGGCAGAGTTGGGCCCGGTTCGCGGCAAGGCGCGGATCGACGTGCTGGACGTCATGCGCGGGATCGCGATCCTGGGCATCCTCTACATGAACATCCCCTTCATGGCCACCAACGTGGCCTCCTGGATGGACGACATCCGGCGGTTGTCGTGGTCCCCGGCCGACCAGGTCACCTGGGCGGCGATCGCGGTGTTCTGGGACGGCACGCAGCGCGGGCTGTTCCAAATGCTGTTCGGCGCCGGCGTTATGGTGTTCACGGCCAGGGCGATGCGTCCCGACGATCCGGTCGCGGTGGCGGACCTCTACTACCGGCGCAACCTCTGGCTGATCGCCTTCGGGCTGATCGACATCTTCCTGATCGCCTGGGTCGGCGACATCCTGCTGATCTACGGCCTGTCGGCGCTGCTGCTGTTCCCCTTCCGCAAGGCGCCGCCCAAGGCGCTCGTCGCGATGGGCCTGTCCTTCGCGGCGCTCATGGCGGTGGGCTGGCCCGGCGGCGGCGGCGTCATCGGCTACCAGGACCGCGTCGCGCGCATCGAGCAGGCGCAGGCGCTGGAGAAGAAGGAACAGGCCGGCGCCACGCTGGGCGAAGAGGACAAGAAGATGGTCGAGAAGCTGCGCGAAGGGCGCGCCGCCCGCGACCTCAGCCAGCCGCCCTCGAAGGAGACGCGCGAGGCGATCGAGGAGGAGCGCCAGGCCCGCGCGGGCAGCCCCTGGCACTACCTGATGTTCGCCTGGGGCACCTGGAACAAGGTCTTCGGCGACGGCAACGGCACCTTCTTCTCGGTGCTCGAAGCGGTCTGCGCGATGTTCATCGGCATGGCGCTGTTCAAGTGGGGGGTGATCCAGGGGGAGAGGTCGGCGCGCTTCTACGCCGGCCTGGCGGTGGCATCCTACGCGGTCGGCTGCGGCCTGCGCGCCTGGCACGTGGCCGATCTCTACCGCTTCGCGCTGGCGCCGCCGCTCAGTTCGGCCGCCAGCGAGTTCGCCCGCCTTGCCGTCACCCTCGGCCACGTCGGGCTGCTCAACCTGATGATGAAGACCGAGGCAGGGCGCAACCTCCTCGCGCCGTTCAAGGCAGCCGGGCGCATGGCCTTCACGATCTACATCTTCACCAGCCTGGTGACGCTCTGGTTCGTGTTCGCGCCCTGGGGCCTGGGCCTGTGGGGGCGGTTCGGGTGGACCGAACTGGCGCTCGCCGCCACCGTGATCGACGTGGTCATGCTGGTGTTCGCGAACCTGTGGCTGCGCCACTTCGTCAGCGGTCCGCTCGAATGGCTCTGGCGCTCGCTCGCCTATGGCAAGCGCCAACCCTTCGCGCGCGCTCCCGCGCCCCCGATCGGCCTCGCCGCACCCGCCTGAGCTGCGCGCGTCGAAGCCCCGGCGCGACCAGACCCGGTTCTCAGACCCGGCCCCCCGCCGCCGCACCCTCAGTGCCGCACTCTCAGTGCCGCACCCTCAGTGCCGCACCCTCGGCGCCGCACCCGCATGCCGCAGGCTGCCGCCCCGGCGCTTGCCCTTCGCGCGGGCAGCCTGTAACCCGCCGGCTCACTCCGCGCACGGGCTGGGCCGGCCCGCACGGGCGCTGCTGGAAGGATCTTGCGATGGGTTATCGGGTTGTCGTCGTCGGCGCGACGGGGAATGTCGGCCGGGAAATGCTCAACATCCTCGCCGAGCGCGAATTTCCCTGCGACGAGATCGCCGCCGTCGCCTCCTCCCGCTCGGTCGGCACCGAGATCGAGTTCGGCGAGACCGGGCGCATGCTCAAGGTCAAGAACCTCGAGCACTTCGACTTCACCGGCTGGGACATCGCGCTCTTCGCCGCCGGCTCGGCCGCGACCAAGGTCTATGCGCCGCAGGCCGCCGCGCAGGGCTGCGTGGTGATCGACAACTCGTCGCTCTACCGCATGGATCCCGACGTTCCGCTGGTGGTGCCCGAGGTCAACCCCGAGGCGGTGGACGGCTACACCGCGCGCAACATCATCGCCAACCCGAACTGCTCGACCGCTCAGATGGTCGTCGCGCTCAAGCCGCTGCACGACAAGGCCCGCATCAAGCGCGTGGTCGTCTCCACCTACCAGTCGGTGTCCGGCGCCGGCAAGGACGGCATGGACGAGCTGTTCGAGCAGAGCCGCGCGATCTTCGTCGGGGACTCGGTGGAGCCGCGCAAGTTCACCAAGCAGATCGCCTTCAACGTGATCCCGCACATCGACGTCTTCCTCGACGACGGCTCCACCAAGGAAGAGTGGAAGATGGTGGTCGAGACCAAGAAGATCCTCGATCCCAAGATCAAGGTCCAGGCGACCTGCGTGCGCGTGCCGGTCTTCGTCGGCCACTCGGAATCGATCAACGTCGAGTTCGAGGACGAGATCAGCGCCGCCGAGGCGCAGGACATCCTGCGCGAGGCGCCGGGCGTGATGCTCGTCGACAAGCGCGAGGACGGCGGATACGTCACCCCGGTCGAGAGCGTGGGCGACGGTGCCACCTACGTCAGCCGGGTGCGCGAGGACTCGACGGTGGAGAACGGCCTGGCGCTCTGGTGCGTGTCCGACAACCTGCGCAAGGGCGCGGCGCTCAACGCGGTCCAGATCGCGGAACTGCTCGGCCGCCGGCACCTCCAGAAGGGCTGATCCCCGGCTGAAAGCGTTGGCGCCAGCGACACTACGGGTTTATCCTGCTCCCATCGCAAAGTCGTGGGAGCAGGGGCATGAAGTATTTCAACGGCCTGAACATGGGCGAAGGCATCGTCGGCGGGTCCGACGTCGGCATGCGCACCACGCAGATCTACACCTGCATGGGGATTGCCTTCGCCAATACGCGGACGCAGCGCGGCGGCCTCTATCATTATCCCGCCGATTGCCTCGGCAACGCGAATGTGGTCGGAACGATCCGGCAGATGCTCAATGACGTCGCGCCCGACGTGGTGGTCGTCACCCCGGCGATGGCGCAAGGCTACGGGCAGCTCACCGGCAGCAGCCGCGACGACATCGACGGCGTCGAGGCGCTGCTGAAGCAGCTCGGCGCGCCTTCGGTGACGGTGGCGGAGCCGCGCACCTCCGCAGTCCTCGTCTGGAACGCGACGGGGCCGGTGTTCAACGAGGTCCCCGACGAGACCGGTCGCGCGGTGGCGAGCGAGATCCGCGGCACGATGAGCACGGGGCGCCGCGAGCTGGAAGCCGGGGTGTGGTACTACGGCGGCGACGGCGAGCAGGGCGACCTGCTCGACCAGGGGCTTCCCGCCAGTCCCCCGTCCAGCAGCACTTCGGCCTCCACCGGCGCTTCGGCGTCGGGCGGTGGCCGGCGGCGGTCGACGAAGGAATCGGCCAAGGGCTGCTGCATCATCATGTAGCGGCCGGGGCCCCGATTTGCGTCCGGGCGGCCGCGGGTCTATCCTTTGCCCATGACCACCAGGACCCTGACCGGCGGCTGCCAGTGCGGCCGCATCCGCTACACGGCGCAAGTGGATCCCGCAGAGGCGTACTTGTGCCACTGCAAGATGTGTCGGCGGGCGACGGGGGGCGTCTCCGTCGCCTACGTCAACACGCCGCACGATACGGTCACCTGGGAGCGGGAGCCGGACTGGTACCAGTCCTCGGCCATCGCGCACCGGCCGTTCTGCGCCCACTGCGGGACTCCGCTGGGCTTCGCCTTCCTGGAAGGCGGCAACCTCGACATCACCGTAGGCAGCTTCGACGATCCGACCCCGTTCCGTCCCTCGAAGAACTACGCGGTCGAAAGCATGTTGACGGCGTGGACCGACGTGCGGCACTTGCCCGGCACCACCAGCGGCGAGAACGACGCGGTGGTCAAGCGGTGGCAGGCCGCGGGCATGGAGCCGCCCGAGTGACAATCCAGGCGTGAGCGAGTTGGCAGTGGACGATGTGAAGACCGTGTTCGTCGAAGGGATCGGCGGAGCGAAGCTGGCGGTGCATGCCATGGGAGACACCGGCGCCCGGCCGCTGGTGCTGCTGCACGGCCTGTTCTCCAGCGCCGAGGTGAACTGGATCAAGTTCGGGAACGCGCGCATCCTCGCCGATGCCGGCTTCGCGGTGTTCATGCCGGACCTGCGCGCGCACGGGCGCAGCGATGCGCCGCACGATCCCGCCGCCTATCCGGCGGACGTGCTGGTGCAGGACCTGGCGGCGGTGGTGGGGGCCCTCGGCCTCACCCGCTACGACCTCGGCGGCTTCTCGCTCGGCGCGCGCACGGCGGTGCGCGGCGTGCTGGCGGGGCTGGTGCCGGACCGGCTGGTGCTGGGCGGCATGGGCCTCTCGGGTCTCGCCGGCTGGGCGCGGCGCAGCGCCCACTTCGTGGATGCGATCGACCGCTTCGGTACCATCGAGCGCGGCGACAAGGCCTTCGTGGCACAGGCCTTCATGAAGTCGATGAAGATCGACCGCGTCGCCGCGCGCCTGCTGCTGAGCTCGGTCGACGACACGCCGCCCGAGGCGATCGCGAGCATCACCATGCGCACCCTGTGCGTATGCGGTGCCGACGACCACGACAACGGCTCCGCGCAGGACCTCGCTGCCGCGCTGCCCGACGCCATCTACGCCGAGGTCCCGGGCAATCACATGAGTTCGGTGACGTTCAAGGACATGGGCCGCACCATCGCCGAATTCCTGGCCTGAGCCGGCGGCATTCCCGAGCGTTGCGGGCGGACGTCGCACTGCGTTTTCGGGTGCCGGCACCTGCCGTTCGTACCGCACGGGATGCTGCGTTCGGTTGATGACGGGCGCATATGGGCTTGCCGGAAGCCCGCAAGGTCAATAACCCGCCGCGCCACAATCGATTCGCAAGCGGCGCGCGGCTGACCATGCCCCCCGCACGAGAAGGAGCGGTCGCGATGCGTGCATTCGTTTTCCCCGGTCAGGGTAGCCAGAAGGTCGGCATGGGCGCCGAACTCGCCCAGGCCAGCGCCGTGGCGCGCGAGGTCTTCCAGGAGGTCGACGAGGCGCTCGGCCAGAACCTCTTCCGGATCATGACGGAGGGTCCGGAGGACCAGCTCACCCTTACCGAGAACGCGCAGCCGGCGATCATGGCCAACACCATCGCGGTGCTGCGGGTGCTGGAGAAGGAAGGCGGCGTGGCGCTGGCGGACAAGGCCGACTTCGTCGCCGGCCATTCGCTGGGCGAGTACACCGCGCTGTGCGCCGCGGGCGCGTTCAGCCTGGCCGACACCGCGCGCCTGCTCAAGCTGCGCGGCCGGTCGATGCAGGCGGCGGTGCCGGTGGGCGTGGGCGCGATGGCGGCGCTGCTGGGCGCCGACATCGAGAAAGCCACCGCGCTGGCCGAAGCCGCCGCGGAAGGCACGCTGCCGGAAACGGGGGCGAAGCTGGTCTGCACGGTGGCGAACGACAACGATCCCGGCCAGGTCGTGCTCTCCGGGCACCGCCAGGCGATCGAGCGGGCGATCGAGGTGGTCAAGGACTTCGGGATCAAGCGCGCCGTCGCGCTGCCGGTCTCGGCGCCGTTCCACTGCCCGCTGATGCAGCCCGCTGCCGAGGCGATGGCCGAGGCGCTCGACCGGACCCGTCCCGGCGCGCTGCGGGTGGCGCTGTTCGCCAATGTCACCGCCGCCATGGTCAGCGACCCGGCCGAGATCCAGCGCCTGCTGGTGGAGCAGGTCACCGGACGCGTGCGCTGGCGCGAGAGCGCCATCGCCATGCATGCGGCGGGCGTGGAACGCTTCGTCGAGCTCGGCGGCAAGGTCGTCGGGCCGATGATCAAGCGCTCCGCAGGCGAGGTGGAGGTCACCGCCGCGAATACGATGGCGGAGATCGAGGAGCTTGCCCGGACGCTCTGAGCCGGGCCGCTCTGAGCCGGGCCACTCTGAGCCGGGCGCGAGCGCCGCTTGCGTTTGCCCGGGCAGGCCGTAGGTCTGCTGGGCGCGTTGCCGCAGTCGCCAACGGGCGCCGGGCGGCTCCTGCATCTGCGCTGCGGCGCGACTGAATTCGGATTACGGAGACTGCGATGTTCAACCTCAACGGAATGACTGCCCTGGTGACCGGCGCCAGCGGCGGGATCGGCTCGGCCGTGGCGCGCGCGCTTGCGGCGCAGGGCGCCCGCCTCGCGATCTCCGGGTCCAACGCCGAGAAGCTGCGCGCCTTCCGCGACGAGCTCGACGAGCATACGCCGCAGCACCTGCAGGAGGTCGACCACGTCGCCATCGCCTGCAACCTGGGCGATGCCGAGCAGGTCGAGAAGCTGGTCCCGGCCGCACTCGAGTCGCTGGGCAAGATCGACATCCTCGTGAACAACGCCGGCATCACCCGTGACAACCTGGCCATGCGGATGAAGGACGAGGAGTGGGATCAGGTCATCACGATCAACCTGGAATCCACGTTCCGCCTGATGCGCGCGGTCACCAAGCCGATGATGAAGGCCCGCTTCGGGCGCATCGTCAACGTGACCTCGGTGGTCGGCACCACCGGCAACCCCGGCCAGATGAACTACTGCGCGGCCAAGGGCGGCATCACCGCGATGTCCAAGAGCCTCGCGCAGGAGCTCGCTACCCGGGGCGTGACGGTGAACTGCATCGCGCCCGGCTTCATCCGCACCGCCATGACCGACGTGCTGCCCGACGCCCAGAAGGAGGCGCTGAACGGGCGCATCCCGATGGGCCGGATGGGCGAAGGCGACGACATCGCCAGCGCCGCCGTGTTCCTCGCCAGCCGGGAAGCGGGCTACATCACCGGCCAGACGATCCACGTCAACGGCGGCATGGTCATGGTGTGATCGGCCGCGGCGGGGAAGGGCGGGCGGCTGCGGTCTCTCGCCTCCCGCCGCGCGGTCTCCCGCGGTGCCCGGCGGGCCGCACCAAATCGGCGCGAACCCCCGCGCTTATCCCCAGATTCGCGGATTCCGGCATACATCCTGCTTGCCGCAGCACCGCCGGGCGTTAGAGATAGTCGTCCGATTTCGGGGTTGATCCGAACCCACGCCCGAACCTACGTCCGACCAAGGGGGACTTGAGGCTGTCATGAAGGCCACCATCGAACGTTCCACGCTGCTGCGCTGTCTGTCGCACGTGCAGTCCGTGGTCGAACGCCGCAATACCATCCCGATCCTCTCGAACGTTCTGATCGAGGCTTCCGCCGGCGGCGCCATCAAGATCATGGCCACGGACCTCGACCTCCAGGTGGTGGAGACGCTGGGCGCGGTCTCGGTGGACCAGGCCGGCGCGATCACGGTCTCCGCGCACCTCCTGTTCGACATCGCCCGCAAGCTTCCGGAAGGCAGCCAGGTCAGCCTGGACTCGGCCGACAACCGCATGGTGGTTAAGGCCGGGCGCAGCCGCTTCCAGCTGCCGACCCTCCCGCGCGACGATTTCCCGATGATCGCCGAAGGGGAACTGCCCACCAGCTTCGAGATCCCCGCCGCCACGCTGGCGCAGCTGATCGACCGCACGCGCTTCGCGATCTCCACCGAAGAGACGCGCTACTACCTCAACGGCATCTTCCTCCACGTCACGGACGAGGAGCTGAAGGCCGCCGCCACCGACGGGCACCGCCTGGCGCGCTTCACGCTGCCGCGGCCCGACGGCTCGGAAGGCATGCCCGACGTGATCGTCCCGCGCAAATGCGTGGGCGAGCTGCGCAAGCTGCTGGAAGAGGCGCTGGACACCAGCGTGCTGGTGGACCTTTCCGCCAGCAAGATCCGCTTCACCCTGGGCGGCGAGCATGGGGTGGTGCTGACCAGCAAGCTGATCGACGGCACCTTCCCGGACTATACCCGCGTCATCCCCACCGCCAACGACAAGCTGCTCAAGGTCGATCCCAAGACCTTCTTCCAGGGCGTGGACCGCGTCGCGACGATCGCGACCGAGAAGACGCGCGCGGTCAAGATGGCGCTCGACAGCGACCGCGTGACGCTCTCGGTGACCTCGCCCGACAACGGCACCGCGGCCGAGGAAGTGCCCGCGCAGTACGCCGCAGACGGCTTCGAGATCGGCTTCAACGCCAACTACCTGAAGGACATCCTCGGCCAGATCGAGGGCGACACGGTGGAACTCCACCTCGCCGATGCGGCGGCGCCCACGCTGATCCGGCAGGACGAGAAGAGCCCGGCGCTCTACGTGCTGATGCCCATGCGCGTGTGACGCCGACCCCGGCCTGCGCATGACGATCACGAGAGAGCCGGGGCGGTCGTCGCTCCGGCTCTCTTCGTTGGCGGGGCCGCGTCAGGCCCGGCCCGTCGCCTCGATCATCTGCTCGACGTCGACGAACTTCTCACGCGGGGAGCCGTGGCGCGCATTGGCGACCTCGGCCTCGTCGATCTTCTGCCAGTCGGTGAACCTGACCACCTGCAGGCCACGCTCCGCGGCCAGGCGGTCGAACCCCGCGCGCCCCGGCTTGCCGCTGTCGCCCGGCACGTCCGTCGCCACCTTCTCGATGATGGCGAAGCCGTCGGGGCGGTTGGTGCCGATCGTTCCGGTGGGGCCGCGCCGCGCCCAGCCCACGCAGTAGAGGCCGGGGCGGATGCGCCCCTCGTCATTGGCGAAGCGCCCGCCTTCGACGTCGTAGGGGACGTCCGGGATCGGCGAGGTCTGGTAGCCGATGCAGGCGATCACCAGGCCGGCCGGGATGCGGTAGGTCTCCCCGGTGCCGACCGCCTTGCCGTCCTCCAGCCGCGTGCGCTCCACCTCCACCGCTTCCACCCGCCCGTCGCCAAGGATGGCGCGGGGCGCGGCGAAGAAGTCGAAGTCGATGGTGACGTCGTCCGGCCGCGGATCGGCCTGGGCGGCGAAGCTGCGCAGCAGCCCGACCGCCTTGCGCAGGCCGGTGTCCAGCGCGGCGTCCGCCTGGGCGTCGGGCAGGTCGGCCGGGTCCACCACCGGATGCGCACGGGACAAGCGGGCCAGCTCGCCCAGCTCCTTGGGCGTCATCGCCACCTGCAGCGGGCCGCGCCGCCCGAGGATGACGATCCGCCGCACGCGCGAGGCGCGCAGGCCGGCGAGCGCATGGCCGACGATGTCCGATCCCGCGAACTCCTCTTCCGACTTGGCGAGGATGCGCGCGACGTCCAGCGCGACGTTGCCGTTGCCCACGATCACTGCCGTCTCGTGCTCCAGCCGGGGGGCAAGCTCGGTGAACTGCGGATGCCCGTTGTACCAGCCGACGAACGAGGCCGAGCCGAACACGTTGGCGAGATCCTCCCCCGGCAGCGCCAGCTTGCGGTCGGCGGGCGCCCCGGTGGCCAGGATCACCGCGTCGTAGAGCTCCTGCAGCTCCGCCACCGAGAGATCGCGGCCGAGCATGACATTGCCCACGAAGCGCACGTTGTCGGTCAGCGCGGTCGCCTCGTACCGGCGGACCACGCCCTTGATCGACTGGTGGTCCGGCGCCACGCCGGTGCGGATCAGGCCAAAGGGGACGGGCAGGCGGTCGAAGATGTCGACCCTTGCGGCTTCGCCCCATTGGCGCAGGGCGGCTTCGGCCGTGTAGTATCCGGCCGGGCCCGATCCGACGATCGCGATGTGGCGCACGATGGCTTCTCCCATGATGGGCCGGCTGCCGCGCCGGCCGGTTGACGCCAAGCAAGCATGGCCTAACGTGCGGGGCAAGCGGAAAGGGTCGGAGCCGGCCCGTGGTGCGGTGCAGCGGACTTAACGGTTTCCTAATGCGGGCAGGGCCATCACCCCCGCATGACCGTAGGTGCTCGTTCACGTCGAATCGAGGCGCTCGCCCGCGCCGGGGAGCAGCCCGCTTCCGAAGCGCAGGGCGACTCGCGCGTTCCGGCGCCCGCTGCCGGCGCGTTCGGCGGCGTCGTACGGTTCCGCGCCCACCAGGACGTCAGGGACGTGCTGCATTACTTCACCTCGCCGCACTGGTCGCTGATGGCCCCGACGATGGCGGCCGCGGCGATCCTGCTGGGGCTGCTTTCGAACAGCGTCCCGCACGGGCCCGCCCTGCTGTCGATCGCGGCCGGGGCGGCGCTGTGCCTCCCCGGCGGCGCCTACGCGAAGCTGGAGCGGCGCATCGCGCACGACGGGTGGCAGCGCTACCCGCTCATGATGCTGGCCGTGATCCTGCCGATGGTGCTGTTCGGCTTCGGGCTGGCTTACTGGACCTTCCACCACCATGCGGTGGACTGGACGATCACGGTCAACGTCTGCGTGATCGTCGTGCTGATGGCGACCGCGCTGCTGGAGAACCGGCTCACCTCGGTGATCGGCGCCACCATCGGGCTATGGGGCGGCAGCGCTCTCTACGCGGGCTCGGGCGTGTCGATGGCGCTGCTGACGCTGGGGGCCGCCGTCGGGCTGGTCCTGACCGTCTCCCAGGCGCGCCGCGCGGCCTCGCAGTCGCTGGTCCAGGCCGAGCGGGAGCGCGAGCAACGCCGCGCCGAGCAGCTGCTGCACGAATACGAGCAGACCGGCCAGGGCTGGTTCTGGGAGACCGACCGCCTGGGCCGCATCACCTACGTGACCGCTCGGATCGCCGCGATGCTGGGCAAGCGGGCGGAGGAGCTGGAGGGGCGGCCGTTCATCAGCCTCTTCGCGATCGACCTGCAGGGCCAGCAGAGCGAGAGCAGCCTCATGTTCCACCTCGACACGCGCTCCTCGTTCCACGACCTGCACTTGCGCGCGGCGAGCCCGGGACGCGGGTCGGGCGAGCGCTGGTGGTCGATCTCGGGCCGGCCGGTGCTCGACCAGTTCAACAACTTCATGGGCTTTCGCGGATCGGGCACGGACCTGACCGAGACTCACCGCTCGCAGCGCCACGTCACGCAGCTGGCGCGGTTCGATTCGCTGACCGGGCTCGCCAACCGCTTCCAGATGGCGGAGTGGCTGGACAAGGTGCTGGCAGGCCCGCGGCCGGAAACGCGCGCCTGCGCACTGTTCCTGCTCGATCTCGACCGTTTCAAGCAGGTGAACGACACCATGGGCCACCCGGCCGGCGACGCGCTGCTGAAGCAGGTGGCCGAGCGGCTGAGCGAGAGCGCAGGGGAGCGCGGGCGCGTGGGGCGCCTGGGCGGCGACGAGTTCCAGGTCCTCCTGCACGGGGTCCAGCACCGCGAGGGGCTGGCGCAGCTGGCGCGGCGCATGATCGAGGCGCTGTCGCAGCCTTATGCGATCGAGGGCACGCAGGTGACCATCGGCGCCTCCATCGGCATCGCCCTGTGCCCCGATGACGGCTCCACGTCCGAGGAGCTGATCCGCAACGCCGACCTGGCGCTCTATGCGGCGAAGGGCGGCGGGCGCGGGCGCCACCATTTCTACGACGAGAACCTCCACGCCGACGCCAAGGAGCGCCAGCAGCTGGAGCAGGACCTGCGCGACGCGATCGCGGACGGCGCGTTCGAGCTGCACTACCAGCCGCAGGTCCACACCACGAGCGAGAAGATCACCAGCTTCGAGGCGCTGCTGCGCTGGAACCATCCGGTCCACGGCTATATGTCGCCCGCCCGCTTCGTGCCGGTGGCGGAGGAGTGCGGCCTGGTGGCGCAGATCGGCGAGTGGGCGCTGCGCTCCGCCTGCCGCGACCTGGCCCGCTGGCCCGGCTCGGTGCGGGTGGCGGTGAACGTGTCCCCGCTCCAGTTCGCCAATCCGGCGCTGCCGGCAATCGTCACCAGCGCCATCGCCACGGCCGGGATCGACCCCTCGCGCCTGGAGCTGGAGATCACCGAGAGCGTGTTCCTGAGCGACGACCAGGCGACGGAGGCGATGTTCGCGGCGCTGAAGCGGATCGGCGTGCGGCTGGCGCTCGACGATTTCGGCACCGGCTATTCCTCGCTCGGCTATCTCGAGAAGGCGCCCTTCGACAAGATCAAGATCGACCAGAGCTTCGTGCGCGGCGCCGCGGTCGCCGGCAGCCGCAACGGCGCCATCATCTCCTCCATCGTCAGCCTGGCCGAGGCGCTCGGCATGGAGACGACCGCGGAGGGCGTGGAGACGCTGGACGAACTGGACCTGGTGCGCCTGCTCGGGTGCAGCCATGTGCAGGGCTACGTCTACGAACGGCCGCTCAGCGCGGCAGCGGCGTCGGCGCGGCTGGAGCAGGGGCTCGTCGTGGTGGCGAAGGGGCCGCGCGCCACCCGCGCGCCGCGCCAGACGATGCTCCGGCGGGTGGCGATGGAGCACGGTGCCCATTCCTACGAAGGCACGATCCGCAACATCTCGCGCAGCGGCGCGATGATCGAGGGGCTGTGGAACGTGCCCGACGGCACCGTCTTCGGCCTGCACTTCTCCGAGGACCACGTCGTCATGGCCACCGCGCGGTGGTGCCGGGAGGACCGCTTGGGCGTGGAGTTCGCGCAGCCGCTGGAGATCGACGCCACCGGCGCCGTGCTCGCCGGCCCGGCGCGGCAGCAGGCGCAGCGGGCAGAACGGGCGGACACCGCGCTGCTGCGCCGCCTCGCCTGACGCGGCGCTTGTCGAAGCATGCGAGCCTCGCGCCCCGCCCCGGGCCTTCGACAAGCTCAGGCTGAGCGGTTTGAGAGATGAGGCTTGGGGCGGACCTGCCTGCCCCATGGCACCACGTCGTACCGCTTCGCCCATCCCACCCCGCTCATGCTGAGCTTGTCGAAGCATGCGAGCCTCGCGCCGCGCCTTGAGAGCTTCGGCATGCACTCGGCAGGCTGACAGCGCCGCAAAGCGCTGCTAACGGCGCATCCATGACCGACCTCGCGCAGATCCGCAACTTCAGCATCATTGCCCATATCGACCATGGCAAGTCGACGCTCGCCGACCGCCTGATCCAGACGACCGGGGGACTTTCCGAGCGCGAGATGAGCGCGCAGGTCCTCGACAACATGGACATCGAAAAGGAGCGGGGCATCACCATCAAGGCGCAGACCGTGCGCCTGAACTACACCGCCTCGGACGGGCTCACCTACGAGCTCAACCTGATGGACACCCCCGGGCACGTCGACTTCGCCTACGAGGTCAGCCGCAGCCTTGCCGCCTGCGAAGGCGCGCTGCTGGTGGTCGACGCGGCGCAGGGCGTGGAAGCGCAGACGCTCGCCAACGTGTACCAGTCGATCGAGCACGACCACGAGATCGTGCCGGTCATCAACAAGATCGACCTGCCCGCCGCCGAGCCGGAGAAGGTGCGCAACGAGATCGAGGAGGTGATCGGCATCGACGCCTCCGAGGCGGTCATGGCCAGCGCCAAGTCCGGCATCGGCATCGGCGAGGTGCTGGAAGCCATCGTCAAGAAGATCCCGCCGCCGCAGGGCGAGCGCGACAAGCCGCTCAAGGCGATGCTGGTCGATTCCTGGTACGACCCCTACCTCGGCGTCGTCATCCTGGTGCGCGTGATCGACGGCGTCATCAAGAAGGGCCTCCAGGTCAAGTTCATGCAGGGCGCCACCGAGCACCTGATCGACCGCGTCGGCTGCTTCACCCCCAAGCGCATCGACCTGCCCGAGCTGGGGCCGGGCGAGATCGGCTTCATCACCGCGCAGATCAAGGAGGTCGAGCAGGCCAAGGTCGGCGACACCATCACCACCGTGAAGGGCGGGGCCACGCAGGCGCTGGCCGGGTACAAGGAAGTCCAGCCGGTGGTGTTCTGCGGGTTGTTCCCGGTGGACGCCAACGACTTCGAGAAGCTGCGCGAATCGATCGGCAAGCTGCGGCTCAACGACGCCTCGTTCAGCTTCGAGATGGAATCGAGCGCGGCGCTGGGCTTCGGTTTCCGCTGCGGGTTCCTCGGCCTGCTCCACCTGGAGATCATCCAGGAGCGCCTCAGCCGCGAATACGACCTCGACCTCATCACCACGGCGCCCTCGGTGGTCTATCGCCTGACCATGACCGACGGCTCGGTGAAGGAACTGCACAACCCCGCCGACATGCCGGACCCGGTGAAGATCGACTTCATGGAGGAGCCCTGGATCAAGGCGACGATCTACACGCCGGACGAATACCTCGGCTCGATCCTCAAGCTGTGCCAGGATCGCCGCGGCATCCAGAAGGACCTCACCTACGTCGGCGGCCGCGCCCAGGTGAGCTACGAGCTGCCGCTCAACGAAGTGGTCTTCGACTTCTACGACCGCTTGAAGTCGATCAGCCGCGGCTATGCGAGTTTCGACTACGAGCAGATCGGCCTGCGCGAGGGCGACCTGGTGATGATGAACATCCTGGTCAACAACGAGCCGGTCGACGCGCTGTCGATGATCGTCCACCGCGGCCAGGCCGAGCCTCGCGGGCGCGCGCTGGTGGAGCGGCTCAAGGAGCTGATCCCGCGCCACATGTTCAAGATCCCGATCCAGGCGGCGATCGGCGCCAAGGTCATCGCGCGCGAGACCATCAGCGCGATGCGCAAGGACGTCACCGCCAAGTGCTACGGCGGCGACATCACCCGCAAGAAGAAGCTTCTGGAGAAGCAGAAGGAAGGCAAGAAGCGCATGCGTGAGTACGGCAACGTGCAGATCCCGCAGGAAGCCTTCATCGCCGCGCTGCGGATGGGCGAGGAGTAAGGCACGGGGCCACCGCAAGGCGCGCCCGCCAGTCTCCGGTGCCGGCGATTCGCGCGGGCGGCGGCGTCTGGCGATCGGTGAGCAAGAGCTCTGCGTCGGGCCCGCGCCTAACCGGCGCTGTTAATCGTTAAGTCAAGTTAACTGCGCTTATTGTTGCGCGTTTATGACCAACGCGGCTAGGGTCGGACCCAGAGGCAGGGGGGCTCTCTGATAATCTATGGACGACACTGGTCGCCCGATCGAGCAAGACCTGCATCTGCGCAGCGGCGGTTGCGGACGCATTTTCGCGCACCTGACGCTCAAGCAGCACGAGGTCCTGGTCCGTATCGCGGAAAACAGGACGAGCAAGGAGATCGCCTGGGAACTGGGCATTTCCGAAAGCGCGGTCAACCAGCGCATCGAAGGCGTGCGCGTGCGCCTGGGCTCGCCGTCCCGGGCCGAGGTCGCCCGCGCCTATCGCCAGTACCTGCAGGATCGGTCGGCGACCTGTAATTCGATACCAGGGAAGAATCTTCAGGTTCCCGAGGGAACCTTGGCCGACGATGCGGAGGCCCGGGACGCGCGCGCCCGCTACTTCGCGCGCATCGAAACGCTCTCGGGCAAGGCTCCTCCTCGCCCGCCGCAGCGCGAGTTCGGCCGTTTCGTCCCCGAGGTTCTCGACGGGGTGAACGCCGGCCTCAGCAGGACGGCGGCGACGGTGGTCATCGCCCTGGGCATGCTGCTCGTGGCGGTCGTCGGGCTCAGCCTGGCGCGCGCCCTGACCGAGCTTATGTGAAGGCTCGAATGACCGATTGCTTGCCCAGCCGCCGCCGCGCCGTACCGCCGGGGACGAGGATCCGGCCAGGTGGCAAAACCCGTCGCCGCCCCGGTGGCCCGCCCGGCAGCCACAGAGGCGCCAGGCATGGCTGAGCCGTCCTGGACGGCCTGGCTGTGGATGACCAAGCACAGCTTCCAGTTCGCGGCCTTCGTCCTGCTGTTCCTCTACGCCGTGCTGCGCTGCGACGGGCCCGAGCGCGTGCTGGCCGCCGTGCTGCTGGCGCTGCCGCTGCAAGACCGGCTCTATCACGCACTGGCGGGCGAGGAGGTCGTCTGGGCGCGCCTCGACCTGGGCCACCTCGCGATCGATCTGGTAACGATGGCCTGCGTCTATCCCGTCGCGCTGCGGGCCAACCGGGTCTATCCGCTGTGGATCGTTGCCGCGCAGATGATCGCGCTCTTGGGCCACTTCGATCGCTACCTCATCGTCGGGTGGACGAGTTCGCGTACGACATGATGACGATGCTGCCTTCCTACGTGCAGCTCGTCGCACTCGTCCTGGGCGTCGCCTGGCACCGCGGCCGCTGGCGGCGGATCGGACGCTACCCCGCGTGGCGCAAGGAGTTCCCGGCGCCGGCGTGAGGCAACCGGCGCGAGGCGACCGGCGACCGGCCGGCCGGGCTCAGTCCGCGACCTTGCTGCAGTTGCGCCCCGCGCGCTTCGCCTCGTAGAGCGGCGCGTCGGCTCGGGCGATCCACTCCTCGGCACTGGTCACCGTCTCCACCAGCGGGGCGATACCGAAGCTGGCGGTGATGGCGATGGTCCGCTCCGGACTGATCGCCACCGGGTGCGCGGCGATCAGGCGGCGGGAGCGCTCGGCGGCCGTGAGCGCGTCTTCGGCCCCCGTCTCGGGCAGCAGCATGGCGAACTCCTCGCCGCCGAGACGGCCAATGCAGTCTGCCGGGCGGGTCGAGCCGTCCAGCACCGCGACCAGTTCGCGCAGCACGGCATCGCCGGCCGGATGGCCCCAGGTGTCGTTCACCTGCTTGAAGTGATCGACGTCGATAAGCAGCAGCGAGGCGTCCCGTCCGTAGCGGCGGCAGCGCGCGATCTCCTCGTTCGCCTTCTCGAGGAAGCCGCGGCGCGTGAGCGCCCCGGTGAGCTGGTCGCGCTCGGCGATCCGGCGCAGCTCCATCTCGTTCACGACGATGCGCGCGAAGTTGCGCAGGATGGAAAGGTCCTTCTCGTCGAACTCGCGCGCCTTGGTGTCGATGGCGCACAGCGCGCCCACGTTGTAGCCGTCGGAGGTGACGAGCGGGACGCCGGCATAGCTGCGCACGTGCGGGTCGCCGTTGACCAGCGGGTTTTCGGCGAAGCGCGGGTCCGCCTTGGCGTCGGGGATGACGAAAGGCGCGCGCTGCCGGATGGCGTGGGTGCAGAACGACACGTCGCGCGGGGTCTGGGTGGCGTCGAGCCCCGCACGCGCCTTGAACCATTGCCGGTCGCGATCGACCAGCGTGACCGCGGACATCGGCACGCCCAGCACGGTACGCACCAAGTCCACCACATTCTCGAACGGCTCCTCTGGCGCGGTGTCGAGGATGCCGAGGCGCTCCAGGGCGGCGATCCGGCCCGCTTCATCGGTCAAGGTCTGGTCGGCGTACATGCGCGATGGTCCTGCGAAAGGCTCCCGAAAAATATGGTCCTGATCCAAGCTAGGGAGGTGTCGATGGTCGTACAACCCGCGATTCTCCGTTAAAATCGTTAGGAAAGATTGCGCGACCCCGTCCGTGCAGCGATGCAACCGTTTGACATGGATGCACGGACACGAAACTGTCGCCTCCTGTGTCCATGCGTTCATCCTGCTGACTCGCATGGAACCTGCCCGAGCTTTGGAGACGCTTGCTTGACCCAGATCGTCACAGTCCCGACCACGCCCTTCGAAGGCCAGGCGCCCGGCACCTCCGGGCTGCGCAAGAAGGTCAAGGTGTTCCAGCAGCCGGGATACGCCGAGAACTTCATCCAGTCCGTCTTCGACGTGGTGCAGCCTGAGCCGGGCGCGGTGCTGGTGATCGGCGGCGACGGCCGGTTCCACAACCGTACTGTGATCCAGCAGGCGATCCGCATGGCCGCGGCCAACGGCTACGGCCGCGTGATCGTGGGGCAGGGCGGCATCCTCTCCACCCCCGCCGCCAGCCACGTCATCCGCAAGTACGGCGCGAGCGGCGGGCTGGTCCTGTCGGCCAGCCACAACCCCGGCGGGCCGGACGAGGACTTCGGCATCAAGTACAACATCGCCAACGGCGGCCCGGCGCCCGAGAGCGTCACCGGCGCGGTCCACGGGCGGACCGGCACGATCGACCGCTGGCTGACCGTGGAGGCCGACGACATCGACCTCGACCGCATCGGCGAAGTGCCGGTGGGCGCGGCCAAGGTGCAGATCATCGACCCGGTGGCCGACTACGCCGATCTCATGGAGGCGCTGTTCGACTTCGCCGCCATCCGCAAGGCCGTGTCGAGCGGCTTCACCATGCGCTTCGACGCGATGAGCGCGGTGACCGGCCCTTACGCCAAGGCGATCCTGGAGGGACGGCTGGGCTTCCCCGCGGGCACCGTCGTCAACGGCGAGCCGCTGGAGGACTTCGGCGGGCACCACCCCGATCCCAACCTGATCCACGCCAAGGCGCTCTACGACCTGATGATGTCCGCCGAGGCGCCCGACCTCGGCGCCGCCTCGGACGGTGACGGCGACCGCAACCTCATCATCGGCCGGCACCGCTTCATCACCCCGTCGGATTCGCTGGCGATGCTGGCGGCGAACATCGAGATCGCCCCGGCCTATCGCGGCCGGCTCTCGGGCATCGCGCGCTCGATGCCCACCAGCGCCGCCGCGGACCGCGTGGCCGAGGGGCTGGGCGTGCCGGTGTTCGAGACGCCCACCGGCTGGAAGTTCTTCGGCAACCTCCTCGATGCCGGCCGCGTCACCATCTGCGGCGAGGAGAGCGCCGGCACCGGCTCCGACCACGTGCGCGAGAAGGACGGGTTGTGGGCGGTGCTGCTCTGGCTCAACATCCTGGCCGTGCGCGGCATCAGCGTCGATGAACTGGCGCGCGAGCACTGGGCCCGGTACGGGCGCAACTACTATGCCCGCCACGACTACGAAGGCATCGCCAGCGAGGGTGCCAAGGCGCTGATGGACGGGATCACCGCGCGCCTGCCGATGCTTCCGGGCAGCCGCTTCGGCGCGCTCACCGTCGGGCAGGCGGACAGCTTCTCCTACACCGACCCGGTGGATGGCTCGGTCAGCGCCAACCAGGGCCTGCGGGTGCTGTTCGAGGACGGCAGCCGCATCGTCTTCCGCCTGTCGGGCACCGGCACCCAGGGCGCGACCTTGCGCGTCTACCTGGAACGCTACGAGCCGCCGCTGGGCGACATCGATGCGGATACGGGCACGATGCTGCAGCCGCAGATCGAGGCGGCGGAGGCGATCGCCGCGATCGCGCAGCATACCGGCCGCAGCGCGCCCGACGTCATCACCTGATCGCCACGCCCATCGGGCGGCTGCGACGACGAAGGCCGGGTCCGCATCGCGCGGCGCCCGGCTTTCGCGCATCGGGCCGGTGCCGGCTCTGCCTGCGTGCACGCCGCTCCGGCGATGATTGGATATGCTGAGCACGTCCGAACGGCGGCTTTCGGCGCATTGGGTCCGCGCTCTTCAGCAGGTTGTATACATCCCGGGCAGAAATCGCTTGCCCCACCTTGGGCCCCGTTCCATCATCTCCTCCAGGAGAGGAACGCGGGACACCCCATGAGCAAGCACATCCACCTGGTCAGCTTCCTGATCAATTCGCCGATCAACCACACGGTCCTGAGCTGGTCCCAGCTCGGCGACAACCGGCTGGAGGCGCTGCACGACATCGCGCTGTGGCAGGACCTTGCCCGCACCCTCGAGCGCGGGATGTTCGACGGCATGTTCTTCGCCGACACTCCCGGCGTGTTCGACCGCTATCGCGACAGCCACGAGGATGCGGTGCGCTACGGCGTGTGCTGGCCCTCGCTCGATCCGGTCGTGCTGCTCTCCGCGCTGGCGGCGGCGACCACGCACCTGGGACTGGCGGCGACGATGTCGACCAGCTCGTACCAGCCCTGGACGATCGTGCGCCAGCTGGGAACCATCGACTACTTTTCGGGCGGCCGCGTCGGCTGGAACATCGTCACCGGGCACTTGCGCGGCGAGCATCGCGCGCTCGGCCTGCAGCAGCTCGACCACGACCGCCGCTACGACCGCGCCGACGAGTACATGGAGGTCTGCTACAAGCTGTGGAACTCGGTGAAGCCGGGTGCCATCCTGGCCGACCGGGAGGCAGGGATCTATGCCGATCCCTCGAAAGTGGATTTCGTGGATCATCGCGGCGAGTTCTTCTCCTGCCAGACGGTGGCCCCCGTGCCGCCTTCGCCGCAGGGCCATCCGGTGCTGTTCCAGGCTGGCAGCTCCGGGCGCGGCCAGCAGTTCGCGGTGAGCCATGCCGACGTGGTCTTCTCGATCCAGCCCAACCTGCCCGGCATGAAGCGGTTCATGGGCAACCTTGCCGAGGCGGCGCAGGCGGCCGGCAAGAAGACCCCTGGGGTCAGCTTCGGCATCCAGCCCATCGTCGGCGGGACCGAGGAGGAAGCGCGGCGCAAGCTGGCGGACCTGGTCGAAAAGCTGCCGATCGACGGCTGCCTTGCCCGGCTTTCCGGCACCATGGGCGTGGACTTCGCCGGCATGGACCTCGACCAGCCGCTGGCGGAGATCGAGACGCAGGCCTCGCAGGGGCTGATGAAGGCGTTCGCCAACATCGAGGGCGACAAGCCGCTCACCCTGCGCGAGGTGGCGATCCGCTGGGGCCTGGCGGTGGGCAAGCCGCAGGTCGTCGGCACGCCCGAGCAGGTGGCGGCGGAAATGGAGCGCATCTGGCGCGAGACCGGCTGCTACGGCTTCAACGTCACTCCCACCGTCATGGCCAGCTCGGTCACCGACTTCGTCGACCAGGTGGTGCCGGTGCTCCAGGCCCGGGGCGTGTACCGTACCGAGTACGAAGGCACGACCTTCCGCGAGAACCTGGGGCTCTCGTGAAGGCAGGCGGCTGATGGGGGATATCCGGAACAAGGCGTACAACATCGCGCAGGTGCGCGCGCTGGCCCGGCGGCGGCTGCCGCGCGCGATCTGGGAATTCATCGAGCGCGGAACCGAGGACGACCTGCTGGTGGAGCGCAACGTCGCGGCGCTGCAGGCAGTGCAGCTGCTCCCGCGCACGCTGCGCGACGTGTCGCAGCGCTCGGCGGAAATCGAGCTGTTCGGCCGCCGCCAGCCGCTGCCGCTGGTGATCGCGCCCACCGGGGTGTCCGACCTGCTGTGGCACCGCGGCGAGCGGGCCATCGCACGCGGCGCGGCGGCGGCGGGCATTCCCTTCACCCAGACCACCAGCTCGACCACCAGCTTCGCCGACATCGCCGGCTGCGCCACGGCCGGGCATTGGATGCAGATGTACCTGTGGGAGCGGTGCGACCTGTCGTGGCAGGTGGTGGACGCCGCCAGGGAGGCCGGGGCCGAAGTCCTGGTGCTCACGGTCGACACCCCGATGTGGCCGCTGCGCGAGTTCAACCGGCGCGCCGGGATGTCCAACCCGATCCGGCCCAACGCGACGCTGGTCTCGGACTTCCTCAAGCGGCCCTCGTGGTTCGCCTCGGTGATCGGCCGCTACTACGTGGAAGGGGGGCTGCCGCAATTCGCCAACTATCCCCCCGAAGTGGGCGGCAAGCTGACCGGCACCGTCAGCCGCGTCGCCAATTCCGCCTCGGTGTGCTGGGACGACGTGCGCGTGTTGCGCCGGCGCTGGCCCGGAAAGCTGGTGGTCAAGGGCGTGCTCAGCGCCGAGGATGCCCGGATCGCGCTCGACCACGGCGTCGACGGGATCGGCGTCTCCAACCATGGCGGGCGCAACTTCGACAGTTCGCCGCCCGCCATCGACGTCCTCGCCGGGATCGTCGACGCGGTGGGGGACCGCACCACGGTGCTGTTCGACAGCGGCGTGCGGCGCGGGGCGGACGTGGTCAAGGCGCTCGCGATCGGGGCGCGCGCGGTGCTCGTCGGGCGGGCCACGCTCTACGGCTGCGCGGCCGCGGGCGAGGCGGGGGTGCGCCACGCCATCGACCTGCTCGCCAACGAGATCGACGTGGCGATGGCGATGGTCGGCGTCACCCGGCTGGACCAGCTCGACCGCAGCTACCTGGCGCCGCCGGCGCCACGCTGACGCCACGCTAACGCCACGCTAACGCGGTGCTAATGCGGCGCTAACGGGGCCTTGCGCGCGCCGTCCAGCGCCGCGATGCGCGCGGCGGTCTCCGGCTCGTCCAGCAGCTGCGGCAGCGGCGCGGCCAGGCGGCGCCGCCAGTTCGGGTGCTCGCGGGTGGTTCCCGGGAGGTTCGGCTGCTCCGGTTCGGCCAGCAGGTCCTCCAGCGGAGCGATCGCCAGCGCGCAGGGCGTGCCGCCGATATGGCGCAAGGCCGCGGCCGCCACCGGCGCCGGATCCTCGGGAGAGGGCCGCGGCGCCGCATCGTGGGTCAGCGTTGCCCAGAGCCGCCCGCGGTCCCAGGCGCGCTCCGCCTCGGCATCGGCCAGGGTGGTGCCCTCCGGCAAGCGGCCGAGCCGGTCGGCCCACTCCAGGTCGCGCCCGCTCCACCAGCCCGCGACGGTGGGCGTGTCGTGGGTCCCGGTCATCGCCACCGCCTGCGCCGCGTAGTCCTGCTGGCCGACGAAGCCGCCGTCGGCCGCCCGCTCGAACCACAGCACGCGCATGCCCAGCATCCCGCGCGCGGTGATCGCCGGGCCGAAGCCCTGCGGCATCGTGCCGAGGTCCTCCATCACGACCAGCGCGTCGGCCCGGTGCGCCTCGAGCGCGACGAGGCGGAGCAGGTCCTCGAAGGGATAGCGCAAGTAGGCCCCCTCGCGCGAGGAGGCGCCTTCGGGCACCACCCAGAGCCGCGCGAGGCCGAAGGCGTGGTCGATGCGCAGCGCGCCGGCGCTGGAGAGCGCGGCGCGGATCGTCGCGATCCAGGGCGCATAGCCGCTGCGGGCCAGCCCGCGCGGGGAGAAGCCGGTCAGCATCCAGTTCTGCCCCAGCGGCCCCAGCGGATCGGGCGGAGCGCCGATCGTGAGGCCCTGCAGCATCTCTCGCCGATGGACCCAGGAATCGGCCCCGCCGGTGTGGACGCCCACCGCGAGGTCGGCGAGCAGGCCGACCGCCATGCCTGCCGCCCGCGCGCGCGCCTGCGTGGCGGCAAGGCTCTCGCGCGCCAGCCACTGGGTGAAGAGGTGGAACTCCACCTCCGCGGCCTGCTCGCGCGCGAAGGCGGCGACCGCCGGTCCGTCCGGGTCGTGGTAGGCCGCGGGCCAGTCCTGCCACCCGCGCGCCCCGCCGGCGCGGAACCGGACGTCGAGCGCGTCGAACAGCGCCTGGCGCTGCAGCCCCTCGCCATGGGGCGCATTGTCGCGGGCGATGCGGGCGCGGGTCTCGGGATCGAGCGCGACGAAGGCCCGGCGCAGCGACTCCAGCCGGCGCGGCAGGGCGCCTTCCCAATCGATCAGCTCACCGCCCGCGTCCTCGGCCGCGAGCGGGGCGAGCCCGACCAGCGCCGGGTCCCCCAGGGCGCCGTTGAGGTGGAGCCGGCTGGAGGGGGAGTAGGGGCTGAAATCGTGGCCTTCGCCGGGGAACAGCGCGTGAACCGGGTTGATCGCCAGCGTGTCCGCCCCGCGCGCGGCGAAGGCCTCGGCCGCTTCGGCAAGCTGCGCGAAGGTGCCGAAGGCGCCGGCGCCGCGCAGCGCCGGGATCTGGATCGCCGGCCCCCACATGCGCCCCTTGCCGCGCACCGCGGGCGAGGGCGCGAAGCGCGGTGCCACGGCGAGCGTCAGCGCATGGCCGTTGACACGCAGCGGATAGTACCCGGGCTCCTCCACCGCCGGGAGCGTCCAGGCCTGGGTGTCCAGCACTTGCACCGTCCCGTCGGGCAGCGTGAGTTCGGCACGCGCGAGCCCCGCGGGCAGCGGAGTGGGGGTGCCGGCGTCGGTGACGATCATCGCCGGGGGCTCGGCGCCTTCCGCCGCCACCTGGCGCAGGCTCGCGGCGATGGCTTCGGCGTTGCCGGCCGGATAGCCGAGCGCCGTGGCGATGGCGGCGAGCGAGGCGTCGCTTACGATCTGCTCCCGGCCGTCCGCATCCCACCAGATCCGGCACAAGCCGATCGCCTCGGCAAGCGCGTGCAAGCTTTGCATTTTTCCTCGTCGCTCCCTGCGCCCGTCCGGCCGAGGCTATCGCGCCCCGGCTCCGGCGGCAATCGCGCTTGCCCCTAGCGAACCGCGCGGGCGATCGTTCCAGAACGGGGACTTGCGTGAAGCGAGTGCGGCCTCGACCATGCCGCAAAAGCCAGCGGGAGAGACATGCATGCCCAGGATCGACGTCGCCGGGATCGGCATAGCCTACGAATTGCTCGGCAGGGAAGGCGATCCGGCGGTCGCGCTCACGCCGGGCGGCCGCTTCACCATGGACGTGCCGGGCTTGCGCGAGATGGCGGAGGCGCTGGTCGCGGCGGGCCGGCGCGTGCTGATCTACGACCGGCCCAACTGCGGCCTGTCCGACGCCTGCCTGCTGGGCGACAGCGAGTCGGAGATGCAGGCCGAAGCGCTGGCCGGCCTGATCCGCAAGCTGGACCTCGGCCCCACGGTGATCGCCGGCGGCTCGGGCGGCAGCCGCGTCTCGATGCTGGCGGCGGCCCGCGACCCGGAGATCTGCTCCCACCTGGCGCTCTGGTGGATCTCGGGCGACCCCATCGGGCTGATGCAGCTGGCCACCTACTATTGCGGCGAGGCGGCGACGCTGGCGAGCGCGGGCGGCATGGAAGCGGTGCTCAAGGCGACGAGCTGGGCGGAGAACCTCGCCAAGAGCGAGCAGGCGCGCGCCTTCATCGCCGCGCAGGACCCCGATCGCTTCATCGCCGTGATGCAGAAGTGGGCCGCCGCCTACGTTCCCTCGCCGATCACGCCGGTCCCGGGCATGACCCCGCGCGACTTCGCGCGCCTGACGATGCCCGTGCTGGTCTTCCGCAGCGGGAAGAGCGATCTTTCGCATACCCGCGCCACGTCCGAGTGGGTCCACCGGCTGGTCCCCCATTCACGGTTCGTCGATCCGCCGTGGGCTGACGACGAGTGGAACCAGCGCTCGGCGCAGACCATGTCGGGGACGCAGGGGCACACGCTGTTCCGCTCCTGGCCCAAGCTCGTGCCCCAGATCCTGGACTTCATCGGCGGCTGAAATTGCCCGAAGGAACCCGCCAGCGGCCGAGCGCGGATCGCAGGTCCTGGCGGGCATCCCACAGGATAAGCGCGATCAGGACCAGTGCCACCAACCCGTAGCGGGCCCGGAAGGGGACATTGAACCAGGGCTGCGCGGCGAGCGGCGCCGGCGGGTCGGTCCAGGCCGGGATGACGAGCGCCAGCCAGCATGCCAGCACGACTGCGGTGCGCAGCGCCCGCGGATGGTGGAGCGTGCGGGCCAGCGCGGCGAGGATCGCCGGGAACACCAGCGCGTAGTGATAGCCCCAGGCGTTCGGGGCGGCGACCAGCGAGGCGCAGAGCAGCAGATTGAGGCTGTCGAGCGGCCGGGCCTCGCGCGTGGCGAGGCCGTGGGCCATCGCCAGCAGCACGCCCACCGCCAGCACCACCCTGGACGCGAGCTGGACGGCCTCGGGGATCGGCACGAAGTGCAGGATCGGCTGTCCGCCGCCCGCGGCGACGTGGGTCGCCACACCGGCCAGCGACTGCGCCACACCCGGCATCGTATAGCCCTGCGCTTGGGGCAGCAGCGCGGTGAAATACTGGATGTAGAGCCCCGGAGCGGCCCAGAGCAGGCCCACCAAGGCCAGCGCCGCGCAGGCTGCCACGGTGGCGAGGGCGGCGCGCCACTTGCGCGGGGTGAGGAAGAGCGCAGGGACCAGCCCTGGATAGATCTTGAGCCAGAACCCCAGCGCGATCGCCAGCCCGGCGCACACCGGGCGGCCCCTTGAAGCGCAGCCCATGCCGACGACGGCCGAGGCCATCAGCAGGATGTTGACCTGCCCGGCGGCGATCGAGGTCCCGATCGGCGCGATGGCGAGCGCCGCCAGGAGAGCCGTGATGGCGGCCGAGCGCGGCACGTCCACAAGCCGAAGCGCGGCCCAGGCTGCTCCTGCCAGCGCCGCCATCGACATTGCCGAGTGGAGGAGGAAGGCCAGGTCCATCGGCATGCGCGAGAGCAGGTGGAAGTAGATCAGCGAGGGCGGAGGATAGACGAAGCCGCTGACGAACTCGCCGTTGTGGCAGATGTCGTATGGCGTCTTGAGGCTGGCCGCACCGCACATGTAGGTGCGAAAATCGAGGGTGAGCGCAGCCGCGCCGGCGCCCTCGCGGAGCACGGCGGCGAACTCCAGCACGTGGTGCGCCAGCAGCAGGCCGCTCGCCATGGTCACCGCGGCAAGGAGCCACCGGGCGGGTGGCCGGGATCCCATGGTGTTCATCTCGCCTCGCGCGTGGTTCGGCACCCCGTCTAGCGCCGGGTGGTTACGCGCGAGTGAAGAGGCGAAAGCCGCTGCGGGCAGGGTGTGCGTCTCCAGGCATGCCCGACATCGTCGGGGCGACAATGGTTCACGCCGGATCATATCCCCGCAAGGATGACGCAACGCATTGCTTTGACGTTATCTTTTTGGAGATGGTGCGCCGATTTCGGCCATCCTCAGAGACCTAGCTGCCCGGACGGCGGCCAGAGCCGTCCTTGACACCTGTACAATATTCGGGCGACTTTCGCAGCGACACGAGAGGCGGCGCCGGGATGCGGCCGCCCCGGGGAGGAGAGCGCCGGATTCGCACGCAGGCAAGCGCCTGGGGTGCGGTCCTCAAGCCAACATGCGGGCCTGGCCCGCCGGCCCCGAACAGCGTCCCGCGAATGGCGGAACGGGCCCGCAGAGGTCCGCCGGTAGAATGGGAGAGGACGATATGCAACGAACCGACCTTCGGCGTACCCTGCTGGCGGCCGCCGCGACCGCGGCGACGCTCGCGACACCGGCGATGGCCCAGGAGGCCGCGCGCGCCACGGACGATGGCGGCGACGTCGATGCCATCGTCGTCACCGCGCGGCGCACCGAGGAGCGGCTGCAGGACGTGCCGATCTCCATCACCGTGTTCAACCAGGAGCAGATCAGCCAGCGCAACATCGTCAGCACCGCGGACCTGGCGACGTACACGCCCTCGCTGTCGGTCAACGCCAAGTTCGGGCCGGAGAAGGCGTCGTTCGTCATCCGCGGCTTCGTCCAGGACCTGGCGACGCAGCCCTCGGTCGGCACCTACTTCGCAGACGTCGTCGCCCCCCGCGCGGGCGGGTCCACCACTTCGGGCAACGGGGTGGGCGTGGGAAGCCTGTTCGATCTCCAGAACGTGCAAGTGCTGAAAGGTCCGCAAGGGACGCTGTTCGGCCGCAACACCACCGGCGGCGCCGTGCTGCTGGTGCCGCGCAAGCCGACCGATGTGCTGGAGGGCTATGTCGAGGGATCGCTGGGCAGCTACGACCTGCGCCGCGTGCAGGCCGTGCTCAACGTGCCGCTGGCCGACAGCTTCAAGGTCCGGCTCGGCGTCGACCGGATGAAGCGGGACGGCTACTTGGAGAATCATTCCGGGATCGGCCCGGACCGGCTCGGCAACACCGACTTCATCGCCGCGCGTCTCAGCATCGTCGCCGACCTGACGCCGGAGCTGGAGAACTACACGATCGCCACCTACTCGGATTCGGACAACCACGGGACGTTGGCGCGGGTCGTGGGCTGCAACCCGGCTTCCGGCCTCGCCTCCTTCTGCCAGCGGCAGGTCGACCGCCAGAACGCGCGGGGCGACGGCTGGTGGGACGTCGAGAATTCCGAGCCGGACCCGCGCGTCCACATGCAGACCTGGCAGGTCATCAACACCACGACCTGGCTCGCCAGCGACACGCTGACGGTCAAGAACATCGGCAGCTACGGCGAATTTCGTGAGACCACGCGCTACAGCCTGGAGGGCGAGTTCTTCACCACGCCGGCCGGCCAGCTTGCCACGACGCTGATCCGCATCAACAACACGCCCGGCTACAACAACGCCAGCCAGCTCACCTGGACCGAGGAACTGCAGGTGCAGGGGCAGTCGGCCGACGGCGGCCTGAAGTGGCAGGCTGGCGGTTATTACGAGGCGAGCGACCCGATCGGCTTCACCTCGCAATCGACCACGCAGCTCATGAACTGCCAGGATTCCTACGCCCAGCTGGGGCGCTACCTCTCGGGCGGTCCGATGGTGAGCTGCCCGGCCGGATCGAGCGCGAGCATCTCCATCCCCTTCCAGAAGACCTGGTTCCGCAGCAAGGGGCTCTACTTCCAGGGTACCTACAACCTGACCGACCAGTTCAGCGTGACCGGCGGCGTGCGCTATACCTGGGATCGCATGACCCATCGCTACGACGGCACCACCCTGCGGTTTCCGACGCCGGGCGTGACGACGGCGGGTTGCGGCAACGCGGTGCGGGTGACCAATCCGGACGGCAGCCCGGTCTTTATCCCGTCGCTGGCGGAGCACGCGCGCTGCAACGTCACGTTCACCGCGAAGTCGGACAAGCCGACCTGGCTGATCGACCTGGACTACAAGCCGGTGGACGACGTGCTGCTCTACGCCAAGTGGGCGCGCGGCTATCGCGGGGCGGGCGTCGCCTCCGCCAACGTGCTGCTGGAGACCTGGGGGCCCGAGAAGGTGGACACCTACGAAGTGGGCGCCAAGGCGAGCTTCCACGGCGCCGTGCGCGGCTACTTCAACGTGGCGGCGTTCTACAACGACTTCAGCGACCAGCAGATCCAGGCCACGCTCGTGCGCAATCCGCGCCCGGGCAACCCCTTCATCGGCGGCAGCGCCATCGTCAACGCGGGCAAGTCGCGGATCTGGGGGATCGAGGTCGATTCCTCGATCAACCTGTTCGACGGGCTGCGGGTGGACGCCGGCTATACCTACCTCGACACCAAGGTGCTGGAGTTGAACCCGCCCGCGGTGCCTGCCGACGCGCAGCAGTTCTTCACCGCGCTGGTGCCCACCGCGGAGGAGGGCGGCCCGCTGGCGCTCTCGCCCAAGCACCGCCTGACGCTGACCGGCAGCTACACCCTCCCGCTGGACGAGAGCATTGGCCGGATCAGCCTCGGCGCGACCTACGTCTACACGAGCGAGCAGGTGATGAGCCTGGCGACGGCGCCGGCATTCCAGAACGCGCCTGCGACCGACCTGCTGAACCTCAACGCCAGCTGGGCGGACGTGCTCGGTCAGCCGTTCGACCTCTCGTTCTTCATGACCAACGTCACAAACGAGAAGTTCCCGCTCAACGTGAACAACGCCTACGGATCGTTCGGGCTGGAGTCGCAGATCGTCAACGAACCGCGGATGTACGGCTTCCGGCTGAAGGCCCGCTTCGGCGGCTGAGGACCAGTGTTTGCCAGGGGATGAACAGCTTGTCCCACGGTTATCCACAGCCGTGTCCATGGATCGGCGGCTCGGGTCGGCTAAGGTAGGGGGTGGACCTCGCCGGCTATCTCACCCGCGTCGGCCTCCCGGCCGCGCCCGCGCCGACCGCGCGGGGGCTTGCCGTCCTGCAGTCGGCGCACCGCCAGGCGATCGGGTTCGAGAACCTCGACGTCATGCTCGGCCGTCCGATCCGCCTCGATGCGCCCTCGGTGTTCGACAAGCTCGTGCAGCGCGGGCGCGGCGGGTACTGCTTCGAGCACAATCGCCTGTTCGCGGACGTGCTGGGAGCGCTGGGCCTGGCGCCGCGGCCGCTGCTCGCGCGCGTGCGGCTCGGCCAGTCCGTTGATGCGATGCCGCCGCGCACGCACACCTGCCTGCTGGTCCCGGTCGACGGGGCGCTCTGGCTCGCGGACGCGGGGTTCGGCGGTAGCGACCTGCCTCCGCTGCCGCTGTCGGACGGCGCGGAGGCGACGACCACCGAAGGGGCCAGGCACCGGCTGCGCCGCATCGGCGCGCGCGGCAGCCTGGGCGGAGAGTGGCTGCTGGAGCGGTCGGGACCGCGCTGCGCCACCGACGGGCGCGCGCGGGCGGAGCCGGGCTGGCAGCCGCAGTACGCCTTCGACCTCTCCGAAGTGGCGCCGGACGACCTTGAGCAGGCCAACCACTGGACCGCGACGCGCCCGGGCACCCGCTTCACGACGCTGCACGTCGCCAGCATCCCGCTCACGGCGGGATTCGCCTCGATGGTCGATCGCGAACTCACCATCCATGACGGGAGTGGCACCCAGCGACGCGAGATCACGGGCGCGGCCGACTACGCGCAGGTCCTGCGCGAGGTGTTCAGGATCGCGATGCGCGCGGAAGAGGTCGCGGCACTGCCGTTGTTCGCCTGAGGCCGCCCCCTCAGACCTCCAACAGCCTCGGCATCAGCTCGACGAAGTTGCACGGCCGGTTCCGGCTGTCGAGCTGTTCGGCCAGGATGCCGTCCCAGCCGTCCTTCACCGCGCCGTTGGAGCCGGGCAGGGCGAAGATGTAGGTTCCCCGCGCGACCACTGCCATGGCGCGGCTCTGGACGGTGGAGGTGCCGATGGTCTTGTAGCTGAGCCAGCGGAACAGCTCGCCGAAGCCGGGGATCTCGCGACCGCCCAGCCGTCCCAGCGCCTCGGGCGTGACGTCGCGGCCGGTCAGGCCGGTGCCGCCGGTGGAGACCACCGCGTCCACTTCGGGGTCGTCGATCCATTCGGTCAGGAGCGCCGCGATGGCCCCGGCATCGTCCCGCTCGATCCGGCGCCGCACGAGGGCGTGGCCCGCCCCCTGGATGCGCGCGGCGAGGATGTCGCCCGAGGTGTCGTTTTCGGCCGTTCGCGTGTCGGAGACGGTCAGCAGGGCAATGTTGATGGGCCTGAAGACACGCTCAAGGTCGATTGCCACGCACAAACGCTCCATTTGCAGCCATGCGCACGCCCTGCGAGCCCGCCAGGCCCGGGAAGGTCGGCCACATGCCCTGCGCCAGTTCCATGCGGCTTTCCGAGGCGCCGCCCGCCTGGCGTTCGTACATCCAGTAGTTGCGCATCACAATGTTCACGTAGCCGCGCGTCTCCCAGTACGGGAGCGATTCGATCCACAGCAGCGGATCGCCCTGGCAGTTCACTTCGGTGTTCCAGCGGCGGACGGGCAGCGGGCCGGCGTTGTAGGCCGCCATCACCTTGGGCAGCAGGCCCTGCGTGCCCGGATCGTTCTTCAGCGTCTCGAGGTGACGCTGGCCGAAGGCGAGGTTGACCTCGGGCTTGTTGAGATCGGACGCGTTGCCGGTGTAGCCGAGCGAGCCGGCATGGTCCTGCGCCGCGGCCGGCATGATCTGCATGAGCCCCCGCGCGCCCGCGGGGCTGACCGCGCCGGAGCGGAACACCGATTCCTGCAGCGCATGGGCATAGACCAGCGCCGGGTCCACCTTCCAGCCGCCCACCGGTGTCCACTTGGGGGTGGGGAAGCGCGTCGCAGGCTCCGGCTTGCCCCCGTAGGGCGCGTTGTAGGCCATCCACAGCTGCGTGCCGGGCAGGCCGAGGTCACGCGCGAGGCGGGTGAGAGGGGCATACTGCGATGCCTGGCCGATGCGGGCCTGGTGCCGCAGCACCTCGTCCGCCAGGTTGTCCTTGCCGATCTCGGTGAGCTGGACCGCCGTGCGCACGTTGGGGCTGGCGCGCAGCTGCTGCCAGTCGGCCTGGGTGAAGTCGGCGGCGGCGTGCTGGGCGGGAATCGGCATGCCCAGCTGCTCGGCCGCCAGCATGCCGTAGAGCGTCTCGTCGCGCGCCGCGGCCAGGCGCATCGCCGCCGAGGCGAGCTCCGGCTTGCGGCAGCGCACCAGGGCACGCCCGTTCCAGTAGTGCGCGGCGCTCGTCAGCTCGGCGTTCTCGGAAGCGCGGGCGGCCCTGGAGAAGGCATCGGCGGCACCCTCGCAGTCGCCCAGGCGCCACGCGGCCAGCCCCGCGGTCCACCAGGCCTCGCCCACCCACGGCCCGGTGCCGAGCGCGGCGATCTGCGCCATCTGGTAGGCGCTGGCGTCCTGGTTCTCGATGTAGAAGCTCCAGGCCACCTTCTGCCGCCATTCGGCCTGCGCGGAGGGGCTGAGGCTGGCGTCGATGCCGTCGAGCAGCAGGCGCGCGCCCATCGGATCGTCGTTCTTGATGCGCTCCAGGATCCCGTCGGAGATCGCCGCGGGCATGGTGCCGTCCTCGATCGAGGCGGGGCGCACCCGCTTCGACAGCGAGGGCAGGCGCGCGAAGGACTGTTCGCTGGGCAGCGCGGGCACGCTGGCGGCGCCGCGCTTGAGCGCCAGGCGGCTGATCTGCTCGGCCCCGGGCAGCTCGGCGCCCTGGGACAGCCACGATTGCAGCTCGTTCAGCTCGATCTTGGGGGAGCCGGCGGCGAGGTAGTATTCGGCGCGGGCCTGCTGGTGCAGCGGGCCGTCGGGCCGATCAGCCAGCATCTTCTGCACCGTCGTCCAGTCCTTGGCGTCGATGGCGTCGAAGATCTGCCGGTAGTACGCACGGTCATCCTGGCTGAGCAGCGATGGCACCGCCGTGCGGTCCGCCCGCGATCGGAAGTAGTCCACCGCGGCGCTGTTGGCGAAAGCCGGCGCGGCCGACACGGCTGCGGCCAGGCAGGCGCCCGCCACCATTCCAGCCCTGGCAAGTCGTTTCAAGTCAGTGTCCCCACATCCTGCGCGATACCGCCGATCCTGCTGCCGGAGGCGGACCCGTCAGGCCGCGGTCCACTCCAGCCAAGCCTCCCAGAGCACCGGCTTGGCCCGCGGCTGCGCCAGCAGCGCGGGGAGGGCCCATGAGGCGAGCAGGGGTATCGAAGCCCCTTCATGGTTGAATAAACGTAAAACGGCAGGACGTTGCGGCGATTCGTGGCCGATTAACGACAAGGCGTTGCCGCCGAGCACGAACAGGCGCCGGGGCGCGGCCAAGGCGATGTGATGCGCCAGCGCCGCTCCCACCCCGCGCGTTCCCAGCGCGGCCCAGTCCGCACCGGGCGTATGCCGGGGAAGGGCACTGGCAAGGTAGATCTCGTCGCGCCGCGTCCCGAACGCCGCCAGCATGGCATCGAGGAGCCGCCCCTGCGGACCGGACAGCAGGCTCTCCCGATCCTCCGCCTCGGGCTCTTCCACCAGCACCATCAGCTCCGCGCCGGCCGGGCCCTGCGGTGCGATGCGCGCGGCAAGGTCGCCCTCGGACAGCAGCGGTTCGCTCAGCCACCAGGAGGCGAAGGACGCAAGGTCGGACGGCAGGGCCTCGGGCTTGAGGACGGGGGGCGCGGACGGCGCCGGCTCGACCGGCGCGGGGCGTTCCCTGCGGGCCTCGGCCAGCGGCGCGGCGGCGCGCTCCGCGGCGGCGAGCCAGTCGACCGGCTCGTCGAGGAAGTCGCAGTCCACGCCCGCGTCCCGCCACCAGTCGAGCGCACCTGTGATATCGTCCAGAAATTCCGGATTTGGCCGATCATCCATCGCCGGGGTCTTGACCTGCCGCGCGGGAGCAATCAAGGCGTTTGCGGATTTAATCGCACGACTAATCACAAAAGAATTCTGGACGGGCTTCCATGATTGAACGCGAAGAGATGCCTTACGACGTCGTGGTCATCGGTGGTGGGCCTGCCGGCCTCGCCACGGCGATCCGTCTCAAGCAGGTGGACCCCGAACTGCAGGTCTGCGTGCTCGAAAAGGGCTCGGAGATCGGTGCGCACATCCTTTCGGGCGCGACCATCGACCCCAAGGCGCTCGACGAACTGCTGCCCACGTGGCGCGAGGACGGCTGCCCGCTGGCCGAGACACCGGTCACCGACAACTGGCACTGGCATCTGACCAAGAAGGGCAAGTTCGCGCTGCCCCACGTCATCCAGCCGCGCTTCATGTCGAACCACGGCAACTACACCGGCTCGCTTGGCAACTTGTGCCGCTGGCTGGCGGAGCAGGCCGAAGCGCTGGAGATCGAAATCTTCCCCGGCTTCCCGGCAGCGGAGATCCTCTATGACGAGGCGGGCGCCGTGATCGGCGTGCAGACCGGCGACATGGGCGTGGACCGCGAAGGCAATCCCAAGGGCGACTTCCAGCCCGGGATGAACCTGCTCGGCAAGTATACCGTCTTCTGCGAAGGCGCGCGCGGCCACCTGACCAAGCGCCTGAAGTCGAAGTACCAACTGGAGGCGAACTGCGAGCCGCAGATCTACGGCATCGGCATCAAGGAGATCTGGGACATCCCCGCGGACAAGCACGTCCCCGGGCGCGTGATCCACACCCAGGGCTGGCCGATGAGCGAGAACGACGCCTGGGGCGGCGGCTTCCTATACCACCAGGCGAACCACCAGGTGGCGCTCGGCTTCGTGACCGCGCTCGACTACAAGAACCCCTACATCTACCCGTTCGAGGAGTTCCAGCGCTGGAAGCAGCATCCGGAGATCCGGGCGATCCTCGAAGGCGGCAAGCGCGTGGCCTACGGCGCGCGGGCGATCAACGAAGGCGGCTGGCAGTCGGTGCCGCAGCTGGCGTTCCCGGGCGGCGTGCTGGCGGGCTGCTCGGCGGGCTTCGTCAACGTGCCGCGCATCAAGGGCACGCACACCGCGATGAAGAGCGGCATGCTCGCTGCCGAAGCCATCGCCGCGGCCATCAAGGCCGGCCGTGAGCAGGACACGCTGCAGGAATACGACGATGCGGTCCGCTCGAGCTGGATCGCCAAGGAGCTGAAGCTCGTCCAGAACGCGGAGCCGATGGTGGCCAAGTGGGGCGGCGAGCTGGGAACGATCCTGGCGGGCGCCGACATGTGGCTGCGCACGCTGTTCGGCTTCGGCCTCGCGCGGCCGATGAAGCACCATCGCGATTCCGAAGCGACGCAGCGCGCCGACCTGTACAAGCCGATCGCCTATCCCAAGCCCGACGGCGTCATCAGCTTCGACCGCCTCACCAGCGTGTCCTACTCCTTCACCAACCACGAGGAAGACCAGCCGGTCCATCTCAAGGTGGCGGACATGGAGCTGCAGAAGGCCAGCGAACTGGGCGTCTTCGCAGGGCCCTCCACGCGCTACTGCCCCGCCGGCGTCTACGAGTGGCTGACGGACGAGGTCACCGGCGAGCCGAAGTACCAGATCAACGCGCAGAACTGCGTCCACTGCAAGACCTGCGACATCAAGGACCCGAACCAGAACATCACCTGGGTGACGCCCGAGGGCGGCGGCGGGCCGAACTACCCGAACATGTGATGTGTCTCCCCGGCCGCCCGCACGGCGGCCGGCTCTCGATCGCGGTTGACGGCTTCGCGCAGGACTCTATGCGCGCCGGTGAAGATCGCGCTGGAGGACGTTGCGGGTGGCGGCAGGGTACATCGTCGAAGCCAGGGCTGCGCGCGGCGGACCGGGGCGGGGCGCTTGGCTGCGCCGCTGTAATTTCCGTCCGGGAGGCGCCGCGTGAACGAGACCGCCTTCGCCAAGATCAACCTCGCTCTCCATGTGCGCCGCCGGCGCGCAGACGGCTACCACGAACTCGAGACGCTCTTCGCCTTCGTGGACGACGGCGACCGCTTGAGCGTCACGCCTGCCGCGGCCGACCGGCTCACCACCCATGGCGCGTTCGCCGGGATGATCGGCGATCCCTTCGGCAACATCGTCGGCAAGGCGCTGTCCGCCCTGCCGCGGGAGGAGGGCTGGGCGGTCGCTCTGGACAAGCGCCTGCCGGTGGCGGCGGGCCTCGGCGGCGGCTCGGCCGATGCCGGCGCGGTGTTCCGCATGGTCGATCGCAGGCAGGGGCTTCCCGCGGACTGGCAGGCGCGCGCCGCCCGGCTCGGCGCCGACGTGCCCGCCTGCGTGCTGTCGACCACCTGCATCGGCACCGGCACTGGCACCGACCTGGCGCCGGTCGACAGCGATCTCGCGGGCACGCCGGTGCTCCTGGTCAACCCGCGGGTGGGCGTGCCGACCGGGCCGGTGTTCCAGGCCTGGGACGGGCGCGACCGCGGCGCCATGCCGTCTTTCGAGGCGACCGGCTCGGTGCGCGCCATGGCGCTTGCGGGGCGCAACGACCTGGAGGCCCCCGCCATCGCGATCTGCCCACCGGTGGCGCAGGTCCTGGCCGCGCTGGCGGACACCGGGCCGTTCCTCGCGCGCATGTCCGGGTCGGGGGCCACCTGCTTCGCGCTCTACGACGGCTCGGAGGCGCTGCACGCGGCGGCCGAGGCCGTGGCCCGCAGGCAGCCGGGGTGGTGGCTGATGACGGGCCGGCTGCGGTAGGGCGCAGGAGCGGTTGGTACCAAGGGCTTTGATGAGAAGGGCGGCTTCGATGCAGGCAGGTGTGGAAAGCGAATACCATCGCCTTCTGGGCGAACCGCAAGAGGGCGGCCTGCTGGTGGTCGCCGACCATGCCTCGAACCGGGTGCCCGCCGATATCGACCTCGGCATCGACCCTGCGCTGCTCGATGCACATATCGCCGTGGACATCGGCGTGCGCGACGTGGCCGAGCGCATGGTGAGGCCCGGAACCGCAGCCTGGCTGGGCCATGTCTCCCGCCTGGTGTGCGACTTCAACCGCGATCCGGGGGCGCCTGCCATGGTTCCGCTGGTGAGCGATGGCCACGCGATCCCCGGAAATGCGCTGACCGACGAAGAGCGCCACGCGCGGGCCGCGCGCTTCTTCCATCCCTATCACGACGCTATTGCCGCGCTATTGCATCGCTGTCGCCCGTCGCTGATGCTCTCGCTGCACAGCTTCACTCCGGCCCTGGCCACCAGCGACACGCCCCGGCCGTGGCACGTCGGCGTGCTCTACAACCAGGACGAGCGCGCCGCCCGGCTCGCGATTGCCTGGCTGGAAGCGCAGAAATGCGTGGTCGGCGACCAGGAACCGTACTCCGGCAAGGTGCTCAACGCCTCGATGAACCGCCACGCCGAGGCGAACGGCATTCCCTACATCGGCATCGAAATCCGCCAGGACCTGATCGCCGATGCCGCCGGCCAAGCCGCCTGGGCCGACCGCCTGACCGCCTTGTGCGATACGGTCGCGCGCCCGCTCTAGACGGGTTGCGGCGGTCGACGTGAAATAAAGTTTCGAAACGCCTCGTTGAAACGAAACTGATAGCCATGTAGGGGCACCGCAAGCCCGCGCCTGTAAGGGCCTTCTCGGAGTCCATGACAATGCCTGCCTATCGTTCCCGCACCTCGACCCACGGCCGCAACATGGCGGGCGCGCGCGGGCTCTGGCGCGCGACCGGCATGAAGGACGCCGATTTCGGCAAGCCGATCATCGCCGTGGTCAACTCGTTCACCCAGTTCGTGCCCGGTCATGTTCACCTCAAGGATCTTGGCCAGCTGGTCGCGCGCGAGATCGAGGCCACTGGCGGAGTCGCCAAAGAATTCAACACGATCGCCGTCGACGATGGTATCGCGATGGGCCACGACGGCATGCTGTACTCGTTGCCCAGCCGCGACCTGATCGCCGACAGCGTGGAATACATGGTCAACGCGCACTGCGCCGATGCCATGGTCTGCATCTCGAACTGCGACAAGATCACCCCCGGCATGCTCATGGCCGCGATGCGCCTGAACATTCCCGCCGTGTTCGTCTCCGGCGGACCGATGGAAGCCGGCAAGGTCGTCCTCAAGGGCAAGGAGCACGCGCTCGACCTGGTCGACGCCATGGTGGCCGCCGCCGACGAGAGCTACACCGACGAGGAAGTCGCGGCGATCGAGCGTTCGGCCTGCCCGACCTGCGGGTCGTGCTCGGGCATGTTCACCGCCAATTCGATGAATTGCCTGACCGAGGCGCTGGGGCTGTCGCTGCCCGGCAACGGCTCGACCCTGGCCACCCATTCCGACCGTGAGCGCCTGTTCCTGGAGGCCGGGCGGCTGGCCGTCGACTTGTGCCAGCGCTACTACGAGCAGGAGGACGAGAGCGTCCTTCCCCGCGCCATCGCGAGCTTCGAGGCGTTCGAGAACGCGATGAGCCTCGACATCGCTATGGGCGGCTCGACCAACACCGTGCTGCACCTGCTGGCCGCGGCGGCGGAGGCGGGCGTGGACTTCACGATGGCCGACATCGACCGGCTTTCGCGCAAGGTGCCGTGCCTCTCCAAGGTCGCTCCGGCGAAGAGCGACGTCCACATGGAGGACGTGCACCGGGCCGGCGGCATCATGGCCATCCTCGGCCAGCTGGACCGGGCCGGGCTGCTCCACACCGACCTGCCCACGGTCCATGCGCGCACGCTGGGCGATGCGCTCAATCGCTGGGACGTGAGCCGGACCAACGAGGCCTCGGTGCAGGAATTCTACAAGGCGGCGCCGGGGGGCGTGCCGACGCAGACGGCATTCAGCCAATCGCGGCGCTGGCAGGAGCTCGACCTCGATCGCGAGAACGGCGTCATCCGGTCCCAGGAGCATGCGTTCAGCCAGGATGGCGGGCTCGCGGTGCTCTACGGCAACATCGCGCGGGATGGCTGCATCGTGAAGACGGCGGGCGTGGACGAGAGCATCCTGCGGTTCACCGGCACGGCGCGGGTCTACGAGAGCCAAGATGCGGCGGTGGCGGGGATCCTCGGCGGGCAGGTGGGTGCGGGCGACGTGGTGGTCATCCGCTACGAAGGGCCGCGCGGCGGGCCGGGCATGCAGGAGATGCTCTACCCCACCAGCTATTTGAAATCGAAGGGTTTGGGCAAGGCCTGCGCGCTGTTGACCGACGGGCGGTTCTCCGGCGGCACCTCGGGCCTGTCGATCGGGCACGCCTCGCCCGAGGCGGCCGAAGGGGGCGAGATCGGGCTGGTCGAGAACGGCGACACGATCGCCATCGACATTCCGGGACGCACGATCAACCTATTGATTTCCGACGAAGTTCTCAGCCATCGCCGGGCCCAGCAGGAGGCCCGCGGCCCCGACGCCTGGTCGCCGGTGCACCCGCGCAAGCGCAAGGTCTCGGCGGCGCTGCAGGCCTACGCGGCGATGACCACGAGCGCGGCGCGCGGCGCGATCCGCGACGTCACCCAGCTTCGGCGCAAATAGCGCGGCATTAGCGCGCCATCAGCGGCGCTACAGCAGGTTGATGCCGACCTTGCCGAAGAAGGCCCCGCTCTCGAGGTGCCGATAGGCGTCCTGCAGGCGCGCGAGGTCGAAGACGACATCGACCACGGGCCGGATGGCATGCGCGGCCACGAAGGCGGTCATCGCCTCGTGCTGGTCGCGGTTGCCCACGCCGATGGGGGCGATGGCCACCGCGCTGGTCCCCACGCGGGTCCAGCTGAACTCGGATCCGAGCATGCCGATGGCGGAAATCTGCCCCTCGGCACCGAGCAGCCGGGCGTTGTCCTCGAACTGGACCGCGCCCACGGTGTCGATCACGTTGGCGATCGGTCGCGGCCCCAGCGCCGTCTCCAGCGCGCTCGCCCAATCCGGCGTGGCGCGGGTGTCGATGCACAGGTCCGCGCCGAGGGCGGCCGCGCGCGCCAGCTTCGCCGCGGATGAGGAGGTGATCGCCACCTGCGCCCCCATGGCCTTCGCCAGTTGCAGAGCCGCCACCGAAACGCCCCCAGTGCCATGGCAAAGCACCCAGTCGCCGGGGGATGTCGGGCGGAATGCGGTCAGCGCCGACCATGCGGTGAGCCCGGCGCAGGCGAGCGTCGCGCCGTCCAGATCGCCGAGCGAGTCGGGCACCGCGCACAGGCCCTCCACCGGAAACACCGCGTACTGACGCGCGACCCCGTCGATCGGCCCGCCGAGCATCCGGGCGTCAGGAGTCGGTCCGCTCAGCCAGTAGGGTGCGAAGATCGGCACCACCCGATCGCCCACCGCGACGCGCCCGCTGCCTTCGCCCAGCTCCACCACTTCGGCCACGCAGCAGGAGAGCGGCACCACGCGCGGTTCCTTGCCGAGGCCGGGGATCAGGCCCTTGGCGACGATCAGGTCGCGGAAGTTCAGCGTCGCCGCCCGGATCCGCACCAGCGCCTCGCCGGGGGCGGGCTGCGGCACGGCGGCATCCGCGATCGCGATCGTACCGATGCCCTTGCCGCTTTCGATGGTCGCCTGCTTCATCGTCAACCCTTCCTTGGCCGTCCTCGACCCTATCCCCTGGTTCGTGGCCCGCAGCCTAGCACCGCGGCGGTCGTGCGCAGTCGCTTTCCCGCTCGCTCGGGCGATGGGTTTGCCTGCCGCTGCGCAGCGAAGTGACTGGGCCGCCAATCGGCCGCGCCCTGCCTTCCCGCGTCGCGAACCCCGCTGCTAGCCTCGCGGCAACACGGCAGGGGTGGAGTGAAGACGATGCAGGAAGCGCTCTCGATCGTCGCCGGTCCACCGCTCGACGAGGAACCGGGGCAGGGCGCGCGCACCATCGCCGGCTACTTGCGTGAAGTGGTCGCCCGGCATGGCTCCCGCGAAGCCGTGGTGCTGCGCAGCCCCGGCCACCGTCTCTCGTGGAGCTACGACGCGCTGCTCGCCCATTCGCTGGGGGTCGCGCAGGCGCTGGTCGCCTGCGGGATCGGCAAGGGCGAGCGCGTGGGCATCCTCATGACCAACCGGCCCGAGTTCCTCTCCAGCCTCTTCGGCATCGCCCTCGCAGGCGGGGTCCCGGCGGCGCTGAGCACCTTCTCGACCCCCTCCGAGCTCGACCACCTGCTGCGGGCATCGGAGATCTCCGTTCTGCTGTTCGAGCAGCAGGTGACGCGCAAGGACTTCGGCGCGATGCTGGCCGAGCTGGAACCCGCCATCGCGGCCGCGCCCCCGGGCGGGCTGTCGTCCTCACGCTACCCCTACCTTCGCCGCCTGGTGGTGCTGGGCGGGGTGCCCGGAGACCCGGAGCCGGCCGAGCCACGCACCGGCGGCGCGGTGGAGGCCTGGGACCAGTTCCTGTCGCACGGGCGCGCGGTGGCCGAAGACATCGTGCTCGCGCGGGCCGACGCGGTCCATCCGGCCGAGGTCGGCGGCCTGTTCTTCTCCTCGGGCACCACCAGCCTGCCCAAGGGCATCGTCCATGCCCAGCGCGCCTTCGCGATCCAGTGGTGGCGCTGGCCCAGGCTCTTCGCGATGCACGAGCCGGTGCGCAGCTGGACGGGCAACGGGTTCTTCTGGTCGGGCAACGTCTCGATGGTGGTCGGCACCGCCTTCTCCACCGGGGGCGCGGTGATCCTCCAGCGCATGTTCGAGGCGGACGAGGCGCTCGCGCTGATCGAGCAGGAGAAGGTGACGTTCCTCAGCGGCCGCCCGCACCAGTGGGCTCGCCTTTCCGCCTCGCCGCTGTGGGACAAGGCCGACCTCTCCAGCCTGAGGTACGTCACGCGCGGGGAGATCATCTGGCAGCATCCCACGGTCGAAACCGGCTGGGACGTGCCGATGTCCTTCGGCTGCACCGAGACGATGACGATCTGCACCTCGTTCGTGGCGGACGACCCGGAGGGGCGCGCGCAGGGCGCGTTCGGCTCGCCGCTCCCGGGCAATGTCCTAAAGATCGTCGAGCCGATATCCGGCCGGCCGGTCCCGGTCGGGCAAGTGGGGGAGATGTGCATCCGCGGCCCGACGCTGATGGCCGGCTACCTGGGCAAGAGCCCCGAGGAGTGCTTCGACGGCGAGGGATTCTTCTGCACCGGCGACGGCGGGCGGGTCGATGCGGAGGGCCGCTTCCACTGGGAGGGACGTCTTACCGACATGATCAAGACCGGCGGCGCCAACGTCTCCCCGCTGGAGGTCGACGATGTCATCGCCCGGATTCCCGGGGTCAAGCGCAGCCTCACCGTGGGCGTGCCCGACGACCTGCTGGGCGAGATGGTGGTCGCCTGCATCGTGCCGCTCGACGGGGCGCAGGTGCAGGAGAGCGAGGTGGTGGCGCGCTGCCGCCGCGAGATCGCCAGCTTCAAGGTGCCGCGCCGCGTGCTGTTCTTCACCGACGAGGATCTTGCCGGGGCAGGGGGCATCACCGGCAGCGAAAAGGTGAAGTCAAGCCAGCTTCGCGAGCTCGCGGTGCGACGCCTCCAGGGCGATACCGCGGGGGCGGTCTGACTAGCGCTTGCAACCAAGCCCGTCCCTGAACCACAGTTCAGCGAGCGTAACAGCCGCAGCTGTCCGAGAGAGGAATCATGAGCCAGACGCTAGAAAACAGGGCGAGCCCCGATGCCGCCACCCAGCTCGACATCTACCGGCGCATGGTCCGGATCGAGCGCAACGACGAACTCACGCGCCAGCAGATCCGCCGCGGCCGCATCACCGCGCCGTACTATTCGGCGCGCGGGCAGGAGTGCATCCCCTCGGCCATCTCGGTGCTGCTCAACGACGACGACAAGATCTGCACGATCTACCGCGGCATCCACGACATGGTCGCCAAGGACATGCCGCTGCGTCCGCTTTGGGCCGAGATCTGCGGGCGCGTGGACGGCACCTGCAAGGGCAAGGGCGGCCCGATGCACCTCACCCATCCGGAAACGGGCGTGATGGTCACCACCGGCATCGTCGGCTCCTCGATGCCGATCGCCAACGGCTTCGGCTGGGCCGCGCTGCTCGACGGCACCAAGCAGGTGACGGTCGCCTACTTCGGCGACGGCGCCAGCAACATCGGCGCCTTCCACGAGGCGCTGAATCTCGCTTCGGTGTGGAAGCTGCCGGTGATCTTCGTGTGCCAGAACAACGGCTTCGCGGAGCACACCCGGTACGAGAACGGCACCTCGGTGGACTTCATCGCCAAGCGCGCGATCGGCTACGGGATGCCGGGCTACACCGTGGACGGCAACGACCCGCTCGACGTCTACGCCCATGCCCATGCCGCCATCGAGCGCGCCCGCGCGGGCGAGGGGCCGACACTGTTGGAATGCAAGACCTTCCGCTTCATGGGCCATGTCTTCGGCGATAACGACGCCTACATGACCAAGGAAGAGAAAGCCGCGGCGATGGAGGTCGATCCGCTGCCGCGCTTCCGCCAGAAGCTGATCGACGACGGCATCGCCACCGCCGAGCAGCTCGACGAGCTGACCGCGAAGCTCGAGGCGGAGGTCAACGACGCCATCGAGTTCGCGATGGCCTGTGAATTCCCGTCCGACGACGAACTGCGCCGCGACGTCTTTGCCGAGGAGATCGCGGCCAAGGAGATCTACGCATGACCACCGAGACTCTGGAAGCGCCCGTCGTGGAGACGGTGAAGATGAACGGCCTGCAGGCGATCAACGCCGCTTTGGTCGAGGCGATGGAGGCCGATCCCAAGGTTCTCGTGCTGGGCGAGGACGTGGCCGACCGCGAGGGCGGCGGCGTCGTCGGCGTGACGCGCGGCCTGTCGACCAAGTTCGGCGACATGCGGGTGCGCTCCACCCCCATCGCCGAGCAGGCGATCGTCGGCGCCGCCATCGGCGCGGCCATGGCCGGCTACAAGCCGGTAGCCGAGATCATGCTGATGAACTTCACTACCGTCGCGATGGACATGATCGTCAACCACGCGGCCAAGCTGCGCTTCATGTCCGGCGGCCAGAGCCAGGTTCCGCTGGTCATCCGCACGCTGACCGGCGCCGGCAACCAGACGGCGGGCCAGCATGCCGACTTCTACGAGGCGTGGTTCGCCCATACCGCCGGCATCAAGGTGGTGATCCCCTGGACGCCGGCCGACATGAAGGGTCTCTATCTCTCGGCGATCCAGGACCCCGATCCGGTCATCATCATCGAAAGCGGCAAGACGCTGTTCGTGCCGATGGACGTGCCGGTGAACCAGGGCCCGATCCCGCTGGGCAAGGCCAACGTCGTGATGCCGGGCACCGACATCACCATTCTCTCCTACGGGCAGATGATGTTTACGGTGATGCAGGCGGTGGAGGAACTCACCGCGGCCGGCGTCTCGGTCGAGGTGGTGGACCTGCGCACGGTCTCGCCCTGGGACAAGGAGACGGTGCTCGCATCGGCCGAGAAGACCGGTCGCCTGCTCGTCGTCCACGAGGCGGGGCGCAACTTCGGCCCCGGCGCCGAGATCGCGGCCACGGTCCAGGAAGCGCTGTTCGGCAGGCTGAAGGCGCCGGTCGGCCGCCTCGGCGCGCCCTACTGCGCGGTTCCCTTCGCCAAGAAGCTGGAGGATGCCTACCTGGTGCAGCCGCCGGCCATCGTGGCGGAGGCGCAGCGGCTCGTCGCGATGGGGTGAGCCCCGGCCCGCACCGGTAACCACAAGGCCGCTGCCGGCACTGCGCCGGCGGCGGTCTTTTTTTCGTGCGTCCCTCCGAGTCAGGCGAGGATCGCCTGCTCGCGCTTCTCGGGCCGGATGTAGATCGAGGTGATCTTCGGGGACAGCGCCTTCATCCGGCCTTCCAGCTCCTCGATCAGTTGCTCGGCCTCGCCCATCGGCAGCTCGTCGGCGAAGTCGGCGCTGATCGCCACGAAGACGGCGTCGGGCCCGGTGTGGACGGTGCGCACGTGGTTCACGGAGGTGATGCAGGCATTGTCGTCCATCACCGCCCGCAGCTCCGCGATGAGCGCGGGATCGGCGGCTTCCCCGATCAGCAGCCCCTTCGATTCGCGCGCCAGCAGCACCGCGACCGCGGCCAGCACCACGCCGATGGCGATCGAGGCGGCGCCATCGAGGCGTGGATCGTCGAAATGGCCGCTCGCCCAGATGCCCAGCGCGGCGAACGCGAGGCCGACGAGCGCGGCGCTGTCCTCGAACAGCACGATGAAGCCCGGCGGGTCCTTCGACCGGCGGATCGCCTGCCACCACGACTGGCGGCCGCGTCCGGCGTTGAACTCGCGCACGGCGATGGCCCAGGACGCGCCCTCCATCAGGAACGCCACGCCGAGCACGATGTAGCTGAGCGTCGGGTCGGCGATGGGGTGCGGTTCGCGCACGTGGGCTATGCCCTCGTAGATCGAGATCCCGGCGCCCCCCGCGAAGATCAGGATGGCGACCACGAAGGCCCAGAAGTACAGCTCGCGGCCGTAGCCGAACGGGTGCGCCGCGTCGGGGGCGCGGCGGCCCTGCTTCTGCCCGTAGAGCAGCAGCACCTGGTTGCCGCTGTCGACCAGCGAGTGGACGCCCTCGGTCGCCATCGCGGAGGACCCGCCGATCGCCGCCGCCGCGAACTTGGCCACCGCGATGCCGAGGTTCGCCGCCAGCGCGCCATAGAGGACGATGTTCTCGCGGAAATGCCCGGATGCGCCGGGTGCGGGAGGAGACGCCATGCCGGGCTAAACGCGGCATGTACCGATGCGTTGCCGGGCTGGTGTCCCCGCTCGGAACGCCCCGGCGTAACATGGATAGGGGATGCAGGCGCCGCTGGCCCTGGTAGACTGCCGCGGTTCAGGCTGCCGGAGGTGACGCCATGGGGTTCTGGGAAAAGGCGCGGGAGGGCTGGGAGAAGGGCCGCCAGTTCGTCGATGACGTGACGGAGGCCGTCGATTTCAGCGAGGCCGCGGCGGGCGCGAGGACGGCCGGCCAGGACGCCGCGGCGCGGGCCGGCAACGCCGCCCTGGTGCTGACCGCCGAGCAGGCGCTTCAGGTCATGACCATCCGCCATGGCGCCGCCTACCCGCGCAAGAACGCCAGCGAGATGACCCGCGACGAGATCGAGGCGGTGCAGTGGCAGCTCGTCGAATCGTGGAAGGCCTATCGCCGGCTGAGCCTCGTCACCAACGCGGTCCAGTGGGCCTTCAGCAAGATGATCAGCGGCAGCGCCCCGGTGCCGGGCCCCACCGACCTGCTCAACGCGCTGCAGGCGCTGTTCCAGGCGACCGGCGACAATCCCTCGCGCGCCGAGGTGATGGAGTTCTGGCAGAAGTACTGCAAGGGCCAGCTCAGCATCGTCGAGCAGGTGACCAAGGGCCTGACCGAGACCGGCACGACCTACCGCGGCGGCTCGCTCAGCAACCCGAGCAAGCGCAAGGTGCTCGACGACCTGATGAAGGAACCCTAGCCCGACGCCTTCGCCGCCGCGTTGGCCGCCGCCTTCGCCGATGCCGCCAGCGCCTCCCGCCCGGTCCGTTCGTTCCAGTGGTCCGGCGACCCGCAGAGCTGGAGGTTGAGCATGGCGCGCTTCATGAACCGGTGGATGGGGTGCTCCTCGGTCAGGCCGATGCCGCCGTGAAGCTGGATCGCCTCCTCGGTCACGAACTGGAAGGCCTCGGCCGCGAGCGTCTTCGCGGCGGCGATCTGGGTGGACGTGGCCTCCGCGTCGCGCACCCGGCTCCACAGCAGCGCCTCGGCGACGACCAGGCGGGTCTTCATGTCGGCGGCACGGTGCTTGAGCGCCTGGAACATGGCGATCGGCCGGTCGAACTGGCGCCGCATCTTCATGTACTCGACCGTGAGGTCGAGCGCCGCGCCGGCCGCGCCCAGGCAATCGGCCGCGAGCGCCAGGTGCGCCTCGGGCGCCAGCGCGTCGTGCAAGGCTGCGGCGCCGTCCGCGTCGGTCAGCATCAGCGCCGGCTCGGGCGCGTAGCCATCCAGCACGAGGTCGAAGAGGCGCCGCCCGCTGTCCCAGATCGGACGCTCCACGATCGTCACGCCGGGCGCGTCGAGCGGGACGAGCGCGTAGCCCATCGGCAGCCGGACGACCACGGCACTCGCCATGTCCGCGTCGAACACCCCGCCGACAGTGCCGGAGACGGTGCCGCCGGCCGAGCGCTCCAGCCGCGCGGGCAGGAGGTGCAACGGCGCGTATTCGCCGCCGGCGAGGCGTTCGAGCCACTCCGCCCGCTCCGCGATCGCGCCGGCCTGCACCGCCTGCAGTCCCAGCTGCGCCGGGATCAGCGGCGCCGTCGCCAGCACCCGGCCCATCTCGGTGTGGATGGCGGTGGAGGCTTCGCGGCCCAGGCCGAGCCCCCCGTCCTCCTCGGGCAGGCGCACCATCAGCCAGCCCATCTCGGCCACCAGCTTCCAGCTGTCGTCGCGGTCGGGCGAGAGCGCGTCGGCGGGAAAGGCCTTCTGCGCGGCGTCGGTCAGTTCGTTGAGTTCGATCATGTCAGAGGACCCAGCCCTTCGGCTCGCGCGGCATGTCCAGCATGCGCTCGGCGATGATGTTGCGCTGCACTTCCTCGCTGCCGCCGGCGATGGTCCAGGCGTAGGAGTTCATGAAGTCGGCCATCCAGTTACCGGTGTTGAGGTCGCCGAAGGTGATCGGCGCGACGTACTGCTCGTCCATGCCGCCCAGCCGCAGTCCCAGCTTGGCGTAGGCGCGCAGCGCCCGGCTGTAGCTGTTCTTGACGATCGAGGCGTCGCCCATGCGCTCGATGCCGCGGATGCGGTTGTCGAGGAACTGGTCGGCGATGGCGCAGACGGCGTCGACCTGCGTCACCAGCGTCCCGAAGTCGCGCAGCACGCCGCGTTCATCCTCGTGCCCGTGCGCCTGGATCAGCGCGGCGACGCGGGCGAGGGCGCCGCGCATGCGATAGGACAGCTCCATCAGCGTCAGCCCGCGCTCCGAGGCGAGCGTCGCCTGGGCCACGGCCCAGCCCTTGCCTTCCTCGCCCACCCGCTCGGACACCGGGATCTCGACGTTGTCGAGGAAGATCTCGGCGAACTCCTCGTCGCCCTGGATCTGGTGGATCGGGCGGACCGAGACGCCGGGCGTCTTCATGTCCATCAGCAGGTAGGTGATGCCCGCCTGCTTGGGCCCGTCGGAAGACGTGCGCACCAGCAGCAGGCACTTGTCGGCGAACTGCGCCATCGTCGACCAGACCTTCTGGCCGTTGACGACGTAGACGTCGCCTCCGGGGCGGCTGACGCGCTCGGCCTTGGTCTTGATCGCGGCCAGGTCCGATCCGGCGCCCGGCTCGGAGAAGCCCTGGCACCAGGTCTCCCCCTCCAGGATGCGCGGCAGGTACCGGTCGCGCTGCTCGGCGCTCGCGCACTCGTGCAGCGTCGCGAAGGCGTGGTAGGTGGAGACGAACGAGAGAAGCAGGCGCGGCGTGTCCGCCTTGGCCAGTTCCTCGTAGATCACCTTCTGCTCGGCCAGGGTGCGGCCACCGCCGGGGAACGCCGCCGGCCAGTGCGGAATGGCGTAGCCGGCCTTCACCAGCTTCGCGAACCAGTCGCGCTGGGTGGCGACGAAGTCCTCCTGCGTGCGGCTGGCGTCACGCCAGCCCGCGGGAGCCTCGGCGGCAAGGAAGGCGCGCACGTCGCGGCGCAGCGCTTCGAGGTCGGGCGTATCGGTCATGGCGGGTGTCCAAGCACAGCGCGCGAAGTCTCGTCCAGAACCGGCAGTACGCGCGGGCGATATCGGACCGGCCCTCCCTGGCTCAGACCGCCACTGCGATAGTGTCGCCCTCGACCCGGACTTCGTAGGTCTCGATCGGCATGGTCGCGGGCGGATTGAGCGGCTTGCCGGTCTCCAGGTCGAAGCGCGCGCCGTGGACGGGGCAGGAGATCCATCCGGCCCGCACGCGGCCGCATTCCAGCGTCTCGTAGGCGTGGCTGCACAGGTTGCGCACGGCGAAGATGCGGTCCTTGGCGTTGACCAGGATCACGCCGATCCCGTTCACCTCCACCACCTTCTTGCCGCCGGGCGGCACCTCTTCGAGTTTCGCCACGGGGACGAATGCCTTTTCGCTCATTGTGTCGCTTCGACCTTCCGCATCTTTGGTTCTCCCGCGCCCCTGCGGCGCACCCCGTCATGGCGCAAGCGCGCCGCCGACGCCAGAGCAGGGCCAAGCAACTCGCAGTACCCCGGCGGTCATTTCTAGGGCAAGCCGTGGACGCGATAAGCGGCGGAACGGCGGTGAACGCCGGCATGCACGTGCCCTTGGGGAGAGAACCGGTGACAATTGCGGAAAGCTTCGACGTCGTTGTGGTCGGGTCGGGAGCGGCCGGGGCGATGGCGGCATTGCGCAGCGCCGACCTGGGCATGAAAGTGCTGATCGTGGAGAAGGCGCACAAGTTCGGCGGCACGTCGGCGACCTCGGGCGGCGTCATGTGGATTCCCAACCACGGGCTCGACGGCGATGCGGGCGACAGTCGCGAGAGCGCACTCCGATACCTCGACGCGACCATCGGCGTGCCGGTGAACCGGGAGCGGCTGGAAGCCTTCGTCGACGAGGCGCCGCGCATGCTGCACTTCCTCAAGTCCACGGGCGTGCAGGTGCTGGCGGCAGCCTGGCCGGACTATTACCCGGATCGGCCGGGCGCGCGGGCGGACCGCTCGGTGATCGTGCCGACGTTCGACGGGCGCCGGCTGGGCGACGGTCGCTATGCCCTGATGCGCGAGCAGTACAACCGCTTCAAGCTGTTCGGCCGCTACGCCATGGACCTGACCGAGACGTTCGCGCTGATGATGCAGTCGAAGGGCTGGCGCACGGTCGCGGGCAAGATGATCGGGCGCTACTGGCTCGACCGCGGCACGCGCAAGGTCTCGCACCGCGACAAGCGCTTCACGCAAGGCGCGGCGCTGATGGGCGCGACTTACGAGCAGGTGTTCCAGCGCGGCGTCGAGTTGCGGCTGGAGACCAGCCTCGAGCGGTTGCTGAGCGACGAGGGCGGGCAGGTCACCGGGGTCGAGGTCTCCAGCTTCGGGCGCCGCTACACGATCGGGGCGCGGCACGGCGTCGTGCTCGCCGCCGGCGGCTTCGAGTGGAACCAGGAGCTGCGCGACCGCTTCTTCCCCATCCCCGGCCTCACGCGTCACTCCTCGACGCCCGAGGACGGCAACCGCGGCGAGGCGCTGATCGCCGCCGAGCGCGTGGGGGCCAGCACCGAGCATACCGAGCAGGGCTGGTGGATCCCGACGATGACGCTGCCGATGAAGGGGGCCTCCAACTTCCACGAGATCCATCAGGCGGCGTTCGACGTCGGCCGGCCGTGGAGCGTGGTCGTGAACCGCAAGGGGGTGCGCTTCGTCGACGAGGCCTGCGGCTACGACCAGTTCGGGCAGGCGATGGTGCGCGACCAGCTGGAGACCGGGGCCAACATGCCGTGCTGGCTGATCTTCGATGCCAAGTTCCGCCGCAAGTTCAGCGCCGGCGGCCTGATGCCCACGGTGCACACGCCGGAGAAGAAGGTGCCCGCCGACTGGTGGGACCACTACGTCTTCCGGGCCGATTCGATCGAGGACCTGGCCCGCAAGATCCACCTGCCGGTGGAGGCGGTGACGCAGACGGTCGCGAACATGAACGCCTATGCGAAGACGGGGATCGACCCCGAGTTCGGGCGCGGGATGAATCCCTACGACCAGATGTTCGGCGATCCCAGCTCCACGCCCAACCCCAACATCGGCCCCATCGACACCGCGCCTTATTATGCAGTGCCGATCAACAACGGCGATCTCGGCACCAAGGGCGGCTTGCGGTGCGACGCCCGCGCGCGGGTGCTCGACCAGGCGGGCAACCCGATCCCGGGGCTCTATGCCGCGGGCAACAATTCGGGCACGCCTTTCGGAGACACCTACCCGGGCGCGGGCGCGACGATCGGGCCGGGCATGACGTTCGGCTACGTGGCCGCCAACGACATCGCCGAACGTTCGGGCAACCAGCGCGGCATGGAGGCGGGCCGGCCGGGGGAGGTCCGGGCCTATGCTTCGACGCCGGCCTGAGGCCTTGGGGCGGCGTTTTCGGGCGGGGCTTCGACCGGCTCAGCCCGAGCGGGGTGGTTGGCATGAAGCCCGGCTTTCCAGGTTCTGCGTCTCCCCCCGCTCAGGCTGAGCTTGCCGAAGCCCGCGCTGAGCGGGGCGAAGCCACCCACACCCACCGACCCCGGAACCGTCCGGAACCAGAAGAGAGAGAAAGAGGATGCAAGGCAAAGTAGCGATCGTCACCGGCGCGGCGGGCGGCATCGGCGAGGCGGTCGTGCGCGCGCTGGGGGCGAAGGGCGCAAAGGTGCTGGGCACCGGGCGCAACGCGGACAAGCTGGCGGCGCTGAAGGACAGGCTGACGGGCTCGGTCGCGTTCGAGTTCGTGGCGGTCGATGCCACGGCCCAGGACGCGCCTGCGCGCATCGTCTCGGGCGCGGTGGAGCGGTTCGGCCGGCTCGACGTGCTGGTGAACAACGCCGGCTCCTTCAACTTCGGTCCGGTCGACCAGACCACGGACGCGATGCTGGACGAGGTGCTGGACATCTCGCTGCGCGCGCCCTTCCGCCTGTGCCGCGAGGCGCTGGGGCACATGGGCGAGGGCGCCTCGATCCTATTCATCGGCTCGACCTGGGGCCTCTACGGCACGCCTGGCGGAGGCGCCTACTCGACGGTGAAGGCCGGGCAGATCGGCCTCATGCAGACGCTCGCCGCCGAATACGGGCCGCGCGGCGTGCGCGCGAACTACGTGGCACCCACCGTGGTGCGCACCGAGATGACCGATGCCTTCTGGGACCTCGACTTCTTCCGCCGCACCAACCACGAACTGACACCGCTGCAGCGGGACTGCACCGCGGCCGACATCGGCAACATGGTCGCCTTCCTCGCCTCGGACGAGGCCGGCTTCGTCAACGGGCAGACGATCGCGGTGGACGGCGGCATCTCGACCACCCGCTATCTTGCGCCGGCGGCAGTGGGGGCCGTGCGGCAGTGAGGTCAGTTCGCGAATGTATAGACCTCGGGAGCCCGCATCGGCAGGAGTAATCCTTGTTCAACGCTGGTCGGCACTTGCTGCCCGCCGGTCGCGCCATTGTATAGCCAGCGGACAAAGTACAGTGATCCCGGCGTTTCCACCGCGCGTCGTTCCAGAGTACGGAACCCCGTGGGCAAGTCCTTGCGGCCACTGCGATTGACCTTGCTATTCTGCGGGACGATATTGATGTCCGCTCCCCCACCCAAAGTGTGGGCGATGGTGTGGCCTCGGTCGAACAATAAGGAGTTGTGCAAAGGATGCCCGGCTAGCCGGTCGTCGGGCTCACCCTTGCGCGTGACAGCATTTTTGCCTTGGCTGATTACGTATGCGGCTACGAGCCGCTCGGCAGCAATGTCGAAGAGATAGCGGATGCCTCGCCGGTCGAGCATGTCAAACTCATCCAGACGGACCCAGACCAGTTTGGAAGGGACCTGCTGGCCCGTTGCTGTTTTCGGGTCCCACGATCCCACAACCATCTCCGGATATGGACTTGTCCAAATGCTCTCGAGGCGGCGGACAACCCGTCCCCAGCGATCGCTTCCGGGCGACATGGCCATTAGAGATTTGGTGAGGATCTGGTACGGAATAAGCGTCACGATCGGTTTCCTTCTCCGCTGAGATTGCAAGGTCCGCTCGGGCGGAACCGTGGTTCTGGGCGACCATCGTTGACTGCTGCGGAGCATACCTTCGTCCGGGCGGTAAACAAGCGGCGTCCCTTGCCGGTGCAGCCGACTTGGCACACAGGCAGGACGTGACGACTGGGAGAGCAGCGCGCCGATGCAATTCGACTGGACACCCGAACAGGACGCCTTCCGGCACAAGCTGCGCGACTTCCTGGCCGCCAACCTGCCGGAGGACTGGGAGCGCTTCTCCGAGCATGGCCCCGCCTCTCCCGCGCTGACGGCGTTCGCCCGCGAGTTCTGCGTGAAGCTGGCGGATGCCGGGCTCCTGTTCCCCCACTGGCCGGTCGCGATGGGGGGCGAGGGGCTGGGCCCGTGGGAGCAGCAGATCCTCTCCGAGGAGATGTGGATCGCTGGCGAGCCGCGCGGCGGCCAGTACATGAACGTCAACTGGATCGGCCCGACGCTGGAGCGCTACGGCACCCCGGAACAGAAGGCCCGCTACCTGGAGCCGATCACGCGCGGGGAGTCGCTGTGGTGCCAGGGCTTCTCCGAGCCGGATGCGGGATCGGACCTCGCGGCGCTGCGCACCCGCGCGGTGCTGACCGACGGCCGCTACGTCATCAACGGGCAGAAGATCTGGACCAGCTACGCCGGCCTTGCCGACACCTGCTTCCTGCTGACCCGCACCAGCGACGACCGCAAGAAGGGCATAACCATCATCCTGGTGCCCATGGACACGCCCGGGATCACGGTACGCCAGATCCCCTCCCTCATCGGCGAGGGCGACATCCACGAGGTCTTCTTCGACGACGTGACGGTGCCCGAGGGCGCCCGCTTCGGCGATGAGGGGCAGGCGTGGGAGATCGTCGCCTACTCGCTGCGCAACGAGCGGCTCGGCATCCCGCGCTTCACGCTCGCCCGCGCGGCGCTCGACCGCGCGGTGCAGATGCTGCAGGCGCAGGGTCGCTTCGCCCGCGAGCACGTGCGGATCGAGGCGGCGCGCTGCGCGGCGCTGTGCGAGGCGGCGGGGACGGCGAACTATGCCGTCGTCCAGAAGCGCGTGGACGGCCTCGCCATCGGCGCCGAGTCGAGTTCCGCCCGCTACGCCACGGTCATGGCCGAGCGGGCGGTCTGCGAGTTCGTCGTCGAGTTCCTCCCCGAAGCGCTCGCCGGGGCGTCCCCGTACCTCAAGATGCACCACCAGCGCGGGATCGTCGCGGGCGTCGCCGCCGGATCGGCCGAGATCCAGCTCAACATCATCGCCAGCGACGTGCTGGAACTGCCCCGGGAGCCGCGCTGATGCAGCTTGCCCTCAACGAGGACCAGACCCAGGTCCTCGACTTCGTCGACAGCCTCGCCCGGCCCTATGCCGGCGTGCCGATGCACGACGTGTCGCTCGCGCTGGAGAGCCCGGACCTGGACGCGGCGCTGGTCGAGAACGGCTTCCTCGACGTCATGGCGGTCGAGGAGCTCGGCCCGGTTACGGCCGCGCTGGTGGTCGAGAAGCTGGCGCGGCTGCCCTTCGCCGTGGAGGCTGCCGCCTCCGCGCTGGTGCGGCCGCTGATCGATCCGGAGCTGGCGCGCCCGCTCTGCCTCGTCGAGGAGGGGCGGACCGGCAATCCGGTGCGCTTCCTCAGGCCCGGCGCCACCGTGGTCGTGGTCGGTCCCTCCGGGGTGCGCAGCTTCACCGCGCAAGGGGGCATGATCGCGCCGGCGCAGGCGGACACGCTCTATGCCTATCCGGTGGCGTTCCTGAACCGGCTGCCGGACGCGATGACGCAGCACGACGTCGATCCCGCCGAGATCCTGCGGGCCTGGCGCGTCGCCGTCGCGGCCGAGGCGGCCGGTCTTCTCGACGCCGCGCTGGCCGCCACGGTGATCTACGTGTCCGAACGCAAGCAGTTTGGCCGCCCGCTGGCGACCTTCCAGGGCATGCGCCACCGCCTGGCAGAGGACCAGGTGGCGACCAACAGCGTCCGCTGGCTGGCTTTGCGCGCGGCCGGCACCGGCGATCCCGGCGATGCCGCGATGGCCCTGCTGCATGCGCAGGACACCGCCCGGCGCGTCTGCTACGACTATCACCAGTTCCTCGGCGGCATGGGCATGACGCTGGAGCATCCGCTGCACCTGTGGACCTACCGTCTCAAGCTGCTCACCGCCGAGCTGGGCGGGCGCGGCGAGCAGGGGCTTGCGGCCGCCGAGGCGCTCTGGGGCTAGGTCGTGAACTGATAAATCTGCGATGACAGTGGATGGTGGTTGCCCGCGTGCTATGCATGGCAATGCGTTCAGTAGCCTCGCTTCTTTTGCTCTGCTTCCTGCCCGGATGTGTGACGGCGGAGCATGCGCCTGTTTTGGAGTTTGGGTGCAGTGACGTGGCCGTGGTTGGGCGGATAAAAACGCTAGGACGGGCGGCCGTTCAAGGCTCCGACGCGCTCCCCGACTGGCAAATCGCATATCGACTTCAGGTTCAGATCAAGCGCGTGGTTCTCGGTGGCGAACGCAGGCGAGTAGTTCCGGCTACAGCCATAGCACACGCTCAAATTCGCGATGACCGGGATTTTCTGATAGTCCTTACGCCAGATGGGAAAGGCGGCTACTCCCTGGCGACGGCCTCTCTGTGGCAATATCGGCCGAAGCTCAGCGCGTCGTGCTTGTAGAGCGTTCCGTTCACTGGCGGCTTCCAAAATACGTCGTGTTCTGATTCAGGCTCACAATGAGCCGATATGATCTTGCCGAGAACTTCCTCGCAATGGTCCAACTCGGTTTAATGCGGCTTTGGCTTCGCGCTTATGAGTCTACGGCCTAGGGTTGGTACTCAATAAGCTTGCGTGTTGTGGTT
>NZ_JBHLWK010000014.1:0-44221 GCF_042432915.1 Novosphingobium soli
CGATGCCGTTTGGGTGGGGGCCGTCCACCTCATCACTGCGTCGGCGCGACAGCGGAGGCGGTGATGTCAGGACAGCCTGGTTTTTTTTGATCTTTCGGACCGGTATGAGGCGCTGAGCGCTGCAGGAGATCCACTGGAGCGTCTGACCGCGGTTGTCGACTTCGAGGTCTTCCGTGGTCCGCTGGTCGCCGCGCTGGGCCGTAGTCCTCGCGGCAAGGGTGGACGCCCGCCGTTCGCTCCGGTGCTGATGTTTAAGATCCTGGTGCTGCAGGCCCTCTACTCACTGTCAGACGAGGCCACGGAGTTCCAGATCAGAGACCGCCTCTCGTTTCAGCGCTTCCTCGGGGTGAAGCGCCCCGGGTTTTCCGGAGGCTCCGATTTGTGAGAAGGAGCATCCGGTATGAGCAAGACGAGGAACAAGTTTTCGCCTGAGGTCCGTGAGCGCGCGGTTCGGATGGTCGGGGAGCATCGCGCCGATTACGGGTCGGAGTGGGAGGCGATGACGTCGATTGCCTCGAAGATCGGCTGCACGGCCGAGACGTTGCGCCGCTGGTGCCGTGGCGGATTGACGCCGCCAGACGGAAAACCTCGTCGGCGTTCTCCTCGATCAGCCGCGTGTTGATGGTGCCGCCGACCATGGCCCCCAACGCCTGGAGCTTGGCGTCGCGCGTCAGCGTATATAGCCGCCGCTCGCCCCTTACGCTCGAGCATGACGCCGACACGGCGATAGCCGACCTGAGGCCTCGTCATCGGCAGCTATGTCCGCCTGCGCAACACGTGCTCCCCCGGACGCTTACGTTGCTGCGGTTTCGGGCGCCGTTTGCCGAGGAGGCGTGGCCCTTCTTTGTTTCACAATCGGAGTTGTGGACGCGCTAATTGGCATCTCATCTACATCGTGCGGCATCAAACTTGTGCGTTGCAGCACCACCTGTTAACTCCTATCCTGAGAAGGATGCTTAAGCATTTTCTCTACCAGGGGGGTATCGACGATCTGCACTCGTGCTTGCAGGGCTGGCGACCGGCTCTCCTACTCCTATTTTTCGTTGATTGAGGGGCGATCTTGAAGATAGCGATCTTTGGAATGGGCTACGTCGGCTGCACGGCTGCGGCCTGCATTTCCAGCCAGGGCCATATCGTCGTCGGCATCGATGTCAGCACCAAGAAGGTGGATGCCATCAACGCCGGCATTTCTCCCATCCATGAACCCGGGATCGACGAACTGCTGGCCACAGCACGGGCTGAAGGTCGGCTTTCGGCAATCACCGAAGTGGGAAACCACCTCGACGATGCCGATATCGCCATTGTCTGCGTCGGTACGCCCAGCGGCCCCGACGGCGCGCATAACATGAGCTATATCGTGCAGGTCACGCGCGCCATTGCGAATGCCGTGAAGCCCGATCGCACCACGCCGCTGACCGTCGCCTACCGTTCAACGATGCGCCCGGGCACGACCGACCAGATCATTGGGCCCATTTTCCGCTCCGCCCTCGGCGATGCCGCGGATAAGGTGGTCGAACTCGTCTACAATCCGGAATTTCTGCGCGAGGCTACCGCGATCGAAGATTACTTCCATCCCCCCAAGATCGTCCTGGGCACGGTCGACGGCACGCCTTCGGTCAACATGGAAGCTCTACACCACGGAATCAATGCGCCAATCTTCCATGTCGGCATCCGTGAGGCAGAGATCACCAAGTTCGTCGACAATACCTGGCATGCGGTCAAGGTCGCCTTCGCCAACGAAATCGGCCGCATCTGCCAGAACCTCGATATCTCGGCTAAGAAGGTACACGAGATCTTCGTGTCCGATACCAAGCTGAACATATCGCCTTACTACACCCGGCCCGGGGGCGCCTTCGGCGGCTCGTGCCTGCCCAAAGACGTGCGGGCGCTACAGCATATCGCGGCCGACGTGGGCGCCCATGCGCATCTGGTGGATTCGCTCATGCGCACCAACGATGCGCACAAACACCACCAATTTACTTACGTCACCCAACACCTGAAGCCTGGCGCGAAGGTCCTGCTGGTGGGGCTGGCGTTTAAAGCCGAAACTGACGACCTGCGCGAAAGCCCGGCCGTCGACATGGCGCGCAAGTTGCTCGAGACCGGCTATGACCTCGATGTCTACGATCCGGCGCTGACGCCGGACAATCTGATCGGTCAGAATCTGGGCTATGCCTACGCGTACCTGCCCACGATCAATTCGCTGCTGGTCGACAAAGAAACGGCCGAGACCGGCGACTACGATCTGGTTATTACAACGAACCGGCTTGCCAAGACGCTGTCGCTCAAGAGCGGTACCATCGTCGATGTAAGCGCAATCGCCTGATCGCTGCCGTGTACTGGGGTATGGCCTTTCGAACATGGGAACCGGAAGCCCTCCCGGAAAAGCGACGGATTGGGGCCGAAGCGATGCAACCGAAAGCCGGTGAAGCGGATAGCCTATGAACTTCGGCTATTCCTTCGCGGGCGCATTTGTCGGTTTCCTGGTGGGCCTAACAGGTGTCGGGGGTGGGTCGCTGATGGCGCCGATCCTCATTCTCTTTTTTGGCTTCCAGCCTGCCGTCGCGATCGGCAGCGATTTGTGGTTCGCAGCGGTGACCAAGTCCGTCGGCGGCGGCGTTCACCGCCAAGTCGGGTCGCCAAACTGGAAGATTGCGGGGCGGCTCGCGCTAGGAAGCGTACCCGCCGCAGTTCTGACGCTGCTCTGGCTAGGCTATGCGCGGGGGGGGCATCTCGAAGCGCATTTTCTGTTAAAGCTTCTCGGGGCGGCGCTCATCTTTTCGGCCTGTCTGCTACCGCTCAAGGGGCGGCTCGAGACAACCTTCAAGACCTTGCGTTCGCATCTTGGTGATAGCATGCGGTCGCACCAGTTCGCCCTGACTATCCTAGGCGGAGCGGCAGTGGGCTGCCTCGTCACGCTCACTTCGGTTGGAGCCGGAGCGCTCGTGGCCGTACTGCTCATGATGCTCTATCCGCTCAGCCTAAAGGCAAGAGCCCTCGTCGGCACCGACATCGTCCACGCCGTGCCGCTGGCACTGGTGGCCGCCGTGGGGCACTCTATCTTCGGCAACGTCGACTGGTCATTGCTGGGCATGCTTCTACTGGGTTCAATTCCGGGAATTATCGCCGGCTCGCTCGTCGCAGGGAAGGTGAACGACGATCTTGTTCGGATCGCACTTTCGGTCATGCTCGCCATTTCGGGAGCCAAGTTGTTGCTGGCCTGAGCAGCGGTCGCTTGCATCCATTTGCGAAAAGACGACCTTTCCTGACGTCCGGGTCACCAGGATGTCAGGCAGCAGATTCGGCCGTCCGCGCAACGATGCGCGCATAACTGCTGCGGTCAATCCGGTGTTCCAGTGTCGCCAGCGTCGCGGCATCAAGATGCCCGAAGGCGCGCTGCGATACCGCAATCTTCGTGCCGTTGTCGACGGCCTTCCAAGATTCGTCCGATCGCACGATATTCGTCAGCTTTGAAGCCCTTCCGGCTAGGTCCTCAATCGTAAGCGATACGCCCAGTTCGCTGGCGAGGCGCAGGCTTTCCTCCTCGGGTCGTTCCGCAAGTCGCTCGTAGGCGACGAAGCTGTGTCTGGGATGGCTGAGGTAACGCACCGACAGGTCTATGTCCTTCTGCCACCGCGTGAGTGCATCGACCGCAGAATAGGTTTTGCTCCAATGTTGCGATGCATTGTTCAGCGAGGCCGCCACCGCGACGCCGTCGCGAATGAGATGGATGAAGCGCGTTTCGACGCTGCAACGCGCGCCGGCCGCCGCAATGCTGTCCACGAAATGAAGGTGCCGCGGCGTCTTTTCCAGGAACAGGTCGCAGTCTCGCGCCTCGGCGCCGGCGATCAGCGCGCGCATGGCCGCATCCGCCGCCTTGGCGGGCACCATGCGCGCCAGCGCACCAGCGCGGTCTTGCGGCGCGTCCGTCGGCAACTGGTTCTGCTCGCGAAACCGAGAAATTTCCGCATTCACGTTGCGCCGCACCACCGTTATCCCGGCGATGTGCGCCAGCGAACGGGAAAACAGGTGGCTCTCCTTGAATGTCGTGGAGCCGGGAACGCACGCGAGCAGGCTCTGGAGCAAGGTTGTTCCGGAACGCGGACAACCGATGATGAAGATCGCACGCATGTTCTATTTCCGCTTGATTAAGGAAAGGACGCCAAGCCAGGACGGGTCATACGGCGTCAGGCGTCGCACGGCGGCCCATAGGCCCAAATTCCACGTCATCATGCCGACGGTGCTGGCAATCGCCGCCCCCATCAGCCCGTATCGAGACGCCAAGAGGGCCATAAGGCCGAGGGAAAAGACCAGCGTTGTGACCAAAATGCGCGCATTGGCCTTCTCATGCCCGGTCATGTTTAGCACGACGCCGCTCGACCCCACGAAGACGTTGAAACATTGGCCGGCCGAAAGAATGAGCAGGGGTATATAGGCATCACGGAACTCGGGACCCATGAAGCCCAAAATCCAAGGTCCTGCGACGATCAGCACAAGCTCCGCGGACAATGTCGAGGCGATCAGGAACAGCGAGACCTGATCGAGCTTGTGCTGGACGCTGGCCGTGTCGCCCTTGGCATGGCCTCGCGATACGGCCGGCCCCACGAGGAGATTGAGCGACGACAGGAAGAAGCCGAGCAGCTCAGCCGTCCGGCTCACCGCGAAATAGATCCCCGCATCACGCACGCTCAAAAGTGCGCCGACCAGCAGCACGTCCGCCGTACGGAACAGGTTGCGCGCGATCAGCAGTAGCCAGAGCGGCACCACGCTGGCGCGCCAAGCTTTGAAATCGTAAGCCGGGGCTTCCGACACAGCCCCGAAGCGTGCGCGGACCCGGCGTTGCAGAACGTGCTGCCAAGCACATAGCGCCGTGATGACAAGCCCTGACCCGACGATGACCAAGCGGAGTGTCGTGCCGCTTTCGTATCCCTTCCAAATGCCGAATAGCGCCAGTACGAGCAATGACCCGCGCCAGAGGATATCCTTCGGCGCCAGCGCTGCGAAATTGACCCCGAAGCTGCGCAGGATCGCGCTCAGCACCTCGTTCTGGGTGAAGGCCGGATAGAGCAGGAAGGCGGCGGCGGCATAAAGCCAAGGCCGGTCCGTAAGGCCCGGCACGGCGAAATAGACCACGGTGGCGATCACGGCGATGATCAGGCTAGCCACCAGCGTGAAATTGAGCGCCGCGCGCACCGCGCCCTCCGCAAGCGACGCCTCGCCCTTCTCCCGGTAGATGCCGAGGAAACGGACGATGGCGATATCGCTGCCGAAGCGCGTGACGAAGCCGCCCAAGGTTACCGTGGAGATGATCAGCGTGAAAATACCGTAGTCGGTGATGTTCAGCCAGCGAGCCAGCAGGACGACGTTGAGATAGGTGAACGCCGCACCAGCCACGCGCAGCCCCACGACCATGGCCGCACTGCTACGCGCATAGCCCCAGCCCTTGCGCACAAGTTGACTAACTGGTTTCAATTCAAATGCCTTCTTTGATTGGGTGCCTGGCAATAAGTGCATTCTCCCTCTCATTTAGACGCCATAACATAGACGCCTTGCTAGACGACACGAACAACAAAATTAGCAGACCATATGAAATCTGGTTATCCCTAAACAACGTAACGTCAAATGGAGACCTTATTATTGTGACGATGAATGTGAGGAATAGAAGATCATGCGCGATTGATCGCCCCTTGGACTGCACCAATTGTCGTATAATGCTGAAAATACACCATATTATCAGTGCCATGCCAACCCCGCCATAGCGAAGCATCATTTCAAGATAAAGATTATGGCTATGCGGCGGCCGATACTCGGCAACTCCGGGAATCTGTCCGATCGCCGACCCCCAGACTGAAGCGGCGCCATAGCCGAAGAACGGCCGAAGCTGGATCAGAGAACGAGCATGACTCCAGATCTCCGTGCGGCCACTGAGCGTATCGTCCTTGCCAAGGAAATCAGTCACAACGGGAAGCGCGATCTGAGATAGAACGCCCGCGAAAATGAGAACGTAAATCAGAAGTAGGAACCAGCCAACGCGTCCGGCTGCGCTTGAGCGAAACAGACGCCAGACCACGAACAACGCCAACGTAAAGAATAGGCTCGAGCCCTTTGCCGCCGATCCCGAAATTACCATACTGAACCCGGCAAGCAGAATCAGGAGGACGCGCTCGAAACGCCGGACCGTTGTTTCGACCCCGATTGCAAAGATTATACCGAAAGAAGCCACCTCGGCGTAACGGTTTTTATGCGAAAACACGCCTTGGGCCATCCCCGTCAAGCCCGAGAACGAGACACCGTGCATTCGCCCGATCGACGGGATCGCATACACGTAGAATATGCTCACGATCATCAGAAAGATCAGCACCCGGACGAATGTCCGGCCCAGCACCTCGGCCGAGAGCATGCAGCCAAGTCCCAGACAGCCGATGGTCGTGATCAACAGCTGCGTGGAATCAACTATGGATCCTTGCCCGTCGAGCGCCCACATTGAGGATATTATCGAATAGCCGGCAAAGAACAGGAATGGCAGATAATCCCGGTATACGACCCGGTTTCTTTTGTCAGTTAACGACTGAATAAATAGAATAATAGTGCACAAATATACTGGAATATACGCCAGAGAGTTCAGGGCCTTGCTTGCTGACGACACTCCGGAATGCCCGACTGTAGAGCCGAACAATAATTGCTCAAAAAATGCACCGCAGAAGACGATCAACCATACGACGGCGGCCATTCTTGCAAATCTATTGCGCATATTCATCAACATCTCTCAATCGAGATTACCTTTACTTCTTACTGCGCAAAAGAAAACGCCGTAGGTTTCCAGTGCGGGATTCAAAAATCCACCAGAATGCCTGTGCGAAGATGAGTGCAGCCGCAACTGTAAAAGCATAGAGGCCGGCAGCATGCGGCCCCAGAATGACAATCGGAAATCTGACTCCTTCCCCGTGCTCCAGGACAGTTCGAATTGCGGTGACTATGATTATATGCGTTAGATAAAGAGTAAACGATATCCCTGCTAGCCATGCAGCGAACTTCTTAAATAAAATTTTTATACATTCGGCCTCACGGGCTTTCGCAAAGAAAAGTAACGCCAACGCACCAATTACATAGTCCGAAAGCGGCCACATTCGGCCCCAGATTGCCACACTCGGCGCTGCCATCGCTGTTACCAAAAGGCCGCCCAGCACCCAAAGAGGTAGTCGAACCGCCGGAACGCGATCAAGAAAGGCGCCAGCGATCCAGATCGGAGCCAGAACCAGGGTGTTCTTTGTATCGAGCTGATCGAACGCCAGTAGCGCCGCAACCACACAGCCGACCACGATCGCACTGCCGAGACGCAACCTGCCGGGCATGGAACGCGACAGAGCGAAAATCAGAAGTGGCCAAAGGAGATAGTAATGCACTTCAGAATGAATGGACCACGCTGGTCCATTCGAACAGACAGTTTTTAGATAACCCTCATTGAGGAAAAAAATTGTTGCCAGAATGTCGGCAACAGGCGGACTACATCTCTCGTCGGCCCCAGAGTACGAATACCCGTAAATATCCAACAGCACATACGATACTAAGACGGACAAAATAACTGCTGGAATAAGTACAAGCCAAATTCGACTTAAACGATCAACGATGTAAACACGCATATCCACACTTGCAGGGCCAACGCCTAATGGAAATTTACGCCCCACAAGATAACCAGACATCACGAAGAAAAGAACCACGGCTTCGTGACCCATTCCCGTCAGAATGTAAAAGGGAAGTAATACTATCTTAAACGGCCCGTTCGAGTTTTCAGCCCAGCCGCCAAAATAGTGAATGCGAGTGTGCGCGAGGACAACCAGCATTGCCGCCCCACCGCGCACAACGTCCAGCCAGAAGCTCAGCCCCTCCGGAACCCGGCTTCTCATACGATCCGGGGCTTCAACGGACGCCATTGTCATCTCCATCGCGTGGCGATGTACGATCACCCAGGAACAGCGGGTGCGCGCTGAGCGCCCTTTGAATGCGAGCGCGCAAAGCTCTATGGCGCAAAAGCCGCGGGCCTATCAGCACCATTTTCACTTTGCGACCCCACTCTGATCAATGCGCATGTGATTGACCAGAAAGTTCCCATAGTTCTGATAGTTTCGAACAGTCAGGTGAGCGTTATCCCAGATAAGAGGATTCCCCCCCTTGTCGAACAACATGCAGCTTTCTTTTTGCCTATCACAGAAGAAATCGCGCTTTTCTATCCAGTTCAGGCGAGTGTCAGTGGTAACAAGGCTCTTGAGCTTTTCACTAACGGCAAATCGGTCCCATCGCTGGTAACGCCACATGACGCCAGCCGATCCAGCAGGCGTTATGCCCGTCCGCGCCAGCTGCATCGACATCGAACTCAGGTCGGCAAAAAGTATGGACCCCACGACATAAACGCGCTTGCTGGGCATGGAAGCAAGCAATTGCGCAAACTTAAAACCCGGACCGTAAGTCGATTCCTGCCACTTTTCGGTCAGCAGCACGATGTCGGCCTGCTCGATCAGATTGAGGTTCACTGGCCGCTGATCGCATTCCATCGCCTGCTTGAGGCGCATCTTCTCGATCGCCTCGCTTAAGCATGGATCGTCGAGATAGATCCGACGAACCTCGATATCCGGCCGCTGCAGGGAATAGATGGCAACATCGGCATCTTGAGAGAATGAATCTCCGACCGCCAGAATCTTGGTGCAACTGACCCCGCAGGAGAACGGGATATCGGTCTGCCCTCGCTGCTCACGGAATTTGAAAATGCGCTCGCGCTCCGCATCGACGTCAACAAGCAACACACCACCTTGCGCGGCAAAACGGCTGGCAAAATACGCCTGAAATCCGTTCATCTTATGAATGAAATATCCAATGCCACCGAAGACCGTGATAGCGATAATAGCACTTATGATAACAGATCGAGTGGTGTAAGACCTATTATAGCGAACGGGGCACTCAATGAATTTATAGCTCAAAACGCAGAACAATAAAATCCCGGGAATAGAAAGTAACTTTTGGTATGTAGCTTTATTCGGAGTTGTGTCGTTAAGGACATCCACAAATGCAAAGACAGGGTTGTGGTATAAATACAGACCATAGCTGATGAGGCCTATATACGTCATGGGCCGAAGTGAAAGCAGTGTCCGCACACTGCAGTCCTTTGCTGTAAAGAAAAGAAGTACTGCCGTCGCGAAAACCGGAAAAGCCGTAAAATAAGACGGATGAGGGGTTTTGTCAGAGAACAGCAAGATCGAACCGATTATGACCAGCAAACCTGCCCACGTCACGACCTCTCGGAACACACGGTTGTCAATCGTCCCGTTAGCTGCAAGGCGTCGACCCAGCACAGGCGTCAACAGCGTTAGAAGCGATCCAGTCATCAACTCCCACGCGCGCGTATGAATTGAATAGAATGCAAGTGTGCGATCATATACTATCGTATACTGAGCCAGCATCAGACTGATAAGGAAAATTATCGCCGTTACGTAGGTCGTGAACCGCAGACCCAAACGCGTAGAGAGCATGAGTACGATAGGATAAAATATGTAAAACTGCTCTTCGACCGATAAAGTCCAAGTGTGAAGCAAAGGCGCGTGATTTGTAAACTGATTGAAATAATCAGTTTCATTGTAAAAAAAATAATTCGATAGAAACAATGAGCAAGCAACAATGCTTTGCCCAACATCTTTTATTTGAGAGGGAACAAGAATAAAAAGAGATGCCAGCAGAGTAATCGCCATTGTGACAAAGAGAGCTGGAAATATCCGCTTTATTCTTCTTTCATAAAATCGTAAAATGCTAAATCGCCTATCCCCCATTTCCTTGACAAGTATTGCAGTTATCAAATACCCACTGATTACAAAGAAAATATCGACACCAATGAACCCTCCCTTGAAGAAGGACAAACCGGCGTGAAACATGAGGACAGGGACGACCGCTATCGAGCGTAGTCCGTCTATCTCCGGACGATGCTTGAGTGTATCCGTCACGTTATTTCTCTTTCCGGGTGTACTGACTCAAGTCAGCCAGAAATACTTGGCGCACACCGTCATTGATGGCGTTGAACACGATGGCCTGACCGTCGTTAGTCCACGCCGGATGTGGATCGACACGCAGCGCGTTGCGTGGCCCCAGATGGAACGGCTTTGCCTGAATCCGTACCAACTCGGTCTCCTTGCCGGACGCGATGTCGATCTTGCGAATGGGAACGGTGCCATCACCATAGGCCCCCTTTTCCCGTAAGTACGCGTCGGTGACGATATAGCTCTGGTCGGGCGAAAGACTGGGGTGACCGGTTCCGGTGCGCTGCGGCGCCAGAATATCGAGCCCGCTTCCGTCGTAGCGAAAGCGGATGAAGTGCAGGCGATCAACGTCGGAATAGTACCGCATCCCCACCCTTTTCAGTAGCTCGATCCTGTTGGTCGCCTTCTGAAGGAACATCTTGGCCCGCGCGAACCGGCGGGTGCGCGTCATATCGCGCAGGTTCATGATGATGGTTTCGCCGTCCGGGCACCAGTTGGGATGATGTCCTCCCTTCCAGGCTGAGAAACCGACTGCCATGTGTAGGTCGCTTCCGTCGGGCCGCATGGTCACTAGACAGCTCGCTGCGGGGCCGCGACCTTCGCCCGCCTCAATCCAGCGCAACACGACCATCAGCCGCGTCCCTTGCCAGTTCCACTTGGTGTGGAACGTGTAGAGCGCGCCCTCGCGCGTCCGGAACCGTTCGAAATGCTCCGGCAGATCGCGCGCGATCGACGCAAGCGAACGCACCAGCGTCGCCGCTCCCGTGTCGAGATCGATCGACCAAACGCCGTCGTCATCCGCAAATCCGCGGTTCTGAGCAAGGCGGTCCGGCGGAACGATCACGCCGTAACCAGGCTGCACATGAACGATCCGGACGAGATCGGGCGCGACCGCCCGCCGCAACACGGCGGAGGCCATGTAAATCGCTCGTTCGAAGCGTTGCTCGTCTCCATTGCGGAAGTTCGCCGAGACGCCGTAGGGTATCCAGTCGCGGGAATCCATACGGTTGAACAGCAGTTCATCGTCGGTCGAACCCCATTGCACTTGAGCGCCAAGCTGCGTGTCCCAAGCGATCGTCGCGGTTCGCCAGACCTCCTGTCCGCTCGCAATCTCGAGGACTACGACATGGCCAGCTTCGCCGGGGTGGGGAACCCGGCGTTCGTGCGGGAACTCGAACAGTGCCACGAACCGACCGGAAGGGCTGACCGGGGATGTGTCGAAGAAACGATGGATAGCCGGACGCCCCGCTACACTGAGGCGCGCGAGGGGTACGATCGCGTGTTCCGGCCGATCGAGCGCGACATCGCCAAGCGCAACCTCATGCACAGCGGCGTGAGTTTCGGTCATTCCTCTCCCCCTTGTCGAACGTCTCCGCGCGGCTCGCCGGCTTTGGCCGAGAGATCGCGCAGTTCCAAGCGAGAGAACCGTATTTGGCAGCTTCCGGGCTTCTTCAGGTAGCATCCCGCCTTATAGTGAAGGCGGCTCGCAGGTCGGGACCACATGCTCTTGAATTCGTTCCCAAAGAACGCCGTGACGCCGTTATACGTTGCGGAGATGCCACTATTCGGATCGAACCGGATGGAAAAGGCATCGAATGCGCCAGTTGCTCTGCCGAGGACCTTAATCTGATACTGGCCCGGTCCGATGCCGTAACGATAGACTGCCCAGATATGGTCGCGCATTCCCCTGCGCAAAGAGGCATACTCCAGACGCAAGGCGGGTTTCCGTGCGCTTCCTCCGAAGACCTGCGCAATCGTATAGATCTTCGACGTATCGCCATCGGTCTTGAGACTGACCAAACCGGCCAGTTCATAGGGTGTGGCGGGCCTAAAGTTCTTACTGCGCAGTTCGACTCGATTGCGAGGCTGGCCGTGCGAAATCGCGAACATCATATTCTGTTCAACAATTTTCCAGTTCTGCGCGTCATAGAAACCCTCTGTAATCTGAGCTTGCTTGAGGCATGTCGGCACATTGTTGGAATCGCTGTCGCCGTCGACCTGCAGTTTCACCATGCGGTCCAGCAGGTCCTGGAAGCTCGACTGCCTATAGGGTGCCATGGCAGGATCATCGGCGGCGGGATCGCACCGCGCATCGGTCGCATGGACCAGGGAGGGCAGGATGACCGCCCCCGCCGCTAGGACGAGTACTGCGAGCCCGGTCGCAACGGGGGACATCGGCAAGGCAAAGCCGAAGGGGCGTAGCGTCACGCCATGTGCGGCGCGAGCGATCGCCCCACCCCCCCCCGCGCAACGCCGCCCGATCCTCACACCGGCAACCCTACCCTGATCTTGACTTCATCGGCCTGCGCCTTCCAGCGGATTTCGCGCGCCTCACGCAATGCTGCTGAGCGGGCGTCGAGCTCTGCAGCTCGTTCCACGGCATCGCTGCATGCCCGAGCCAGCGCCGCCGGTTCATTGCGCGCGAACAGGGCCGCCTCACCGAAAAGGTCGCGTAAGATGGCCGTGTCGCTGAGGACCATGGCCTTGCCTGCGCCGACCGCTTCGTTGGCCACACTGAGCTGGATCCCTTCGAAATCGGTGAGCCCCAGAATCGCAGAACAGCCGAAAAGCAGCTTCTCGAAAGCCTCCTTGTCGAGGAAGCCGGTGAAATGCACGTTGGACGGAGCATCGTCCACGAAGCCTCGCGCTTTTGCCTTCGCCAGCTTGCCAGTCAGCAGAAATCGAAGATGGGGGGCCTGCCGCGCCGCCTCCAGCACGACGGAGATCGGCTCGTCCGGGCCGTAGGAACAGGGTACAAGGATTTCCGGAACAGCGGGCGCAGGCGGCATATCCGCCGGGCGTTGCAACTGCGCCGGTCGCGTTTCGAACACAAGCAGCTTGCCGCGATCAATCCCCATGCGCAGCGCGGTTTCGCCTACCTCTGAATTATGTGCGATGGCGACCGTCGCCTGATTGAGCCGCGACACCAAACCCGGCATCTTACTCCAAGGAGCGCGAAAGACCCGGTTGTGGCAATCGGCGATGACCTTCATGGGCTTGCGGCTCACCAACCTGGCCATCTGCAGCACATGAAGAAGGAACGTGGGCGGCATCTGCACCCAAACGATATCCGGCTGTTCGCGCCTGATGATATTCAACGTCTGCCTGGCCTGCTTGATATAACTTAGCGGCTTTCCCCAACGACCTTCGGAGCGAGATGCAATAAAATATATCTCATACCCGAAATAAGACTGCATGGACTCGACACGCCTTTGATAGTCGATCCAAGCTATAAATATCTGCTTGGCCACGATTACACCGAAACTTTGCGGTCAAACTCGTTTATAAGAGAAATTGTACTGTCTATATTTGCCCTTCCCGACGCGCCGAACAGAATAGATTCGACGTAGGGCTCGTTCACCACCCACTCGATAGCCTCGCGTGGACGGATACCACCTGATGCGAGTACCGACATTGCGATTACTCGCGCGGGATATTGCGCCGTAGCCTTACGATAACCTTCAACGCCTCCCGACATGCGAAACGCTATTTTGTTAACGTTCGCACAGACGATTGGATTTTCAATGCCGGCCTCGTGCAGCATCGGAAGCAGTTTGGGCAGGTTCATAGTGATGAAACCAGCCTCGGCGTTGTAGCGCTTCTTGCAGTGCTCTGAGAAGATGCGGAAGGCATCTACGATCCCCAGACCCTGAACAAGGTCTGTGACCACGTTTTGCAGGAATATGACGGGCGTATTTAGACCGTTGAACATCTTCATTTCGGCATCTACCAAGAGTGTCATCATGCCTTCGATGTCGCGATTCAGGACCGCCATGCCGCCACGCAGCATGGTATCGACCAAGCCTTCCTTGGGCAGGAACTTCCTAAGGGCATCAAAGTAGCCGAGTTCGGTTACCGCATTGGCATACTTATGAGCGTAGGGCATTCCCGGATAGAACGTGAATCCCTCCCAGGCCTTTGGATCCGCACGGACCCGATCGGCGATCTTTTCGATCGTGTCGTGGGTGGTGCACATGAACCCGCCCGCGCCCGCATGTAGCGCGGCCTGAAGGACCTCGACGATGTTCTCGATGTCCTGGAAGCGCATAGCTTGGCTGCGCGCCTTCTCCTCGGACATATGGTTGATTCCGAAGAACTGGTTATCGCCAAAAAGAATGCGTTCCATACCGGTTATCCCGCTTGGGTGATTGGAGTGGGCGTGCCGCCCTTGAGAAAGGTGGCCACGGCTTTCAGGAGCTGTGGGCTGGCTTTGGTGGAGAAGTCGCTGCCTTCAGCCTTCATCGGCTCGCGCAGCAGCCTTGTCATTTCGGTCTTGAGGGCTGCGGTAGTCTCCACAATCTTCATGCCTTGGCGCCCTTGGAAGCGCTTGGCGGTGTGAACCTGATGGTCCGTTGTATGCTCGCCCAAGGCGATATCCCGCGGGATCAAGAGCATCTGTTTTTGCGCCTCGAGCGCTTGCAGGATCGAACCCATGCCGACGTGGGCGACGAACAGGTCGCAATCCTTCAATCTCTGGCGATATTCGGACATCGGCACCATGCGCGCAAAAGGCGCATGAACCGGTTCATACTCGCCCGCTCCGATCTGAATGAAGATATCCTCATGGGGATTGTCTCGTGCCCACTCATCTACGGCTCGCACGAAACGGTCGAAGGGCAGCATGGAGCCAATGGAGGCAAAAATCATAGAATGCTGCCCCAACACTGGACGCCTTCCTTCTCGGCAACCTCGGGCCACTGTGACACAGTCCGATGGGCAAGCTTGCGCGCGAGGCGTCCAGAAGAAGACATGCGTTCGGCATTCGCGATGCTGTCGACCCAAAGCGTCCGGGCACCCATGGCCCTGCCTAAGAGGATGAAGCTGAGCATGGGTGCGGATCCCGTAGTGACGACTGCCTTCGGACGTTCCTTCGCCATGATCCGGAGCGCCTTCATCCAGACTTTCAGAAAGGACAGCTTGTCGAAGCGCGAAGCGTCGGGGATGGTGTAGAGCCGGGCTCCTGGGACCGCCTCGGCATAATTCTCGAACATCGAGACGTATACGGTCTCAAAGCCCTCAAATGCGTCTCGCAGGCGTAGGAGTTGGACCCAGTGGCCTCCGCCGGAGGCCACTGCGAGAAGTCGGGGCGTGCGGTTTGCCATCTAGCGCCCCAGAATACGGCCAACCAAGCCCGCCTTGCGAGGAACAAGCTCCGTCGCCCCGAAGCTGCCAACGCTTCCGCTGCCCGCCGCGGAGGCACGGATCATTTCGATTGTCGCATCCGTTTCCGCGGAGCTGAAGAAGGAGTTCTCACGCGAGCCCTTCCCTTCGGCGATAGCGTCGCCGAAGGCCTCCAGCTGTGCGCTGTACTCTTCTCCGCGAAGATAGAAGCTTACCGGCGGGGTGAGGTCGGTGATGTAATTCACCGTCCACCCCTCCTTGTAGCCCTCGGGGATCGGCGCGTTCCCGGTTAGGAACACCTGAATTTCTTGGCGATCGGCATAGATCCGTCCCGCCGTTCCCCAGATCGTGATCCGCGTGGTCATCTTGCGAACTGACGGGTCCGACCAGTTGACGGAAATCTGGCCCGTCACTCCGTTGGCGAAGCCAAGGGCCGCGTAGACCTCATCATCCACTTCCGTGGAGAAACCGCTCTTCAGCATGGCCCCGCTGCACGCCTCAGGCTCGCCGAAGTACCAATTGAGCAGGTTCAACGGGTGAGCGGCGTAGTCGTAGAGGCAGCCACCGCCAGCTCCTGCCTTCCCGCGCCAGGTCGGTTTGGCCGGCTTTAGCACGACGGGACCATAGGCCTCGCCTTGAACATGACTGACTTTGCCGATCGCCCCGGCGTCCAGAAGCTTCTTTACTTCCCGGAACGTACCGATGAAGCGGTTATGATAGCCAACCTGGGTGACCAGGCCCTTGGCTTCCGCCGAAGCGGCGAGCTCACGGGAAACGGCCGAGGATAGTGTCAGCGGCTTTTCGCAGAAGACATGCAGCCCCTTGTCGATCGCCTTACGAGCCATCCAGTCGTGTGTGGTGGTCGGCGTCGCTACGATCACCGCCTCTAGGCCGGGCTGGTCCAGCAGTTTGTCGAAGTCGGAGATAAAGGGAAGCTTCGTATACTTCTGCAGCACGTTCCCAACAATCTCCGAGGTATCGCAGATCGCTGTTACGTTGAGTTGAGACAGGGCATTAGCGATGGCAAGATGCGAGATGCCCATCTTGCCCAGCCCGATCACCGCGACATTCACAGCCACTTACGGTCCCCTATGATATTGCACTGCACCAAAATGCCCGGTTGCCGGTAGGTAAGTCAACATAGCGTCCGCGCACCCGCAGTTAGCGGCGGTTTGCCTCTGCTGTCCAACCCATAAATCGCAAATGTTCCCGGAACGAAACTCCCGCAGAACCGGACGAGATCTCCGAAGGCACCGCAGATCGCTGTTACGTTGAGTTGAGACAGGGCATTGGCGATAGCCAGATGCGAGGTGCCCATCTTGCCCAGCCCGATCACCGCGACATTCACAGCCACTTACGCCCCCTATGATATTGCACCGCACCAAATGCCCGGTTGCTGGTATGTAAGTCAACGTAGCGTCCGCGCGCTTGCAGTTAGAACACTAAGCCTTTAATCTGGCGCATATCCAGCTGAATGCCCGGTTGCTGGTATGTAAGTCAACGTAGCGTCCGCGCGCTTGCAGTTAGAACACTAAGCCTTTAATCTGGCGCATATCCAGCTGAATGCCCGGTTGCTGGTATGTAAGTCAACGTAGCGTCCGCGCGCTTGCAGTTAGAACACTAAGCCTTTAATCTGGCGCATATCCAGCTGAATGCCCGGTTGCTGGTATGTAAGTCAACGTAGCGTCCGCGCGCTTGCAGTTAGAACACTAAGCCTTTAATCTGGCGCATATCCAGCTGCGGCGAGGTAGTTCCAGCATTCATCGGGCGAGTAGTGGTCGCAGATGTGGCCGACAGCCTGCCAGAATTTTTCGATGGTCCTCGCGCCGATCCGCCGCAAGTGCGCCTTGAGCTTGGCGAACGCCATCTCGATTGGGTTGCGGGCAAATAGGGCGGGAGGAAGAGGAACCATGCGCCGCGCTCTTTGAGGATGGCGGCGGCCCTGGGGGCTTTTGTGACTGGAGAGATTATCCAGGATCACGACGTCACCGGGGTGCAGCGTTGGCGCGAGCTGGGTTTCGATCCATGTCTCGAACAGCTGCCGGTTCATGGGCTTGTCGACGATCCACGGCGCGGTGAGACCATCGCAGCGCAGCCCTGCGATGAAGGTCTGCGTGGCCCAGTGACCAAACGGTGCGCTCGCCCTGAGCCGCTCGCCGCGCCGTGCCCGCCCGCGCAGCCGCGTCATCTTGGTGGTCGTGCCCGTCTCGTCGACGAACACCAGGCGGTACGGCTCCGGTCGCATCCGAGGCAGGCGGCCTGCCTCGCCAGACACGGCGCGCCTCGGCAACGTCAGCGCGTGCAGCCTCGGTCGCCAGCAGTGGTTTTTTTTGAACGTGAAGCCGCACGCCTTGAGGAAGCGCGACAGCGACGCGGGATAAGCGACGACCTGGGTCTTTTCTACAAGACGTGCCGCGAGCTCGGGCATGGTGATGTCCTTCTCCTGCTCGACCCATCCGATCAACAGATCTCGATAAGGTACCAGTTTTCCACCACCCGCAGGTCGCCCTTGCCGCACAGGAGCCAGCGAGCCGGTCTGCAGCATTCGCTGCGCCAGGCGCCCCCCGTACTCGCGCTCACGCCAAAGCGACACGCCGCAGCACGCCGGGAACTCCCCTCGACAATCTCATCATGAACCCGCTCGCGCAGGTCACTCGAATACGCTCTGCCCATGATCCACCTCCGATAACGGTGAATCACATCTCAGAGCTCATGGGAATCCCTCAGTGATTCAAACTTTCAGCTCGGGGCTCTAGCGGCGGTTTGCCTCCACTGTCCAACCCATAATCCCAAACACGCCCCGCTCAGTTCACCCAGCGGATAGCACAGCGGCACTGCGATCAATCGATTAGAAATTGCATGAGAAATCAAATCTCGAGCAGCCGTACGTTGCGACGCAGCATGCTGCAATGCGTACCGGCAATCTCAGTCCGATCCAAAGAGGTCGCGGGTGAAGATCTTTTCCCGCACGTCCTCGATCTCTGAGGTCATGCGGTTGGCGATGATGATATCGCAGTCCTGCTTAAAGTCCCTAAGATCCCGCACGACCTTGGAGCCGAAGAACTCTTCCTCGTGCATTGCCGGCTCGTAGATCACCACTTCGATGCCCTTGGCCTTCACCCGCTTCATGATCCCCTGGATGGAGGACTGGCGGAAGTTGTCTGAGCCCGCCTTCATGACCAGGCGGAAGACACCGACCTTGGCGGGCTTCCTCGCGATGATCTGGTCGGCCAGAAAATCCTTCCGGGTCCGGTTGGCATCGACGATCGCGCGGATCAGGTTCTGCGGCACCTCGGAATAGTTGGCCAGCAGCTGCTTGGTGTCCTTGGGCAGGCAATAGCCGCCGTAGCCAAAGCTGGGGTTGTTGTAATGCGGGCCGATCCGCGGATCGAGGCCAACGCCGACGATGATCTGGCGCGAGTCCATGCCATGGGCGATCGCGTAGCTGTCGAGCTCGTTGAAGAAGGCCACACGCATGGCGAGGTAGGTATTGGCGAAAAGCTTGATCGCCTCGGCCTCGTTCGGGTCGGTGAAGAGGATCTCGACGTCCTTCTTCTCGGCGCCGTGAAGCAGCAGGTCCGCAAAAATCCGCGCCCGTTCCGAGCGCTCACCGACGATGATGCGCGAGGGATGCAGGTTGTCGTAGAGCGCCCGACCTTCGCGCAGGAATTCGGGGCTGAAGATCACCTGATCGGTGACCAGGCGTTGCCGCACGTCCTCGACGAAGCCGACCGGGATCGTCGACTTGATTACGATCGTGGCGCTAGAGTCGGCGTCGATCGCGGTCTGGATGACGGCCTCGACCGAGGACGTGTCGAACTTGTTGGTATCGACGTCATAGTTGGTCGGCGTGGCGACGATCACGTAGTCGGCACCCGCGAGTGCTTCCCGGGCATCGAGCGTGGCCCTGAGATTGAGCGGCCATGTTGCCAGGAACTCCTCCAGTTCCGTGTCGACAATCGGCGACTTGCGCGCATTGAGCATCTCAACACGCTCCGCCGTGATGTCGACGGCGACGACCTCGTTGTGCTGCGCTAGCAATACAGCGTTGGAAAGACCGACGTAGCCCAAACCGAAAACCGCAATTTTCATGCCGACATCACCTGTTGCTGATCCTGATAGTGTGGCGCCGGAGCACAACGCGGCCCCTGGTCACTTCCGTATGCGCTCATGATGTGCTCCCGATCCTGTAATAGTCCCATCCATCCGCATAGCGGCGGATTGCGTCAACGGGTTTATGCTGCATCTGCACATCGCCACGTATAGGTGCTTCCCCTATCGGAACAGGGACAAGATACCGACTTCTGCCGGGACATGATCAAGCGGATCAACACGAACCTTAACTGCTGATAAAGGACATTATCATAGATATAAGGGTGGATGAATCCCGCGTGCGCTGTGGCCGGCGGAACGGCCTCTCTTGACTCTACGACAGCAAGCGCCCAAATGTAGCAACGTACCTTCACTAAAGGGCTTGGATCATGGGCATCATCAGTCTCACCAGCCGGGAGTTCAACCAGGACGCGGCGCGGGCCAAAAAAGCTGCGCTCCAAGGCCCGGTGTTCATCACCGATCGGGGCCGCCCGGCGCACGTGCTGCTGTCGATCGAGGAGTATCAACGGCTGACGGGCAAAGGGCGGACCTTGCTCGATGCCATCTCGGGCTGGGATGGTGGCGATTTTGAGTTCGAGCCAGCGAAGCTGGGTGACATCTCACGGCCGGCCGACCTCGATTGATGTACCTGCTCGACACCAATGTCGTCTCTGAGCTGCGTCGCGCGAACAACGCCGATGCGCATGTGCGGACCTGGGCGGCCAACGTCCAAATGGCCGAGCTCTTCCTGTCCACCATCACCGTCCTGGAGATCGAACGCGGCATATTGCTGATCGAGCGCCGCGATTCTTCCCAAGCCACGATCCTGCGCACCTGGCTCGAAGAGCGTGTCTTGCCCGATTTTGCCGGTCGCATTTTTCCTGTCGATGTCGCCGTCGCTCGCCGGTGTGCGCCGCTCCATGTTCCCGACCGCCAGCCCGAGCGCGATGCGATGATTGCCGCTACCGCCCTCGTGCACGGGCTCACCGTCGTGACCCGCAATATCGCCGACTTCCAGGCTACGGGAGTAGTGCTGCTCAACCCCTGGGACCCTGCCTGATGCCGCGCACGCCCCAGAAGCCCACCAGCCCGGCGAACGCCGTTGACCAGACGGCGCAGACGCCTCTGTGAGACCTGATACAGCACGACCAGGCTCCGGCTCGGCCAGTGCGGACAGGTCCATGAAGCCCTCAAGGGATCGCACCGCCTAGCTTTGCAATTAAAGATCTTGCCCTAGATTCGATAATACCCGCGATACCATTCCACGAACCGCGCTACCCCTTCCCGCACACCGGTTTTCGGCGCATAACCGGTCAGCGTTTTCAGCAGCTCCGCATCCGCCCAGGTGGCCGGGACGTCGCCGGCCTGCATTGGCATGAGGTTGCGCGTCGCCTTGTGGCCCGTTGCCTTTTCGATCGCCTCGATGAAATCGGTGAGTTGCACCGCGTTCGAGTTTCCGATGTTCACCACCCGCCAAGGGGCCACGGGCGAGAGGCTATCGCCTTCGAGCACCGGCTCACCCTCCGCCGGGTGGACCGGCGGTACGTCGATCAACAGGCGGATCGCTTCGACCAGATCCTCGACGTATGTGAAGTCGCGCTTCGTGTCGCCGTAGTTGTAGACATCGATCGGGCGGCCTTCGAGGATCGCCTTGGTGAACTTGAACAGCGCCATGTCCGGTCGGCCCCAGGGCCCGTAGACCGTGAAGAAGCGAAACATCGTCACCGGCAGATCGAACAGGTGCGCGTAGCTGTGCGCCATGTTCTCGGTCGCCTTCTTGGTCGCGGCGTAGAACGACATCTGGTGGTCGGCCTTGTCGGTCTCCCGGTAGGGCATCTCGGTGTTCGCGCCGAAGGCCGAGGAGGTCGAGGCGAGCAGCATGTGCTCGGGCGGATGGGCCCGGGCCGCCTCAAGGAGCTCGAAAGTGCCGACGATGTTGCTTTCCAGATACAATCTGGGGTTCTCGATCGAATAGCGCACACCCGCCTGCGCGGCGAGGTGGACGACCACGTCGGGCTTCTCGGAGGCGAACAGGTCCATCAAGAGGCCCGGCGTCTCGACATAGTCTTCGATCGCGCGGAACTGCTCGAATTGCAGCAGCCGCCCCTGGCGCCGCTGCTTGAGCGAGACCTCGTAGTAGTCGGTCATGGCATCTAGGCCGATGACCCGGAAGCCGTCGCGCAGCAGCCGCTCGCAGACGAAAGATCCGATGAAGCCAGCCGAGCCGGTGACGAGCGCGGTCCGCATTTTCGACATAGGCCTTAGTCCGACCCGAACAGGTCGCGGGTGAAGACCTTGTCTTGCACGTCCGCGATCTCTGCGGTCATGCGATTGGCGATGATGACGTCGGACTCCTGCTTGAACGTGCCGAGATCGCGTAAAACCCGAGAACCGAAGAACTGCTCCTCGCCCATGGCCGGCTCGTAGATCACCACCTCGACGCCCTTGGCTTTGATCCGCTTCATGATGCCCTGGATCGAGGACTGGCGGAAATTGTCCGGCCCCGCCTTCATCACCAGGCGGAACACGCCGACCTTGCGGGGTCGTGTGGCGATGATCTGGTCCGCGGCGGCCACTTCATTATGCCGGGCCAGGAGGACGGCGTTGGAAAGGCCAACATAGCCCAAACCGAAAACCGCGATCTTCATTCCATTACCCCTCTGCGGCGTGGCATCGACCAAGGGGTCTCCCTCGGTGAGCGATCGCCGCCATGCTTAGTCTATATGGCAATGCACCATTTCGGGCACCCGAAGTTCTTCCAATCCCGAGCGGTCCAACGTTGGGAAGCAGTGCATGGGTAGCAGAGCAAGTTGGGGCAGACTCTACATTAGATCGAGGGACCCAGCGCAGGTCAGCAGCAGGAAAATGACTGCTGAGGTCAACGACCGCTAGCTGTTTATGGGTTCACGGCTTAGTGAGCAAATCTGGGTGGTGTCAGAGGAAGTTCGCTGCTCATGGATTGGCTTCGCGGTGAAAGGCTCGCTGGCCTCGTCAGTGTAATTTGATTTAGGGGATGAAGTGCGAAAGGGAATAATTCTGGCTGGTGGATCCGGAACCCGCCTGTATCCGCTAACCCGTGGTGTTTCGAAGCAGCTTATGCCTGTCTACGACAAGCCCATGATTTATTATCCGCTGTCAGTGCTTATGCTTTGCGGAATTAAAGAGATTCTAATCATCACTACTCCCCACGATCAAGAGGCTTTCCTGGCCGTGCTGGGTGATGGGAGCAACTTCGGCATCGAGTTGCAGTACGCCGTGCAGCCAGAGCCGGCAGGTCTCGCGCAAGCCTTTCACATCGGGGCCGATTTCGTCGGCAACAATCCCTCTGCGCTGATCCTCGGCGACAACATCTTTTACGGCCACGGCCTTCCCGGCCTCCTCGGCAGTGCCGATGCCAGGGAAACCGGCGCCACCGTGTTCGGCTACTACGTCAACGATCCCAAGGCCTATGGCGTGGTCTCGTTCGACGCGCAGGGCCGCGTGGAAACCATTGAGGAAAAGCCGGCCCATCCCAAGTCGAATTATGCCGTGACGGGCCTGTACTTCTACGACGGGCAAGCCGTCGATCTTGCCGCCGACCTCCAGCCCAGCGAGCGCGGCGAGCTGGAGATCACCGACCTCAATCGGCTCTACCTTGAACGCGGACAGCTTTCAGTGGAGATCATGGGGCGCGGCTACGCGTGGCTGGACACTGGCACGCATGGCTCGCTGCTGGACGCGGGCAACTACGTGCGGATTATCGAGGAACGGCAGGGCCTGAGGATCGCCTGCCCGGAGGAGATCGCCTGGCGCAACGGCTTCATCGACGATGCGCGGCTTGAAGCCATCGCCGCGCCGCTGGTGAAGAGTGGCTACGGCGCCTACCTGCTCAACCTGCTCAAGAACCGGGACGCCGTGCTCGAGACGGGGACCTCTGCATGGAACTGATCCCCACCGAGATCGAAGGCCTGCTGATCGTCGAGCCGCGGGTGTTCGGCGACGAGCGCGGCTTTTTCCTGGAAAGCTGGAATCGCCAAACTTTTGCGCAGCTCGGCCTCGACCTGGATTTCGTGCAGGATAACCACAGCCGGTCCGCGCGCGGCGTGCTGCGAGGCCTGCATTACCAGCAGCCCAATCCGCAAGGTAAGCTGGTCCGCGTGGTCACCGGGCGCGCCTGGGACGTGGCGGTGGATCTTCGCGCCGGCTCACCCACCTACGGCCGCTGGGCCGGAGTGGAGCTGTCGGCCGAGAACAAGCGGATGTTCTGGGTGCCCCCCGGCTTCGCGCATGGCTTCGTCAGCTTGGAGGATGGAACCGACTTCCTCTACAAGTGCACCGCCTTCTACGATCCGGCCAACGAGCATTCGCTGATGTGGAACGATCCGGAGGTCGGCATCGAGTGGCCGCTCGAGGGGATTGAGCCGCAGCTTTCCGCCAAGGACAAGGTCGGCAAGCCGCTGCACAAGGTTGAGGCTTTCGCATGAAGGTCTTGATTGTCGGCGGCAAGGGTCAGCTGGGCCAGGGCCTTTCACGTACCGCGCCGGCCGGCGCGAGCGTCGTCAGCCATGGCAGCGATACGCTCGACATCACCGATGCGGCCGCGATCAAGGCGGTCGTGGACGCGGAACGGCCCGAGATCGTCTTCAACGCGGCCGCCTATACCGCGGTGGACAAGGCCGAGAACGAGGAAGACGCCGCGCGCGCGGTGAATGCCACGGCAGTGGGCTACCTGGCTGATGCTTCGCGCGAGGCGGGCGCCCGGTTCGTCCATATCTCGACCGATTTCGTCTTCGACGGCCGCTCGGGCGTACCCTATGCGCCCGATGCGCCCACGGCCCCGCTCGGCGCCTATGGACGCACCAAGCTGGCGGGCGAAAAGGCAGCCGGCGGCGACGCCCTTATTGTGCGCACGGCCTGGGTCTATGCCCCCAACGGCGGCAACTTCGTGCGCACCATGCTGCGCCTCATGGCCGAACGCGATGAGGTCCGCGTCGTATCCGATCAGATCGGTAGCCCGACCTATGCGCCCGGTCTTGCGGCCGCGCTGTGGACGATGGCAGCCAAGGGCACCACGGGTATCCACCACTACACCGACGCCGGTGCCTGCAGCTGGTACGACTTCGCCGTCGCAATCCAGGAAGAGGCACTGGTCGCCGGCCTGCTGAACAAGGCGGTCCCGGTGATCCCGATCAACGCCTCGGATTACCCCACGCCGGCACAGCGACCGCACTATTCGGTGCTGGACAAAACTTCGACCTTCGCCGTCCTGGGCGGACCCACTCCGCACTGGCGCGAAAACCTGCGCAAGATGATGATTGAAATCAAGACTCATGGCTAACCTGATTGTCACTGGCGGTGCCGGCTTCATCGGCGCGAACTTCGTCCATTACCGCCACAAGGTCGCGCCTAGCGACCGGATCGTTGTTCTCGATCTGCTCACTTACGCCGGCAACCGCCACAACCTGGACGGGCTGGACGACGTGCTGCTCGTCGAAGGCGACATCTGCGATACCGAGCTGGTCTCATCGCTGATCGCCGACCATCAGATCGACACGATCGTCCACTTCGCGGCCGAAAGCCATGTCGACCGTTCGATCACCGGCCCCGATGCCTTCGTCACCACGAACGTGATCGGCACCCATAGCCTTCTGAAGGCGGCCAAGAAGGCTTGGCTCGATGAAGGCAGCGGCAAGCCTCACCGGTTTCACCACGTTTCCACCGACGAGGTCTATGGCTCGCTCGGTCCTAACGACCCTGCCTTCAGCGAGACCACGCCTTACGCTCCCAATTCGCCCTACTCGGCGTCCAAGGCCGGGAGCGACCACCTAGTGCGGGCCTATCACCACACCTATGGGCTGGAGACGACCACGAGCAATTGCTCGAACAACTACGGGCCGTTCCAGTTTCCCGAAAAGCTGATCCCACTGTTCACCCTCAATGCCCTGAGCGGCAAGTCGCTGCCGATCTACGGTGACGGCATGAACGTGCGCGACTGGCTGCATGTGGAGGACCATTGCCGCGGCATCGAGGCATGCCTGCGCAAGGGCCGGCCGGGGGAGGTTTACAACATCGGCGGCGGCCAGGAGCTTCCGAACCTCACCGTGATCGAGGAGATCTGCCGCTCGGTGGACGAAGCGTTCGCCGCCGATCCGACACTCGCCGCGCGCTTTCCTAATGCACCGGCCGCACAGGGACGCCCCAGCGCGGAGCTCAAGACCTACGTGACCGATCGCAAGGGCCACGACCGCCGCTACGCCATCGACGAGACCAAGGCGCGCGAGGAACTGGGCTATGCGCCTGCCAGGGACTTTCCACAGGGCTTCGCCGAGACGCTGGCCTGGTTCCTGGCTCGCGAGGACTGGTGGCAGCCGCTGTTGCAGCGCGCTGCACTGTGACGCTGGCCGGGGTCAGGCTCCGCAGTGTGAGTCCGTGATGATCAAGCTTGAGATTGCGCCCAGCATCTACGCGGTCACTGTTCGCCTGCGCGTCAGTTGCCTTGGCGATTACCCGGTCAGCTTGCCGGCAAGTTCCCCGCCAAGCGCCGCCGCATCGTTCAGCGCCGGCGGCGGCTTTAGCGTGGCAGACGAAGGCGCGCGCACGCCGAGAGCGAGATAGATCTGGCGCGCCGCCCTGTTCTCGACGACGAAATCGACTAGCCTACCGCGCTGCAGCGCATCCGGTTCGCACCAGTCTCCCGACGTGAACAGATATGCGATGGGCTGCACGGACGAGATGCCGGCATTGTGCGGAAAGGCGGATGAAATCTATCGCCGGCGTGAGGCCGCATCAGCGAATTGGCTGGTCGTATGCGAGGACCAATTGGCGGGACGGGCACCGGCAGGCACCTGTCTCCGGCTTGCCGACCCCAAGATTTCTGTGGAGCCTGACCAGCGGTAGACCCTGCGCCGCACGTTGGCCGACCTGTTCGATGTTGCGATAGACCTGCAAGCCGATCGATGAATCTGAACTGCCGAACGCGGGACCCGCCCGCAATGACAGGATCGATTGTGGATTCACCCAGGCAGGTGCCGGGGTTATGATCGTGCCATGCCCGAACTCACCCCCCTCCCCCTAACCAGCCCGCTGCTGCCCGCGCTGGTCGCCGCCGGGGACGATCGCGCACGGATGCGGTTCGTCGAGTTCTTCGCGGTGACGATCCGCAACCCGCACACGCGCCGGGCCTATGCGCGGGCAACGGGCAACTTTCTGGGGTGGTGCAACGACCGGAGCGTGGCCTCGCTGACCAGCATACAGCCGCTGCATGTCGCGGCCTGGATCGAGCAGCTGGGCGCCACACTCTCGGCGCCCAGCGTCAAGCAGCAGCTCGCGGCCATCCGCCACCTGTTCGACTGGCTGGTCACCGGGCAGGTGATCGCGACCAATCCCGCCGCCTCGGTCCGGGGTCCGGCGCACAGCGTCCGGCGCGGCAAGACGCCGGTGCTCTCGCCGGCAGAGGCGCGCGCGCTGATCGACGCCATCGACGTGTCGGGCCCCTCGGGCCTGCGCGACCGGGCGCTGATCGGCCTCATGGTCTACAGCTTCGCCCGGGTCGGCGCGGCGCTGACGATGAAGGTGGAGGACGCCTTCATCCAGGACCGGCGCCTGTGGTGCGACTGCACGAAAAAGGCGGCAAGCGGCACGAGATGCCCTGCCACCACAACCTGGAGGAGTACCTGTACCACTACATGGAGTCCTGCGGCCTTGAAGCGACGCGCAAGGCGCCGCTGTTCCAGACCATCCGCCGCGGCACCGGGCGACTGAGCGGCGAGGCCATGGACCAGGCCACGGCCTGGGCGATGGTCCGCCGCCGGGCGCACAAGGCCGGTATCCTGACGCAGATCGGCAATCACACGTTCCGCGCGACGGGCATCACCGCGTACCTCAAGAACGGCGGCACCCTGGAAAGGGCGGCGGCGATGGCCAACCACAGTTCGACCCGCACGACCCAGCTCTACGACCGGCGCGGCGACGACATTACCCTGGACGAAGTCGAGCGGGTGATGATCTGAGATCGCGCAACGCGCCAGGCAGAAACGGTCTGGCATGATCGACGCAGCCGTGAAGAGCCCCTGAACGAGCAGAATTGGATATTTATAGGATATCCTTTTTTCGACGAGATCGGCCATCGTCTCGCGATAGCCGAAGGCGTCGGGATAGGTGGCGCCGGGATACTGCCCGAGGAATGCGAAGATCGTCGCCATGTCGGCTGCGATTACGCGGTCGACGCCGAACAGGTCGGCGATCGGGAAATGCCCCCAATCGTCGCTGTTCCACCAGGCCAGGAGGAAATTGGCGACGCGTGCGCTTTGGCCGGTGTCCGACTGCGCGATCTCGATGAGCCGATACAGGGCGGTTTCGACTTGCGGATCAGCGAATACCGTGGTGGTCATGATGATCGTGCTCCTGTGTCTTGCGCCCGGCTGTCAACCTAGGCGTCGTTGATCATCGCTTCGAGCCGTTCCAGCAAGTCGGTATCGCCGAGCTGGTGGGCGGGAATGCTGATGGTGCGGTGGTATTCCTCGAAGCGGCGGCGTTCCTCGGCTTTCATCTCGAGGTACTGAGGGGTTCGCTCGCGCAGGAGCTGGACGGCGAAATCGGCCTCAAGGCCGGTGCGCCAGTCGAGGAACGCGACGATCGCATCGGGGCGGACCATGCCGGCCTGGGTGCGGATGTCGAACAGCGGGCGCTTGATCGCGACCTGCACGCGCTTGCGGCGCATATGGTACTGGAAGCTGACCAGCTGCTCCAGCAGAGCGCGGTCCTCCTGGCGGTCGACCGGGATGAAGCGATTGCCCTTGAACACGGGCTGCGCATAGGCGCGCAGCGGCAGGTAACCCTCGCGCGGACTGTGCTCGCCGACGACGGCCAGCACGATGAACGGCGGCTCGACCTTGGCGCGGATGATGCCGGTGTGCTGGATGCGGTTGCGGATCTCCAGGTCGCCGAGGCCGGTATGGACGGTCGTGCCGGTGATCTCGTGCGCCTCGATGAGCAGGAAGGCCTGCAGCGCGAAGTCGCCGGGCCAGGCCTGCTCGGCCTTGCGCAGGCGGGCGTGGACGCGCCGGGCGTCATAGTCCTTCACGTTGAAGTACAGGTGCTCCTGCAGCTTCACGCGCGGGGCGATCAGGAAGCGATTGGCGGCCTGGCGGATGCGCGCGAACTCGTCTCGCAGCCTGTGCTCGGGACGGCCTTGCGGCGGGAGGGTGGGCAGCACGTTGGTGTGCGCCGCCTCGAGCAGCATCCACAGCAGACGGCCGAGCCGGGGCAGCGACACGCCGCGGCTGCGATCGTCGGGCTCGTCGTCGTCGGGCTGCTGGGCGAGCTTCTCAGGTGCCTTCTTGTGGGCGTTGAACAGGCCCTTGGGGAACTCGATCTCGAACAGGCTGTCGCCGGGGCGTTCGCGAATGCGATCGGGCGCCGGCGGCAGGTAGAAGGGGCAGCGCCGCTGATGCAGCGGTCGGCTCGTCAGCCGGCGCAGGTAGTAGGTCTCCGCTTCGGACAGGTAAGCGGGGCTGGTGAGCGGCGGCGGCCTGGTGTCGCCCAGGCAATTGCAGGCGATCCACTGGTCGTTCTCGCGCGCGATTGTCACCAGCGTCACCGACGCACGGTGATCGGCATCGCTGCCTTGTCCGGTGTACCAGCGCACGAGAGCATCCTGCACGGCAACGGGTATCGCGTTGCGTGCCTGAAGCCCGTTCGTGTCACGCGGTACTAGCCACATACTTTCCAACAACCTCTTGCAGCGAGGTACTTGTTCTTGGTACGTTCTCCAGCAGGAGTGGAGACCATTATGCACAAGAAGTTCGAGATTGGCGCGCTGGACCTCGACATCACGCTGAGGGACGAGGCGCTGGACCCGCTGAACTCGCCGGCGCGGCGCATGGTGGCGAACGCCGCGATCAGCGTCGAGCCGTTCGACGCCTACTACTCGGTTCGCGAGCTGCGTGGAGCCGTCCAGGCGGTGCACGAAGGCGAGATCGGCGCCAAGCGCAAGCTTACCAGGGTGCTGAGCACCGAGTGCGACGACTTCCAGCGCTGCATCTACTACCAGCTGGCGGGCCGCGGCGTGGTGCAGATGCTCGATGTCCTGGAATGGCTCGAGGAGCTGCTCGCCAGGCGCAGCGTGGTGTCGCATGACCTGTTCCGGGAGGGCACCTGGCCGGCGATCATGGTCAATCCGTATGTCGCGGCGCAGCCCGATGGTCCGCTCGTGAGCGCCGATCCCAACTTCGAGGAAGGTCCCTCGTGGTATCTCGATCCGGACCTTAGCGGGGTGATCGAGGAATGAGGCGGGTCGCCCTGAGCTATAGCGCGTGAGTTACAGCGCGACGACTTCCAGTTCCACGGCGTCGTCCGGCGCGGTCTCGGCCGCCCGGACGACACGGTAGGGCTGCATCGGGCAATGAGTCCGGATCACCGCGAACGGCATCGTGGTGTCCTCGCACATCTGCTGCGCGAGGCGGTCGGCATGGCTGCGGCTGCACAGCTGCCGGCGGCGGGGATCGAGAGGATCGTTTTTCATAGCTTTCGCTTTCGTTAGGTGAAGCGGGTGGGCGCGATCTTGCGCTCGCGCACGATCTCGAACGGGTGATCGAGCAGATTGCGGACGTGGTAGCGCCCGCCACCGTCGGCGCGGGTGAGGACGATGCGCCTCCCCTGGCGCGAGACGCGCATCAGCTCGTGCCGGGTGTTATCGCTGAAGGCGAGCGGCGACGGGAAGCGGATCAGCGCGCCGTCGGGCAGGACGCGTTTGCGGCGCTGGAGCGCCTTATGGCAACGGCGGCGCCAGTCGAGCGCATGCGGATTCCGGGTGGAGCTCAGCAGCTCGAGGATTCGCAGCGGACACTCGGCTTCGACCGGCCCCATGGTCTCGTCCATGTCCTTGTACGCGAACGCGTCGTCCGCAGCTCGCGGGTTCCAGCGCACCAGGCAGATGACGGCATGGACATCGCCAACGATGCCGGCTTCGCTGCGCTGCACGGCGGCGTAGTAGACTCTGTTGCCAGGGCAGGCGCTATCGAGCACGCGGTAGCCGTAGGCGGGATGCTCGTCGCAGGCGGTGCGTTCGTAGTTGAATTGCGCGTCGAGGTATTGCTTGGGCGTCGTGTGCCCGCCCATGCTGGCGAGCGGCATCGATAACCATCCCATGATGAACTCCTAGATGAGCCTGGATTGCGGGGTGACGGGCGCGAGCTGCAGGTGCGCCGCGATCTGACGCGCCAGCGCCGGAATGTCGGACAGCGCCTGTGCGCTTGCGTGCCGTGGACGACCGCCGGTCCGCTGCGCGCGCGCCGGGCGGAAGGAGAGCGCGGCCGAGCCGAAGCGCTCGACCGAAAGCCGCATGTAGACTCTGTCGGCCTCCAGGACGTGATCGCCGACGATGGTTTCGCGCGGCGTCACATAGTCGAGGCGGTAGTCACTCCGCGTGAGACCAAGCTCGGAGGCAAGATGGCGCATGGTGCGCTGACCTTCGGTACGGAACGCGCGCAGGTCCTCGGGCAGGAAATCGATGTCTTTCGTCAGCAGCGCGACGATCGCCGGCTTGTGGCGCAATTCCGCGACGCGTTCCATGCACGCGTTGCGGAGCGGTTGATCCTCGGGATGGTTTTTCCGTCAGCGTGCCGTCAGTGAGGCGGGAGAGCCGACGCGAGAAGATGCGCACGGCGGGATCGTGCGAGGGATCGTGGCCCGCGCGCCGGGCGTCGCCGGCGGCGTCGTTGAGGGCCGCGATGCACGTCGCGAAGGTGATGAGCCCTTCGGGGTTGAGAGCGCGGCGAAAGCGGAAGTCGAGATCGTAGGACATCACAGGCAAGCTCCAGCGTCATGAGCGACGCCGCCTCCCTCCCCCTCTTCTTTCGCTTGCCCTGGCCTAGTTGACGGCGGGCGCCGCCGCGGGTTTGTACAACATGGTTGCGGCAAGGCAGCTTGGCACGAGCTGGATCAGCAGGCCGATGATCCTGGGCAGGGATGCACCGGTTGGCCCGGTGGCGAGGGTGACGTCGGCCTCGCCCACATCGGCGATCGTGACGGACGGCGCGGCGGCGAGCGCGAGATATTCGAGTTGGGGATCGGCCGGGTATGCCGCTGCCAACGCGTGCAGCCGGTCGCGCAGTGGCCGCGGCATCCTGGCGGGTATGCCGGTGGCGCGATCTTGGGCGTGCTCGAGGAAGGCGGTGAGGACCAGAAGATCCTCGGCCGAGAGCTCAAGCGTCAGCGTGAAGTGCTGCGTCATGGCCGGCCTCCTGTCGACGTGAGAGTTTCTCCTGCGACCAGGTGGCGAGCCACCTGTATGCCTGCTCGGCCTTCGCTGCGGCGGTGATGATGGCGCTTTTGTCGGACTTCATGATGGCCAGCCACCCGGCGATATAGCTGGCGTGGCTGTCGTGAAGCTCGCACGGCAGGCCGAGTTCGGAGCAGACGATTCCTGATGTCAGGTCGGCCACAATCTCCTCGAATGCGTAGGCCTTGTCGCCGAACCTCTTTCCGAACTCGCGCGCAAGGCGGTGCGACGCGCCTGATGCATGGGCCATCTCGTGCGCGAGTGTGGCGGCGTGATGGTCGCTGCTGGTGAAGGTCGCCTTGAGCGGCATCTGCACGTAGTCGCCGCCCGGCGAATAGTAGGCCCGGTTGCCACCCTGCCGCACCTCGATCGGTATTGGATCGAAGAAGGCATCGATGGCGGCCTGGTGCCGCGAAGGGTCCGGTTCGGCGATTGCCAGCGGGTCGGGATAGTAGTGCGCCGGCAGGCCCTCGATCTCGTCGCAGTTGTAGACCTGGTACGCGCGCATGAAGCGGATGAGGCGCGTGGTGTCCTCACCCGTCAGGGTCGGCCCGGCAGGCCTGGCGACGGTGTTGAAGTATACGCTCGGCGCGGACCTGGCGCCGCGTCGCACGTTGCCGCCGAGCTCGTTGGCCTGGCGGGCGGTCATCCAGAAGCGCGAGCGATAGCCATTGGCGTCCCCGATCGCCCACAGAAGGATGCTGTTGACGCCGGTGTAGGCCTCGCCCTTGGCACGCAGGGGCCGGTCCGATGCTCCGAACATGCGCCAGGGACGGCGCCAGGGCAGGACGCCCTGTTCGATGCGGGCGACGATCATGTCGGTGATGTCCTGCGCGATGTCGCGCCTGGCGCTGCGGCGCATGGCCGGTCTCCTTCGAGGCTGGAAAAAAGGCCCGGGCAGCGTGCGTGCCCGGGCCCAGGTCATCAGGAGGAGGCAGGATCGCCTGTCAGGCGGCGAGCGTGGCCTCGTCCGCTTCCAGCTCGCTCAGTGCATCTTCGAGTTCGTCGTTGACCGACGGATCGGGCTCGACGTCGTCGTGGTCGATGTCATCGGCCTCGGCCGGATCGGTGTCGTCGGACCCGAGATCATCGGTCTCGATGTCGTCGGGACCGTCGCCGTCGTCCTCGTCCAGCGTGTCCTCGGATGCCGCGATAGCGAGATCGAAGCGCATGGCCGCCGGCACCCAGGACAGTGCGCGCTGCTTGACCGCCTCCTCGACGATCGCTTCGCCGGCGAACAGCTTCTCGCAGCTTTCCGAGATGTCGGCCTTCTTGGAGCCGGCATAGCGTGCCGAGAAGTCGCTGCCGCCTACTTCCTTGAGCAGATCGAGCAGGCTGCCCTTGCTGATCCGGTCGAAGTAGTTGCGCCCCGTCGGCCGCCACAGCGTCGCGGTGTCGATGTCGAGCAGCATGCCGAGCTGGGCGTGGATCGGGTTGTAGCCCGACGCATAGCCGAGCTTGGCCTCGAGCGAGGTCGCAACCGTATAGGCGACCCAGGCCATCTTGGCCTCATCGCCAAGGTCGCGGAAGGCCATGAACCGGTCCACCACGCTCTCGTGCTCGCTCCAACCCTTGTCGAGGCCCTCAAAGGCGTCGGCCACTATGTCGTCGGCCGTCGATTTGGGCACGGTCGAGTCCAGCACCGGATCCTGCGGGCGGCCCGCCCGGATCGTGGTGCCGCGATTGCCCAGGCTGTGCGTGGTCGCGTCTGCGAGCGCGAAGATCGCATAGTCGAGGGCAAGACCCGGATCGCTCAGCAGAGAGGCGGCAAGGACGTTGCGGCGCTGAACGGCGAGTTCGTCGAACAGGCGGGCGCTATAGGCTTTGCCGCCGGGGGCCGTGGCCTCGGGCGCCGACGGCTTGGCTGGGGCCGCGACCGGACGGCTCGTGTCGACGAAGCTGCCGCCGGTGATAGCGCCTTCCTCGTCGCGCACCATGCGCAGCTCCTTCTCGCTGAAGTAGTCGCTGTCGAGTACCATCTCGCCCTTGGTGGTGATGAGCAGGAAGCGACCGACTTCGGCCTTCCACGCGTCGGGCAGCTCCGATTGCGGGTTGGACAGGTCATCGAGCTCGCGTTCGAGCGTCTCGTACTCGTCCTGCAGCTTGGCGAGTTCCTCCGATTCCTCGTCGCAATCTTCCATCTCGCTGCAGATCTCCTCGACCCGCGCTTCGATCGCATCGATGCGGGCTTGGGCCTCGTTGCTGATCGGCGCTGGCGGTAGGATTACGCGGGTGAGCCCGAGCTCACGCGAGGCGTTCCAGCACGTCGTGCCCGCAACCGGCCAGATCGTGCCGAGACCGGTCTCTTCCGAAAGGCGGGCCGCTTCGGCTTCAAGCTTGGCGGCCGCGAGGCCCTGCAGGATTTCCAGATCGATCCAGCGATCGTCGGCGGCTTCGCTGAACAGGTCGCGCTCGATGCGTCCGCCCGCGGCGGTGTAGGCCTCTTCGCCGACCAGCAGAGCGATCGGGTCGGTGCCGCGCGTCGCGCCGTTGGCGATCAGGCGGCGGATGTAGTCGGGGTTTTCGCCATGGTAGCGCGCCTGCTCGAACACGCGCAGCTGCACCGCATGCTGGTCGGTCGAGGCATAGGCCTTGGCCATCTCGAGACTGAGATCGCCCGAGGCGAGGGCTTCGAAGATCGGTTCGGCCAGCGCGGCGAGGCGCAGGCGGCCCTCGACGAAGCGGCGGGTGACGCCGAACCGCTTGGCGACCGCGGTGGTATCCTCCTCCTGCGAGATGAAGTGCTGGAACGCCCGGCACTCCTCGGCCGGCGTCATGGCAAGGCGCTGGAAGTTCTCGGCCAGCGAGGTCTCGGCGATCTCGGTTTCGGAGGCGGCCAGCAGCATGCACGGGACGGTATGATCGGCTTGCCAGGCGCCGCGTTCGACGATCCGCGCCATGGCGCGCAGGCGCCGCCCTCCGGCGACGACATCGTAGTGACCGCGCTTCTTCGCCTTGGTGACGATCAGGTTCTGCAGCAGGCCGCGCGCCTCGATGTCGTGGGACAACTGCTCGTCGGCGTCCTGGTTGATCGACTTGCGCACATTGCTCGCGGAGAGTTGCAGCTTGTTGAGGGGGATGAGCTCTTGCATCGGTATTCTCCTTCTGATGCCCCGTTCTTCTGCCGGGACACCCCTCCCCTCCCCCTCCTCTCCTGCGTCCTCAGCTCGCCTTCAGGATCCACGCGAGGATCGTCTCGGCCTTGGCCGGCGGTACGAAGACGCGCGTCTTCCACTGTTAGGTTAGGTGCCATGCCTGTCCTGTTTGTTATTGGGGAAACGGCCGGATGTGATTGGTTCAGGCCGACCGCCGCGCTATCCCATAAAGCTGGCGGTGGTCGGCCTGAGCCGATCACCGCGCGCCATTCCTGTGTTTGTCCGGCGCAGATTTCATTCTGTCGATTTGCCTGGCGGGGCGACTCGCTCACTTGGGGTAAAAGGGAGCGGGCGAGCTTTTGGTCACCGAAAGCCGCACGACACACCTCGTCCTGTTTGGCGGATTTGCGCGTTTCATGGTGGACAGGATGTCCTGCGGCTGACGCGTTCTGGCGCGCCATGGAGGACACATGGCGCGGATCGTGAAAGCGGTGGATGGGTATGCGGTGATTCCCGCGAACTTCCCGATCATCGTCAATGACGACATGGCAATCATTGAACCGGCCTTCACCTGGTTGCTCATGCTGGCGACGGTCCCTGGCCGGTCACACTCGCCCGAGACAGTGCGAACCTATGGGGAGCATCTCCATGACTGGTTTGACACGCTGGAACAGTCGAGCCTCGAATGGCAGGCGGTGACCGAAAGCGAGATCGCATCTTGGCGTAATCGGATGTTGGGGGGACCGAGCCCGCACACGCGGCGGCCATACGCGCGCTCGACCATCAACGATCGCGTACGAACCGTTTGCCGCTTTTACAGCTGGGCCCATCGCACTGGCTGGATCGATACACTCCCGTTCCACTTCACCGACGTCCGGATCGGTCTGGGGCGACAATCCTTCCTCGGGCATTTCAATCCGCGGCCGGGAATCATCGCTGCCAATGTGCTTACAGTCGCGCAGTACGAGCGGCTTCCCCGTGCGCTGCGTCTAGATCAGCTGCGCCAGCTCTTCGCGCATCTCGGTGCGCCCTACCGACTGATGGGCGAATGGGCATTGGCTACTGGCATGCGGCGCAAGGAACTGTGTGGCCTCGAGGCAAATCAGATCCCGGAAACCGCGCATCTCGAAGCCGACGAGCATCCGCTCATGGGCATTGGCCTCTCGATCACAAAAGGCGATCAGCCGCGTACCGTTTACGCGCCGATCGGACTCGTAGACCGGACCCACCGCTATATCGACGAGGTGCGTACCCCATTGATCCGGCGGCTCCGCGCTCGGAATAGCGCGTATCGCGCGCCGGCCTCGCTGTTCCTCAATCGCGAGGGCCGGGCTGTGACCAAAGCACGCCTAACGGCAGCTATGGCCGACGCGTTTACGGCGTCCGGCGTGCAAGGCACCTGCCATTGGCTGCGCCACACCTTCGCCATGACCATGCTGGCGAGGTTGCAGCAGCAGGCGCAGGATACCCCGCACATCAACCCGCTCAAGATCGTCCAGATGCTGCTCGGGCACCGCTCGATCCAGAGCACGGCAATCTACCTGCGCTGCATCGATATGTACGCCTCTGACCTCGAGGAAAGCGTCGCCTATTTATACGGCGCTGCAATCAGCGATGCCTAGCGGCCGCCGTATAGATCGGCGGCTGAACATCGAGGCCGTTGGAAGCGCTGTTGCGACGTTCCGCGGTGCCTGGGGGGAGAGCGCCCGTGCCTTCGACTTCTCTGCCTTGGGGCTGTCGAGGGATCTGACGATGTTCCTGGCCCAAGCCTTTGCGGGACAATATGCGGCCGCCGCTGCGGTTACCCGCCGTGCGCAATGGTACTCGATTGCGACGTTCGCCCGGTTCGCCGCCGGTGATGCAAACCTGTCGTCGGTCACCGACCTCACCACCGAAATGGTGGGGCGTTACATGCTCTGGCTTGACCGGCAACGAAGCGCGTCTGGGAACCCTTGGTCGGAGGCCTATAAAGGCAATATGCTCACGTCGCTTCGGCAGCTTGTCGAGTGGACGCGGCGGAATCGGCCCGATCGCCTGCCATGCCGGATCGACTTCACACGGGGCAGCTACGACATCCACAGCTCGAAGCCGCGCCGACGTCTGACCGCCTCAGAACTGAAGGCCATCCTCGCGCATTGTTATGAGGAGATCGACGAGGCCTGGCGCATGTTCAGCATCGGGCAGCAGGCCTTGGCAACAACCGGTGAACTGGCCGGTATCGATCCGAGACTGGTCGACGCGATCCGAAAACTGGCCCACGTAGATGATGGCATCGTGCCTGGCCGGCGAAAAATGGAACTATCCGGTGTACCTTGGTCGACCGTGCGCAGGCATGGTGGTCTGCAGAAGGTCGCACCCTATCTTCACCTGACCGGCGAGGCAGCCGTAGCGTTCTACATCGCGATCATCATCCAGACCGCAGGCAATCCCGACCCGATCCGGCTCATCAGCAGAGACTGCCTGACGCCACACCCTCTCGACGGCAACCGGGTGATGGTGGAATGGGACAAACCCCGCGCCGGTCGGAAGCTCAAGCGCGCTCAACGCCGTTCGTTCGACACGCGCCGCGCCTATGCCGCGCCCAATCTCATCAACCGTCTTCTCCAGATGACCGCATCGTTAGTGCAGCGCGCAAGACCGCAGGATAGGGAAAAGTTGTTCCTCCTGCTTAGCGGGCAGACGGGCGCGGTCACCGTGGTACCGAATCCAACGCTATGGAGAGGCGTCAAACTGTTCGTAGATCGGCGAAATGCCATAGTCGCCGCGACCAGTGCGGATGAACGCCGACTGCCCCTGCTCCCCAACATGGCTCCGGCGTTCCTGCGCGGCAGTGTCGCGACGGAATATTACAGAGCCTCGGGCGGCGACATCGTCACGACCCAGGCTCAGCTCAATCACGCAAGCGTCACCACAACAGACCGATATGTGCGCGGGCCGGAGACGGAGAAAATCCAACAGGAAGCGATCGCCGAGGTTCAGGCCCTGCTGATAGCATGGGTAACTGGCGCCGAACCGCCGAAATCCAAGCCAAGACGGCGCCCCGGTAGATCCACGGTGCCGTTCAGCCATGACTGCCTCGATCCAGCCAACGGCGCATGCAACGGCACGCTGTGCCCGCATTATGGCGCGTGCCTGCGCTGTCCGGGTCTGGTGATCCCCCTCGACATCGACCATCTCGCCCGCATCCTTCAGGCCATCGCTGCACTGGTTGATGCCAGAGACCGGATCGATCCCGTCCGATGGGAGGAAATATATGGCTCAAGCTATCGCATCTTGTTCAATGACATATTGCCTGACTTCCCGACCGGCTTGCGGACCGAGGCGGAAAAACTCGTGAGCGCGTTGCCCCCGCTTCCGGTGCTAGAATGATCCCGGCTATCAATCCCCAAACGATCGCTCCAGATACGACGATCTCGACCAGATCGGTATGGCGGGACAATATCTGGCATCTCGACGATCCGCCGCCGGGGGCGAAGGTACGCGACTTCTCGATAGTCTGGGATTTTGCAATATGCGACAGTCGGTTCACCGATCATCGCTGGGCGACTTGGTATGCAGGGGCCAAGACGTTCCTCTGGAGCTTGCAGGTTGATCCACCGCCAGGAAGCGTCAGGATCAGAAACGCAACTATGGTCGGAGTGTTCAAAAGGTTAAAAGTATTAATACGTTGGATGGCGAAAGAAGGTCATCGCGGGTTCGGTGACCTTGATCGGGCCGGTTCTGATCGGTTCCTAGAATATGTTGGGCGCCGTCGTACGCGCGCCGGCAAACCAATCGACGACCGGACGATCTTTACTTACCGGGATCTGCTTGCGCGCCTTGACCGGCAGGGTGCGCGGTACCCTTCGATAGCGACACTTGAGCCACTTTCTGGCATTAGCCGTGGCTATCCGCCGGTACGATCCGGGCTTCCGTATACGCCTGATGCTATCGCCGTCCCCTTGGTGAGCGGAGCGCTCAGGTTGCTGGGCACACCCGCCAACGACGTAATCGCTTTGCAGGCGCTGGCGCAATCGGCGCAAGATGGTGCGCTGGCCAAAGGTATGAGCTATGACCGGTCTCGCTTCGTTGTCCTGGAGGCAATCAGACCATTCCGGTTCTCGACGCTTCCGGGTGAAGCGGCGCCTTGGCAGGATGCTCCAGTGACCAGCACCAAGCAGGTGCGGTTCCTCGTTCAGCGCCTCTATGAGGCATGCTTCGTCGTAATCTCCTATCTCGTCGGCCCCAGAGTCTCCGAAATACTGGGGTTGCAGCCCGGCTGTATCGAGCATCGTCCTGCGGCGGGCGGCGACGAGCGGTTCGCCTATCTAGTTGGCCGGATTTACAAAATGGCATCCTCGCCAGGCGGCAAGGAGCACCGCTGGCCCGCGCCGCCGGCGGTCGAGCGCGCCATAGCGGTCATGGAAACCTTGTCGGAACCGCTTCGCAAGCGCAGCGGACGTCCAGAGTTGTGGTTGCTGTCGAGTCATGCCGGGCTATTGGGTCCCAACGCGTTGATACATCTGCCGGTAACCGAGGTGATCATCAACCGGCTCAATCGGTTCTTCGCGCCGTTCATAGGCTTGCCGGACCACGCCGGTGAGCCTTGGCGCCTGACCACCCATCAGGGACGCAAGACGTTCGCGCGCTTCGTAGGCAAACGAGACCGAACCGGCTTGCACGCCCTCCAGCACCATCTTGGTCATGTGAGCCGGGTCATGACAGATCGTAGCTATGTCGGCACCGACTTCCAACTCAACGAGCTGATCGACGAGCAAGCCCAGGAAGAAACGCGGGCGGCTCTGGAGGAGTTGCTCACGGCAACACGCCTCTCAGGAAAAGGCGGTCGCTTGATCGCATCACGCTCCCAGTTCCGCGGACGGACGCTCGACGGCGACGTTCGCGCCTACGTCGACTTCCTGATGGCGGAGACCGACCTCAGGCTGGGTGTCTGCGACTGGGGTTACTGTGTCTATCGCATGGAAAGCTCGGCCTGCTTCGGCAACGAGAAGGGGCCAAATCCGGTACTGCGAACTCAGAGTACATGCGTTGGTTGCGCCAACTTCGCCGTCTCAGCGAAGCATCGTCTCGTCTGGGAAGCCCGGCGCGCGCGCAACGCGGCCTTGCTCGAACACCTAGCACTCGATCCGGTCAGCCGTGAGATGGCGACTACGCGCATCGCCGAATGCGACGGAATCCTGGCCGAACTAGACAAGCAGATGGAGGTCATACATGAAACGAACTGATCGCACTCCACCGCCAAATCCCTACGAAAAGCGGCGCGCGGCAACGGATCGGAAGCTTCGCGCAGCCTTGGAACGGCTTATCGAGCAGCGCCCTTCACACCCGGCGCTGCAAAATGGTTATCGGCTTGAGGTGACAACGCTCGCGCGCGAAGCTGGCGTCGGTCGCAACGCGATCTATACCAATCACCGGTCCGTTATCGACGCGCTGAAACTTGCCGCAGCACGGCCTCAACCGAAAGCTGCTGAAAGCCTTGAAGAAAAGGTGATCGAGCTCCGCGCCGTCATCCGCGAAATGCAAGTCAATGAACGCCGGTTGCTCACCCAGAACGCTGTCCTGCTTCAGCGAGCAACCTGCGCCGAAGCCGACGCAGAGCGCTACCGTCGGCAAAATGCCCGCATGGTTGCCTTAAGGGATGAGGCAGTGCGGCCGACGCCGATCAGCGCTGGAGCATAAAATACACGCAAAAGAAGGCCGTCAGGAGGAAGGGCATGAAACTCCGTCACTTAGATCACAAGAGACAGTTGCTTCCTGATCTAAGTACTGGATGATCTCGGTGAAGCAGCCGATGTGCTTGAGCCAGGCGAGGTGATCTCCAAGCTCCCCGACGAGCTCGAGACGGGCCTCGCCGTTGACCGTGCACTTGCGGATCGTCATCGGCCAGGGCCGGTCGACGGCGGCCGAGCCCTTCTGCGCCAGGGCCGCAAGGACGGCCTGGGGCGAGGCCTGGAACTCGCTCTCGATCCCGAACTTCTTGAGGATGCCCGGAACGTCGCTTTCCAGCACGAGGCGCCCGAGCCAGCTGGCGCCCTCTGCATCGACGATGCGCCGCACGGAAAGGTAGTCGCGCGGCAGCGCGGTCCAGATAGGCAGCAGCATCCCGGTGGCGAGATGGATCGTTTCCATCTCAGTCTTTGCCGCGGCTTCGTCGACTTCGACCTGCCATAGCCGCGCGAAGGTCTCGCGGTCGGTCGTCTCCCAGGCGGTCTCCACCAAGTCGTTCACGAGCTTGTACTCGTGCCGGGTCGGGCGGGTGAGCATCACGCGTTCGAGCAGCTCCCCTGTTTCCTGCATGAGCGAGCGTGCCTTTTCAGCCAGCGCCACGCGGCCCGATTTGGCGTTGAACAGGAATCGCGCCTTGTAGCCGTTCTCGGCGAGCGTCAGCACCCGCTCGAGCGAAGTCGGCCGCACCGCGCGCTCGATCTCGATCGAAAGCAGGTGCGAGGTCGCGCCGGTGCGCGCGTCGGTCCGCAGCACAACGTCGCTGGCGACGCGCGCCTTGTCGGCGGCGATCGTCTCGACGCCGACATCGAGAGTGCCGGCCTGACGCGCGGCGGCGATGCGGGCTTCGACGAGCCCCAGGAACTCGTCAAAGATCGTGTTCTGGATGCCGATCGGCAGCGCCAGGATGCGGTTGAGCCAGCGGGTGATCGGCGGGAGGTCCTCGACTAGGCAGCCATCCTGGTCGGCCAGCCTGAGCCCGGAGCGTTCCTCGAACTCGGTCAGGCTGGTGCTCTTGAGCTTGCCGGCATGGAGCAGCCCGAACCAGGTGACCAGTGCGGCGCGGGCGTATTCGCTTTCGAGATTGTCGGCAGGGTCGAACAGGTTCTGGCCGCCGGTCTGGCGCTGGCCGCGCGTGAGAGCGCCGAGGCTGTCGAGCCGCCGTGCGATCGTGCTGGTGAAGCGCAGCTCGCCCTTGCAGTCGGTCGTGCAGGGCCGGAACAACGGCGTCGCGGCCTGATGGGTGCGGTGCGTGCGGCCGAGGCCCTGGATCGCGCGGTCGGCGCGCCACCCGGGTTCCAGGAGGAGGTGAACCCGTTGCTGCTGGTTCTTGGCATCGAGGCTGGCGTGGTAGGAGCGGCCGGTGCCGCCGGCGTCGCTGAACACCAGGATGCGCTTCTCGCCGTTCATGAACAGCGATGCTTCGGCCTGGTTGGTGCGAGCCGAGCGGCCCTCGACTTTCTGGGTGCCGTCGGACAGGGCGACGAGCCGCTTGGTCCGGCCGGTCACTTCGGCGATCGTGTCGGTGCCGTAGTGCTCGATCAGGGCATCGAGCGCCGACTTGATCGGCGGCATCGCACACAGCTTCTCGATGAGGTCCTGCTTCGCCTGCAGCGCCTGCTGGTTGTGGACCGGATTGCCCTTCGCATCGTACATAGGGCGCGAGCAGGGATTGTCGTTGGCGTCGACGAAGATCTCCATCTGCTGGGTCGGGAAAGCCCGGTCGAGGTAGTCGAGCACGTATTCTTTGCAGTCGAGATTTATGTCGAGCAGTTCCCGCGCAGGCGCGGATTTGCGTGAAGAAGACATCGATTCCACTCCAGATAATTAAGGTGGCGGTGCTCTCTCGTTCTCCACAAACGAGATTGTACCCGGTCTGGAAGACGCTAAAAGCGAGCTATCTCGGGGGCTTTCCAAATGTTGATTGCTGCACTGCTACTTGCCGCTCAGCCTATCTCAGTGGCTGAAACGGATCGTACCAAGACGACCTATCGCGCGCATCGGTCACCCCTCTGTTCTGAGTGGAGCGCCGTCCGAAACGGTGGCGGTGCAGCCCGATTGATGGAAGCAGCTTACAACAATTGGTTTCACGGCTATGTCTCGGGGTTTAATGTCTATTGGCACCCCCGGTCAGGCAATATCCTAGGCCAAGCGACTTGGAACGAGATAGCCGCTTTCATTGACGTTCAATGTAGCGGAAACCAAACAAAATCTGTCGCACAGGCGCTTGATCCGCTGATGACCGATCTGATTAAGCGCCAAGCACATGAGAAAAAGGGGATGCCGCGTCCATCCGTTTTGACAGTGCAGGTAACATGCCGGCAGTGGTCAGATGCGAAGGACGATAAAGTCTTGAGGGTGTTTTGGGGTGGTGCGGCACGTGGGTATCTTACGGCGTACAACCGTTGGGGCCGTGATACATCTGGCGACTTTCTTTTGCAGAATAATGATGAATTGATTGATCGATGGATAAACGACTGGTGCGAAAAGCGCTCTTCGTCGTCAATTCTGCAGAGTATGGATCCGTTTATCAAGTATATAGATAAGGAGCGTGCTGCCGGGCGTATCAATCCAGGCTCAATGCCAGCGAATGAATTAGTCGTTCCGATCACATAGGCATGATCGATGGGCCGCCAAAATTTGCGGCCCATGCATAATTAGGCAGTATCACTCATCAACGCATTTCTTGGCACGGCCTTTGTTGTAGATGCCCCGTTTGAATGGCGGACTGACTGACCGGCTTCTTATGTCTTCTAGCATGACGATCAGCGGATCGGCCGGAGGCCTAAACCGGCCTGGTTTGATCATCGGCGACCCATGCGCGGAGAGAATCTGCAGCTTCTCTTCAGGATCGGCACGCAGATAGGCTTCCGTGCTCTGGATACTCGCATGCCCGAGCCAGAGCGCTACTTTCCGGATGTCGCCTGTCGCGGCAAGCGTATGCATTGCGCAAGAATGCCTCAGCACGTGGGGCGTGACCCGCTTGCGTAACAACGATGGCTGCTTCTTCGCCGCCGTCGCGACATGCGTGGCTAGCCTGAACGCAAATCCATCGCGCGTCATTGGTTCGCCCTTGGCGTTGAGGAATATCTGCGGCGCCTGACATTCCGGCCTAACGGCGAGCCAAGCCCGCAGAACCGCTTGGGTCTCGCGCCACAGGGGCAAAACACGCTCGCGTCGGCCCTTGCCAATGATATGGACCGTTGCGAGCGAGCGCTCCGGAAAGTCCTGCATCTGTAGCGACAGCAACTCGGCGACCCGCAGACCGCCAGCGTAGGCGAGGTGCAACATGGCGCGATCCCGGGTGCCCAGGCGAGACCGGGGATCGGGTGCGTCGAGCAGCGCGGTGATCTCTTCCCGTGTCATATAGTCGATCAGGGTCGTGTCGGTCCGCTTTGTCGGGACGGCACGAACACGCAGCGCGAGATCAAGGCATGCTGGGACGCGATACTCGATGTAACGGAAGAACGCCCGGATCGCCGCAAGTCGAGCGTTGCGGGTTCTGGGACTATTTTTACGCGCATTCTCCGCGTGATCGAGGAACGCCATGATAAGTCCGGGATCGAAATCCTCGATCGCCAGGTCAGTAGGTCGCCGCTTCAGGCGGTCGGCTGCGAACCGGACCAGAAGCGCGAAGCAGTTCGCGTAGGTCGTAACCGTATGCGGGCTGACATTGCGCTCCCTAGGAAGATGATCACGCAGGAACGCGGCGAGATGGGGAGCGAGTGCAGTCATGCTGGATCTCCCCGGAAAAGCTGCTCACCTGCGGCGGCGATGTCGCGAAGGAGGACAGGTGTTGCTTCGAGATACCAATATGTGTTGGCCACATCCGTATGGCCCAGGTAGGTGCTGAGCGCCGCCATATGATGCCGGATTGTTGATTGCCACTGAGAAGTGACCCGGGAAGGCTA